>NZ_JBJURH010000028.1:0-67955 GCF_046098215.1 Streptomyces sp. Da 82-17
TCGGCTCGAAGCGGCGCGGAGAATTACGCCAACAACGGCCCGTTGGGCAGCAACCCCTCTTCCTCCGGAAGCGATTCGGCGTCCGGGTCCGGGTCGGGGTCCGGGTCCGGATCGGAGTCGGGGTCCGGTTCGAATTCCAGCTCCAGCTCCAGCTCCGGTTCCAGCTCCAGTACGAACTCGGGTACGGGGAGCGATTCGAGTTCCTCCGGCAACTCCGGCTCGAATTCCTCGGCCAACTCCTCCAACTCCTCGAACTCCTCGACCGGTTCGACCTCGACCTCGAACTCCGGCAACTCGGGCCCGACCGTGGGCAGCACCGTCTCCGCGGACAACGGCGGTGACAGCCCGTCCGGCCCGAACATCGGCAACGGCCCCGGTTCCGACTCCGGAGGCGGCAACAGCACCCCGGACTCCGGCCCGAGCCAGTACAACGCGCCCGCGCGCAGCGACAGCCCCGGCCTCAGCGACTTCGACGACCCGCCCGCGAGCAACGGCCCGTCGTCCACCCCCTCGCCCTCGCCGAGCGCGTCCGACAGCGGCGGCACCCCCGGCGGTACGGCGCCGAGCGGCGGCAACTCCAACCCGGGCGGCATCACCTCGCCCACCCCGACGTCCGCGCCCAGCCCCTCACCGTCCAGCAGTTCGCCGTCGACGGGCAGCGGCGGGCCCGTCGGTGCGCAGGTCGACAGCCTCGCGGCGACCGCCCCGTCCGCGTCCAACTCCGCGCCTCCGCCCACGACTTCGGAGCCCTCGTCGTCCACGCCCCGCGGCGACGGCGGCGGCGCCATGCCGACGTCCCCGACGCCTCCGTCGACGGGCGGCGACGCGGGCGCGCGTACGGGCGCGAACTCCGGCGGCTCGTCCTCCTCCGGCGGGGCCGGCGCGCCGACGAGCCCGAACGCCTCCTCGTCCGCCCCGTCGCGCACCCCCTCCGCGACACCCGGAGCGGCCAGCCCGTCGGCCGGCGGCCCGCTCTCGTCGCCGAGCCCCTCGTCGTCGGGCCCCGCGTCCACCCCTCGTACGACGCCGAGCGACAGCGGCTCCTCCCCCGCCTCCGGCAATCCGGGCGGCCCCCGGCCGTCCGTGCCGCAGCAGGCCTCCCCGGCCACGAGCACGCCGAACGCGGGCAACTCCGGTACGAGCACGCCCAGTTCGAGCCCGTCCGGTACGAGCACGCCGGGTACAAGCACGCCGGGTACGAACACGCCCAGCCCGGGTGACCCCCGTACGCCGGGGACCAGCACGAACTCCACCTCCACCGGCCCGGCCACGACCCCGGCCACGACTCCGAGCACGACGCCCGGCGGCACCACCGCTCCGGGCTCGCAGCCGTCGTCGACGCCGTCCACCAACCAGGGCAGCAACGCGCCCAGCACGTCGACGACCCCTTCGACTCCGAGCACGCCGAGCACGCCGAGTACGCCGAGTACGCCGAGCAGCAACGACCGGTCCAACGCACAACAGCCGCAGCAACAGCAGGCCGGCGCGAACCAGCAACCCGGTGCGAACCAGCAGGCCTCGACGGCCACGCCGACCCGGCCTCCGCAGCAGTCGCCCGCGAGCCCGCCCGCCGCCACGCCGAACGGCAACCCGCCCGGCCCGAGCAACCCGGCAGGCGCCTCACCGGCCTCGCCCGCGTCCACGGCGACGCCCGCCACGAGCACCGACAGCCCGAGCACGCCCAAGACCCCGGGCATGCCCACCCAGTCGAACACCCCGGACGCAACGAACTCCCCGGACAACGCGGCCGACCCCGACAACCCCAACGACCCGGCGGACCCGGACGCCTCCAAGGACGACGGGACCAAGCCCGAGAACGAGAACGAGAACAACAAGGACGAGAACAACAAGGACGAGGGCAAGAAGGACGAGGGCAAGAAGCCGGAGACCGAGAGCCTCCAGAGCATCCGGGACAGCCTCGACCACGAGCCGGGCGGTCTCCGCGAGGTCGACCCGGACGATCAGCAGGCCCTGGAGGACGCCGTCCCGCGGAACGAGGACGGCACGCCGCAGCGCTACCCGGACCCCTTCGAGGACTGGGCCCAGCTCCAGAACGACGGCGGCAACGAAGTCCCCGGCCGCGGCAACAACTGTGCCGACTGCTCGCGTTCGTTCCTGGAGACCTGGTACGGCAACCCGCAGGTCTCCGCGCCGCGCACCCTCGACCCGGACGGCAACGGCGGCATCGACCTGCTGAGCCCCGAGGACAACGCCAACGAGAACCAGATCGCCTGGTCGGGCGCTCCGCACACGTACGCGGGTACGGGCGACGACCCCGACACCCCTCGGCGGATCGAGTACGACCTGCTGGTGGCGGGCCCCGGCTCCGCCGCGATCGTCCAGGTCGACTGGCCGGGCGGCGGCGGTCACGCCTTCAACGCCGTGAACCACAACGGGAAGATCGTCTGGATCGACACCCAGACCGGCGAGGTCAGCCACGACCCGATCCACATCGAGAACGCAGAACGCGCCTGGCACATACCGCTCGACCGCGACGGCAACCCCCTGCACCCGGCACAGCCGACGCAGGAGACCGACGCCAACGACGAGAACGGGAAGGGCGGCGCCGAGAACGGCAACGCACAGTCCGACCCGTCCGCCTCGACCCCGGACCCCACGGACCCGGCCACCGACAAGCCGACCCCGGACAACGACGCCACGCCGTCCCCGACGCGCCCGGACGACACGACACCCGACCAGTCGCCGACCCCGGACGACACGACACCCGACGAGTCGCCGACCCCGGACCGCGCCACCCCGGACGACCGCACCTCGGACAACCGCACCCCGGACCAGAGCCCCCCGCAGAACCCCAAGCCGGACTCCGACCCGCGCACCGCCGACCCGAGCCCGAGCGACCCCCGCGCAACGGACCCTCGTACGCAGAACGACCCTCGTACGGAGAGCGACCCTCGTACGCAAGACGACCCCCGTACGCAGAGCGACCCCCGTACGCAAGACGACCCCCGTACGGAGAACGACCCCCGCACCCCGGACGACCCCCGCAAGGACGACGGCCCCCGCGACGACCCCCGCGCGGACGATCGCCGTCCGGCCCAGGACGACGCGCAGCCCCACACGGACCCCGACGCCCAGCCGGACTCCGCCCCGGACAAGTCCCCTGACAACGGGACCGACGCCTCCGACTCCGAGCCGGCCCGGTTCAACACCGACTCGACCGTCCCGAGCCGCGAGAGCCTCCCGCCCGGCGCGACGGCGGACTCCACCCGCCACCTCGAGGACGCGGTCCAGAACAAGAAGCCCCTGTACGGCGACATCGGCCCGGCCACGAGCACGAGTACGAGGCCGAGCGCTGCGCCGGACCGGCCGTCCGGGCCCGCCGACCCGTCGGGGACGACGGACGACCCGAACGAGAGGGCACGGCAGCGAGCGGGCGACCTGCAGAAGCTCGCCTGGGCGAACTCGGACGAGCCTGAACACAAGGAATGGTTCAAGAAGTTCTACGACAAGCGCGGTTACCGCATCCGCGTCAAGAACCTGTGCGACGACGGTTTCCCCGCACCCCAGCTGCACCCGGCGGACCCGCCGAACCGCTGGATGCTGGCGAGCGACGCCCCCGAGCCCGAACCCGAGTCGTACACCGACTGGAAGCCCAACCAGAGCAACAAGTCGAAGCTGCCCGACGACATCCGCGAGCGGCTCGACCGGGCTGCGGAGGAACGCCAGAAGGCCATCGAAGCGGACCGGCAGCCGCACGAGGACCGCAGGGTCGCCAAGGAAGCGCTGGCGCGGAACAAGACTCCCGAGAACCAGAAGAGGTTCGACGAGGCCGACGAGATCCACAGGCCTCTGCACGCCGCGCGGGGCCGGAAGAGCGAGGAGTACGGCGACGAGGTCGCGGAGTTCCACGCGATGCCGGACAACTTCCCGAACGCCACCCGCGTGGACGACAGGGCAACGGGAAACAACCGGTTCGACCAGATCTGGCACAACCCCGGCCCGCCGCCCGAGCTGGTCGTCGTGGAGGCCAAGGGTTCCACCCAGGCGGATCTCGGCGAGCGGCGCGGCCTGCCCGACCCGGCCTCGGGCAGCAGCGACGACTCCGCGACCGGCGACCAGCAGGAGAACAGCCCGCAGCAGTCCGACAGCGCTAACGACGCCGACGGCTCCCCCGCCGAGGACGAGCCCCGCAGCAGCGTCCCGAGGGTCAAGCAGGGCACACGCGCATACTTTGAGACGATCGTGCACGAGATGGAGGAGCGCGGAGACGCAAACCTGCAGAAGGCCACGACGGACGAAGAAGTTCGGGCTGCCCAGCACGAGTTGGATCTCGCGCAGCAACTGCGTGATTCCCTGGACGGCGAAGAAGGCGCGCCGAGGATCCGTTACATGCTCGTCAAGGGCAAGCCGAACGGCACCGAGCACGGCGGCTACGAGATGAGCGAATTCGACATTCGCAGGGCCGAGGAGAAGCAGCAGTGACAGCAATTCCGCGTCATGAGTTCCCCACCAGGAACCTGGCACTCTTGTTGGAGGTCAAGGACAAGCGCTTCCAGAAGGGACTCAACTCCCTTGAAAGGCAGCCCCTGTCCTTCTCGATGGAGGTGCTGTCGGGCGTCAGCCGCATGGGCGCGCACTGCGGGCTGAGCCCGGACGGAGGCGACCTGGCAGCCTGGGAAGCCACCGTCGAGGCCATGCAGGTCAGCTCGGCCCTCTTCGTCTCCGCCCAGGGCGAGACCGGCACGTTCGAGTACCGCATCGGGCACCAGATCCGGAACCTCCGCTACGGCGCCGGCCCCCGCGCCTACGCCGGGCATTGGGTCACCGCCTTCTACCTTGCCGCCGTCTGCCGCGAGCCCAAGCGGATGTGGCAGCTCGCCCAGGTCCCCGTCGACCTGCTCCGGCGGGCCGAGGGCGCCTACGACCCGTACATGTACGACTGGGTCGAAGCCCTCCAGGCGTACCGGCTCGACGAGTCGGACTTCGGCGACAAGCTCGTCGCGGCCATCGAGAACACCGATCCCGCCCGCCTGCGCCACGCGCCCCGCGAGAACGTCCTCAAAATCAACTACCCGCCCATGAACCTCCTCGCCCAGATCGCCAAGCGCGACGAGAACGCGTTCAACGCGGAACTCGCCCAGGCCCTGCGACTGCACAAGGAGTACTGGACGAGGGACGAGGACCGGTCCCTGGACACGGAGGGCTGGGTGGCCCTCGGCCCGCTCGCCATGGCGTGCCTGGCAAAGGACGCGGGATTCACCGTCACCGTCGAATCCGAATACCTTCCCAGCGCCCTCCTCGACGGCGACTGGGTCAATGAATTCCCCACCTGAGCCGACCGATCCGCCGGACTCGGCTGAACCCGCCGATTTCTCGGCCTCGGCCGAAGCCCCCGAACCACCCCGGAAAGCGAAGCACCCATGACGTACCAGACGCCCGATCCGAATGACCTTCCGCAGGACCCGCCCACCACCGCCGAGGAAGCGCTCGCGATCTTCCACCGGCGATACGCGCAGCCGAAGGCGCCCGACGGCACTCCGCTCGAACTCGCCGTGCACGAATTCGACGAGGGCTTCCTGATCTATCCGGTGCTGCCGCCCGTGGAACAGACCCCGGGCGCCCCCGTCCGGCCCGCGCAGCCCGGCGGCGGCAAGATCGTCGTGTCGAAGGAGACCGGCAAGTCGTACGGCACGCCCAACTTGCCCACCCAGCAGGCGATCGCGCTCTACAAGAAGAACCGCGCCCGCGAGCGCGAACGCAATTCCTGACCCCACCCCCGGGCCCGCCCCCGCAACGGGCCCGCCTCCAGTCGACGGGACCGAGACCATGACCGGCGTCGCCACCCACAGCCGCCCGGAGTACGCACCGCACCCCTACATCGGCGGCCGCACCGCGGCCCTGCGTGCCCTGACCGCATGGCGGGCGGGCCGGCCGGGCGCGCCGCGGGTCGTGCTGCTGACCGGCAGCCCGGGCAGTGGCCGCTCGCACCTCCTGACGGGGTTCCTGATGCTGTGCGACCCGGAGTTCCGCGGCCGCATCGCCCTCGACCTGCTCGACCCGTCGACCGTCCCGCCCGAGCTGCCCGCGCCCGCCGTCCCGAGCGCCGCGGGCCTCACCGCCGCCCAGCTCACCTGGCTGATAGCCGGGCACTACGGCCTGCGCGCCACGACCACGGACGAGGTGTACGCCGGACTCGCCTCCCTGCCCGGCCAGTTGACCGTCGTCGTACCGGACGTCGACCGCGCCGGACCGGTACGTGCCGCTGCCGAGCCCGACCGGGTCGTACGGGAGGTGCTGCGGCCGCTCGCCGCCGTCGAGCACGTCCGGCTGCTCGCCGACGTACCGCGTGCGGCCGCCGTGGAGCTCCAGGCCCTGCTGCCCGCCGGAGTCGTCCAGGTCATCGACCTCGACGCCCCGGAGTGGGCCGACCCGCAGGGCCTGGCCCGGCAGGCCGAGGCGCTCCTCGGCCAGCGGGCGGGAGCCGAGCCCGCGGACCCGGCCGCCCGGCTGCACCTCGCCTCGGCCATCGCCCGCCGCGCCGGCACCAGCCCCCTGGTCGTGGAACTCGCGGTCGCCGGACTCCCGACGGGAGCGGAGGTTCCCGCAGGCGGCGCTGTCGACGAGCAGTCGCTGCCCGCCTCCGTCGCGCAGGCCCTCGACGCGCACGCGTACCGGCACGGCACCGATCCGCAGACCCTGCGCCACCTCCTCACCCCGCTCGCCCTGGCCGAGGGCGACGGCATGCCGGCGGAGCTGTGGGCCCGGCTCGTCGGCGCGGTGGCAGGACAGGAGTCCGGCCGCGGGCCCGGCCAGGAGCCCGGCCAGGACGTGAGCGCCGCGCTCGCCGCCGCGCCCACCCTCATCGGCCCGTTCGTCCAGTCCCGGCAGGTGCACGACGCGCACGGCCGTCCGACAGGTCGGACGCTCGTCCAGCTCCAGCACCCCGCCGTCGGCGAGGCCGTACGGGCCGGGCTGCGGAGTGTGCGGGCCGTGCAGTCGCACCTCGCGATGGCGCTGCTCGAGGCCGTGCCCGGCCAGGACTGGTCGCAGGCCGACCCGTACGTGCGCGACCACATCGCGGGGCACACCCTGGAGGCCGGGCTGCTGCCTCAACTCCTCACCGATCCGGGCCTGTTCGTGCACGCGGACCCGACGGTGCTGCGGGCCGCGGTGGAGGCCGTGCCGGCGGAGCAGCTGGGCGAGCCCGCCCGCACCTATCTGCATACGGTCCCGCTGCTCAGCCGTACGCAGGCTCCTGCGCCTGCCCGTGCCGCGCTGCTCGAGAGCGCGTTCGTGGAGGACGGGCTCGTGGAGTACGGCGCGGCCGTGCACCGGCTCGGGATCCCGCTTCCGTGGCAGACACTGTGGTCCGTCCGGCTCGCGGGGGTCAGCGGCGTACGCCTGGCCGGGCTCGTGCAGCGCGACGCGCCGCCCGTGCCCGTGGCGGCGCTCACGGTCCCGGCGGACACCCCGGGCGCACGCCCCCTGGGCACGGACGACGGCGCCGCGCTCCTCGTGTACGACCTCGCGCACGGGACGGCCGTGCCGGGTGCGGGCCCCGAGCATCTGGTCGAGCACGCGGAGGCCGACCGCGCCGCGGCGCCGCTGTTCCTCACCCGCGCCCGGGACCAGGTGCGCATCTGGAGCCGGGCGCACGGCGCCGTCACGGCCTCACTGCCTTCCGAAGTGCCGTTCACGGGCGCCGACTTGGCACCCGACGGCTTCCTGGTCGTGGCGACGGAGCGCGGGGTGAAGGCGCTGCGCGTACGGCCGCCGCAGGCGTAACAGGGGCTGCCGCGGCACGGCGGGGCCCCGGCACAGCACGGCGGGGGCCCCGGTGCAGCGGGCCGCTAGTACAGCGAGAACCCCCCACTGTGCCGCCCCTGCCCCTTCTTCGGCCGCTCGCTCTCCTCCGAGCGGCGGGGCTTGCCGTCGTCCCCGCGCTTGTCGGCGTCCGCGTCCGGGGTCGTCTCGCTGTTGCGGAGGCGGTCCCGCTCCTCGTCCGAGGCGGACTCCCACTGGCCGCGCAGCTGCGCGAAGACGCCGCCGCCGAAGACGCGGGAGCCGGACGGGTCGTCGACGATGTCGCGGATCGAGACGCGGCCGGAAAGCAGCTTGTTCGCCATGTCCTTCAGTTCGGGGCTCGCGCCGGGCAGGTCTCTGACCTGGCGGAGGGAGGCGTTCAGGGAGCGCTGCTGCTCCGGTTCGAGCGCTTCGTCCCACACTCCCCGGTCCTCACCGGAAGGGCCTTGCGGGTTGCGCGGGTTCGGGGAGTTGTCGCCGTGCCTGGCCATGTCGCTGCTCCTCACTGTCGTCCCGTGCAGTATCGCGCGTACGTCCGTGTGATAGGCAGTCCGTACGGAAAGGTGGCAGCACTGTGACGCACGCACTCGGCCGCCTCGGCGGCGCGGTCTTCCTGATCCTCGGGCTCCTGCTGAGCGCGTACTCGGCGTACGAGGGCGGGTACGCGGCGGGCTTCGCGGGATCCGCCGGGGAGTTGAAGGTCAGCTCGTGCGAGGCGAAGTTCCACCACAACGCCGCCCGCCGCAGCCGTCGCGGCACTGACAACGTCCGCTGCCACGGCACGTTCGTGCCGGCCCCCGGGCAGTCGGGCGCACGCGATCCGCAGGCGTACGTCGACACCCGCCGCGGCTACCCGGAGGGCGCGGTTCTGGAGGTGCGGCAGGGCGGTCCGGCGCTGTCGCTCACGCACCTCGGCGAGGACCGGGACTACGTCGCCACGGACGGCAAGCGGGCCCTGCGCTGGTTCTCGGGCGCGCTGGCCGGGCTCGTCCTGATCGGCCTCGGCGTCTTCTGCACGGCGACCGGGTACGCGCCGTTCGGCCGCAGCCGCATCACGTACGAGGCGGCGTGGGAGCGCGCGGGCCGGAGCCCCCTGCGGCGGACGGTGATCGGTCTCCTCGGCGTCGGCCTGGTGGGGGCGGGGCTGTGCTGGCTGGCGAGCCTGTTCGCTTGAGCTGGGGGTCTGCGTGCGCAGGCGGGCGTCGGTCGGGTCTTCCGTGACCTGTCGGTCGGGTCTGTGACGCGGTCGGGTCCGTGACGCGTCGGTCGGGTCCGTGACGCGTCGGCCGGGTCCGTGACGCGTCGGCCGGACCTCTGAACCGCTACCTGGAGCCCTTCCCCCGGAGCCCCTCCGTGAGCGCGCCCGGGGCCGCGAGTCCGGCGAGGGCGGTGACGGCGCCGACGCACCACCGCACCGCCGCGGGCAGCTCGAACGTGAGCAGGGCAGCGCCGGCGAGGACGGTCGCGCAGACCCCGACCGCGAAGGGGCTGACGGTCGCCGGCCAGTACGCGTGCGGGTCCCACACGTCGAGCCGACGGTCCACGGTGCGAGCATCCTCGCCCCGTACCGCGGGGGTCTCCCCGTGCTCCCGCAGCCGCTCCGCCTCCGCCGCGTCGAGCATGCCGTGCAGGACCAGGCCGGTGTCGAGGACGAGCACAGCCTGCGTACGACGTCCCGGTGCCTGGCCCGGACGCGCGTCCCAACTCAGCCACAGCGCCCGGCCCTTCACCTCGTCCGGGACGGCACGCGCGTCGAAGGGGGTCAGGAAGTGGACGGGGCGGCGGCTCGCGGCGAGCGGCTCCACGACCAGCGACGCGGCTTCGCGCATCCCGACGCACGTACCGCGCACGGCGAGGTGTCCCGGCCCGGTCCGGGCGTACGGCCCCCGGCCCAGCCGACGCGTGACCAGCCCGGCCGCAAGCACCACGGCGAGCAGCAACAGCCCGACGAGCACCCAGCGCCAGAACGGCGAGAACGTCCGGCCCGCCACCTCGTCCCGCACCGAAGGACCCCCGCCGACCGCGCCCAGGGTCAGGTCGGCGGGGGCGTAGAGGACGGTGGTGCGGTCGCCGGGGCGGGGCGGCTCGGTCGAGCGGGCCCGCACGGTCGCGGTGCCGCGCGCCCCGCCCGTCCCGCGCAGCTCCACGACGACCCGGGCCGTGTAGTACGCGGCGCCACGGCTCGGGTCGTGCCGTTCGGCCGCGCCTGCGTCGAGGACGCGGGCCTCCGCGAACACCGCCCCGGCCGCGTCGAGCCGCGCCACCTCGTCCGACGGCTGCGGCCGCCCGAGCGCCAGCACACCGACCGCGAGCAGCCCGGCCGCCACACCCGACCCCCAGGCCAACGCGCGGAGTTGCTGCGGTCGACGGGACGGGAAGGTGCTCGGCAGGGGCGGTGCGCCGCCCTCGTGGCCGGGCTCTTCCGGAACGTCCCGTACGGGCGAGAAGCGGTCTGTCGCGGGCGCGCCCTCGGGCACGCCGACGCGCGTCCGTACCGCCATGGCCGTGGCCGTGGCCGTGGCCGTGGCTTCGGCTCCGGCTTCGGCTCCGGCTTCGGCTCCGGCTCCGGCTCCGGCTCCGGCTCCGGCTCCGGCTCCGGCTCCGGCTCCGGCCACGATCCGTTGCTGCCGGGCCAGTACGACGAGACACGTCGCGGCGCAGGCCAGGGCCACGAGGACGACGGCACGGCGCAGGGCGGGCTCGGGCAGCCACAGCCAGACGGCCGGCACTGCGATTGCGACGGCGAGCCCGAGGGCAGCGCAGCGCGCGCCGGTCCGGCGCACCCGCGCGGCATGCGCCGAGCGCACCCAGGCGGCGGCCCCGCTCGGAATCGCCTCTTCCGTCAACACCCTTGCTCCCTGCGGCCGTTCGCGACCAGCGATCTGCGGCTGAGTCCTACAGCTAAGCCTGTTGCTGAGCCCTGTTGCCGAGCCCTGCGGCTAGCGCCCCGCCGCGCCGCTCGACCGTACGCGCTGCTCCGCCTCGTCGGCGTCCGCCCGCATCATCGCGACCACGCCGCCGAACACCAGCAGTCCCGCCGACCCGACGAGGCCCAGCACCAACCGGCTGGGCAGCGCGAGCGGCAGGGCCAGAACGACGAGGAGCACGGCCCACACGCCGAGCGCCTGCGCCACGCGCCGCGGCAGGCTGAGCACCCAGCCCGCGTCGAGGTCCAACGGCCGTGCAACGTACGAGCGGTCGACCGGAACGCCGGCAGCCGCCATGGCCGCGCCACCGGCACGCCGCGCCACGTCCGGGTCGATCGCGCCGTGCACGTACCAGCCGTCGTCACTGACGAAGACGGCACCGATACGGTTCGGGCCCTTCTTGCCGCCGGTGCGGTTACGGTCCGGGTGCCAGATCAGGCGCCCTGCCGCCCCGTTCGCCGACCGCGCCAGGCCGAGGGCGGACGTGTGCGCGTGGAACGCGACCTGCCCCGCGTCGGACGCGAGCGTCAACGACCAGGCGCTGTTCGCTCCCTTGGCCGCCCCGGCGATCCGGGCGCGGAGCACGGACTCGTCGCCTTCCAGCTCACGCGGGTGCTTCTCGTCGCGACTCACTGTCACGACGACACCCACCAGCCCGACGGCGACCAGGGCGAGCACGACCATGGCGACGATGCCGGTCCACTCCCCGCTCAGCGCATGGCCGTCCAACTCGCGTTCCACAAGGGAGCGTTCACTGTCGCCGATGGCGCCGAGCTCCGGCTGCGCGGGGGCGTACGCGACGAACGCGCGCTGACCCGCTCCGCATGCGTCAACCCACTCCGAGCGGAACTCGGCCCGCGTACCGGGACCGTTCCCGTCGGCCGAAGGCAGAGTGACCGTCGAGGTGCAGAAGAACGTACTGCCGGTCTTGTGCTCGTCCTCGACGACGTTGCGCACGGACTCCACGCGCAGCTCGCGCACCACGGCCCCGGCCTCCACCAGAGCGGCGGCCTTCCCTTCCAGCACCGGGCTGCCGACGCCGAGCACGAGCGGCGTGACCGCCACCAGAATCCCGGCGACGAGCGACAGCACCCCGCGCCTGCGCCACCGGCCGAGCCCGGCGAGCCCGCCGGGCAGCGCACCGCCACGCCCGCCGGGCCCGGAGGCCGCCCGGATCAGGCCCCGGTGCACCTCCGGCCGGTCCGGCTCCCCGGCCGCACGACGTACGAAGAGCCCGTACGCGACACAGCACGCCACGACCAGCGCCGCCACCAGGACGAGCACGTCCCGCAGCTGCGAGGCCCGCAGAGACATCCAGGAGCCGAGCAGTACGACCAGAGCGGCCACGGCCGTCCACCCGAGGGGCGCCCCCTGCCGTACGGCGGCCACCTGCTTGCGGGTCGACGCCGACTCAGGGTCCGACATGGACTCAGGGGTCGACACGGGCTCAGGCTCCGACATGGACTGGGATCCGTTCACCCGAAATCATCCACCAAGCTCGTGTTCTTGCTGTGCTCGCGCAGTTTGTCAGCGGTCTTCTGCTGACCCTCCGCCAGGTCGTCCTCTTTGCTGTCGGCTTCCTTCAGGTGGTTGCCGGCGACGCCGAACTCGTTGCCGATGCGGCTTCCCGTCGTCTCGTCGCGGAGGGTCTCGCGCTGTTCGTCGGTGAGCTGGTCGGGGGTGCTGTCCCCGCCGCCTTCGCCGCTGCCGTCACCGCTTCCGCCGCCGGAACCGGAGGAGCCATCACCGCTGTTGCCGCCTCCGGTGCCGCCGGAGCCACCGGTTCCGCCCGAGCCACCCGTGGAACCGGAGCCGTCACCTGAACCCGTACCGCCGGACCCGCCTTCGCCGCCCGATCCGCCGGACGACCCACCGGAACCCCCAGAGCCGCCCTCGCCGCCCGACCCACCGGAGCCGCCGTCCCCGGCCGCCCCTTCCGCGCCGCCGCTGGGCCCGTGGGTGACACCGCCGCCGACGCCGCCGCCCGCGCCGCCGGCCGCGGCCCCGATCAGCGCCTGCGACCAGTCGAACTCGTCGTCCTTGTCGGCCCACGGCCCGGACGCGTTGGCCGCGTCGCCGACGAGGCTGCCGGAGGCTCCGCCCGCGGCTCCGACGGCCACCGACTCACCGAGGCCGCCGCCGAGCCTGCCACCGAGCGCGAGGTCCGCGACCTTGCCCATACCCGCACCTGCGACGCCGCCGACGAGGTTGTTCTCCCACTCCGGGCCCTTGCCGCTGAGCATGCTGGTGGCGACACCGTTGCCGAATTCGATGCCCGTACGCCCCGCGAACGCGAAGACATGGCCCCAGCCCTTGATGTTCCGCAGCCTTTGGAACCACTGGGCGATGGTCGCCAGAATGCGACCGAGCCGGGCGGCAGCGGCGGTCGCCTGGCCCGCGAGCCGCGCGGCATTGGCGGCGCCCGCGGCGGCGGAGAACCCGAGCGTGATGAACGAGGTGGCGACGGAGACGCCGATCGTGACGCCGATCTCCAGATAGATCTGGTGGATCTCGTCGTTGATCTCCTCGATCTTGTCGGCCGCTTCGTTCAGCCCTTTCTGGGCTTCCTCGAACGAGGGCTGAGCCTCCTCGATCGACTTCTTGACCTCGTGCCAGTGCAGCAGAAAGGCGTCGGCGGCCGGCCCGTACCACTGACTGCCCGTCGCTTCCCGTACGGCTTTGTCCATGTGGACGACGAACCGGTCGAGCGCGTCCCCCATCGCGCCCCAAGCCTTCGCGGCATCCCGCAACACATCGGGCTGACCACCGGGGTTGACCAGTTCGAGCCCGGCCTCGTAGACCTTCTCGGCAACCGACTCGTCGCTCACCGGTCGCCTCCCTTGAACTGCTCCTCGATCGCCCGGTCCGCGGCGACGGAGTTGTGGGAGTTCTCCTTGAGCTTGTCGGCAATCGCGTACGCGTGCTCCTGGAGCCCCTCGATCGCCTTCGTCATCTGCTCCGCCAAACCGATGTACGCGGAGGTCACTTCCTCGGACTCGGTCAGAAACCCGAACCCGTCATGGATCGCCTCCGCGTCCGTCTTCGGCTTGAACTTCGCCAACTCCTCGCCCAGCAGGTCCGCTTCACGCGAGAAGGCGCCGCTCAGCTTCTCCAACGCCGAATGGCCGATGTAGAACTCGTCCGACACTTGCTCAGATCCCCTACGCCCAGAATTCCGCAGTACGCATGCGCACACCGCAACGCCGCAGAGACCAGGAACGCACCGCCCCCACTCCCCCACGACACGACACGGCGGCTGCGCGAAACTACCCAACGGACCAGGCGATTTGACTCTTCCGTGATCCACCACGACATCCCTGCGACTACCGCCGCAAGATCTCCACACCATTTACGAGAGCGAATGAGGACAACCAGAACGAAGCCACAACAATGCCGCGCCCCTCTGAAGACCCAACCCCACACGCCCAGTTGACGCCCCACCAGACATCGCACGGCACACGACACATCCCGCTGCGGGACCCCCGAAGGGGTACGCAAATGGGGCCCGGGAATAACTCCCGAGCCCCATCGACGACTTCAGCGTTTCAGCCGTCAGCCCTTACTGCTGCGGCCCGCCGTACGGCCCGCTCTGCTGCGGCGCCTGCCCGGGCGGCGCCGGATAGGCCTGCCCCGGCGCGGCGTTGGGGTACTGCTGCTGCCCAGGGAAGCCCGAGGGCCCACCACCCGGCCCGCCAGGACCGCCGTTCCCGGGGCCGCCGTTGCCACGGTTCCCACGGCTGCGCAGCACGGCGAAGATCACGCCGACGACGATCAGTACGGCCACGCCGATGCCGACGCCGATCAGCAGCCCCGAGGAAGAGGACTTCTTCTTCTTGCCCGCGGACTCACTCGACGAGGAGTCGCCCCCCTCAGCCGGCGCCCCCTTGGACTCAGTCCCAGACGGCGCCTGCGCGAGCGGCCCTTCCTTGGGGCCCTTGGGAATGTCCATCCGCATCGCCGTCCCCGGCCGCGCAATGCCGTACCCGAGCGTCTCCTTGTCCGGAGCATTCCCAAGGTAGTCAGCGGACTTGACCATCCGATTGACGATCTGACCAGCCGTCAAGTCGGGGAACTTGGAACGGAGGAGGGCGGCGATGGCGGAGACATAGGCGGTTGCCTCGGAGGTGCCGCTCACAATTCCGTATCCGCTGCGTGTCGTCGTGCGCGCGTTGGTGATGTCCACACCGGGGGCAGCGAGCGTAACTCCCTTGCCCGTGTTGGCATCACCCCAGGGCTTCAAGTTCTTATCGATAGCCGTGACAGCCACAACCCCGGGTAGTGCAGCGGGGTAATGCACCGTACCCCCGTCGTTCCCAACACCCGCCACAACGACAACGTCATGGGCCTGGGCATAAGCAATAGCTTTCGCGCCTCGGGTGCCCGGTGTTGCACCTGTATCCACGAACGAAAGGTTGATGACATCTGCGCCTTGATCGACGGCGTAGCGAACGCCCTCGGGCCATTCACTGCTCATCTCATCGCCGTCGTCCGCCTTCACAGGAAGGATCTTCGCCTTTGGGGCGAGGCCCATAACCCCCGATTCACGACCGGGTCCGTGCCCATGGCCGGCAATGATGCTCGCCATACCAGTGCCGTGCCCGTCAGTATCGTCGTGAGGCTTGCCGCCGGGCTTGGAGAAGTCCTTGCCCGGCAGTACCTGTCCCGTGAGGTCCGGGTGCGAGGCGTCGACCCCCGAGTCCACGACGCCGACCGTCACACCCTCACCCTGCGACGTCTTCCAGACATCCTCAGCGTCATAGACCGTGAGCGGCCACTGCTTGTCACGGACCTCGTCCGCTGACGCCAACGGCGCTGAAGTGAGGAGCAAGGCTCCCGTCAGTGCCGCGACTCCCGTCGTGGACCAGACTCGCTTGACTCCCAATTCCTTGCTCCTCACTCAACTGCGACTGGTTTCGCCAGTCTTCATACGCGAACCGGCGATTGGTTCCCTGCTGGCTCGCTCAGTGCCTACTCGATGTTCTTCGGCACGTTCCTCTTGCGGTCTTCCTCGGAAACCCAGGTCTCCTCGTCCTCGACCAGGTAGTCGGGACGCTCGCCGCGCTCGTTCTCCTCACCGCGACGACCAGCGCGTCCGCCCATGCCACCGGCCATGCCGCCAGCCATGCCGCCGGTGCGCTGCGAACCACCACGGCTGCCGTGGAGGCCTGCGCCACCGCCGGTGCCCTTGCCGGTGATGCCCTTGGCTGCACCGACAACGCCACCACGAGCCTTGGCCAGCGCCCCACGACCGCCGGCGCCAGCGGCACCACGACCAGCAGCGCCGGCACCCATGCCACCGCCCATGCCGCCCATGCCCGCACGACCGGCAGCTCCACGGTTGGCACCCGCAGCACCGCCGGCACCGATACCGCCACGGCCGCCCGCCAGCGGGCCACCGGTACGGCCAGCGCCACCGGACAGGCTCGGCCCGCCCGCGGGCGGAACGAAGCCGCCACCAGCACCGGCGCCACCGCCACCGCCACCGGGCAGTCCGGCACCGCCACCACCAGGCAGCGACGTCTTACCGGTCAGCCCCGGCGACAGGCTGTCGGTGTTGGTACCGACGGGAAGCTGAGAGCCTCCAGAGATACCCTTGGGGCCAGGAACCGTAGGAGCCGAACCAATTCCCTTGGGTGGACCGGCGCTCCAGGGCTTTGGAGCCGAGCCAGCTGCGCCAGGACCACTGCCACCAGGCCCGGACGGCACTACTGGGGTCGGCATGGGTGTGCTGGGGTCGGGGGGCGAGAACGGGTCCTTGGGATCCGTTCCATCAACTCGGCCGCTGTACGCCTTGTAGTTGACAGCCAGCTGCTCCATGATCGCCACGCCCTGGAGCTGCGCCTCCTTGCCCGCGGAAAGCGAGTCAGCGTTGGCCTTCGCCGCGGCCTCGGTGCTGGCGCCCTTCTTGATGTCTTCGAGGAGCTGCTCGTCGCTGCGCTCGTCGTCCCACATCTTGTCCCAGGCGCGGTCCCAGAAGCCCGGCTCCTCGACCTCACGCATCTTCTCGCGCGAGGTACGGAGGTCCTTCTGGACGGCTTCCATATTGTCGGCGTTGTGCTTCGCCCACAGGGCGCCGTTCGACACCTTGGTCTGGATCTCCCCAGCCTTCCGGGCAAAGGAGTTGGCAGCCTCGCCCTGCCAGTGCTCCAGGACGTCCTCGACCGCCTTCTTCAGCATGCCGGCGACGCTGTCCTTGGCCGGTTCTCCGCCAGCCTCTCCACCGGAGAGGATCTCGTGGACCTTCTTCCAGTGCTGGCTGACCTCGTAGATGCGGTCCGGGTCCGCGTCCAGAATCATGGAGCGCAGTTCCGGAATGCTCATCTTCATGAACGGCGTCTCGATCTGTGAGCGGTCCGGGCCGCCCATGCCGCCGTTCGGCTGCTCCTCAAGGAGCTCGTCGTGCTTCTCCTGAATGCGCTGTTCGCGTGCCCGCTGCTGAGCCTCGATCTGCTCAGGCGTCATGTACGCGCCGCCGTAGCCGTAGGCCATCTCCGTACATCCCCTCCGTCAGTGGCCGATTCCTGAAGTCTGCTTAGTTCGCCGCGCCGGCGTTGTTGCCGCCGTCGTAGCGACCCTTCTCGGCGTGCTCCTGCTCGGTGTACTTGTCCTTCACCTTCGAAGCGCTCTTGCCGAACTCATCGATCAGCTCGTGCAGGCCCTTGATGATCTTCTCGATTCGGGCCTTCTCTTCGGCGTGAGCCTTGTGCAGCCCGTTCGACTCCAGGAACTTCATGCTGCCGAAAGCGGTGCTAGGAATGTCCGTCTCGTACTTGGCCTTCTCATTGGCCGAGTCCATGTTGCTGATCAGCCCGTTGAGCTTCCGGATGACGTCATCCAGGGCGCTCAGATCAACCCGCATCCCGTTGCTCATACCCCGTGTCCTCTCCCCTGTTTTCCAAAGTTCTTCGTGCCGGCGGACTCCGTGTCCGGCCGGTCCGGCTTCGTCAAAGGCCCTGATTCGTTCTGTGCAGGCCGGTTCGCCTTACTCAGATCCAAACCCCCCAGCCTTCTTCCGTCGCCAGTCCCGAACAGCGATCCCGCTGCCGCCCGCGACGAAGACCAGCAGCAAGCCCGAGCCCAGTACGTAGATCGCGATCCGTCGGTCCCGTTCCGCCGGGGTCTCCCCCATGGTGACCTTCATCGGGGTGACGGCGCCACTGGCTTGCTTCGGAGTCTCGGGCTCGGGTGTCTCGCCGGGTTCCGTGCTGTCGGACAGCGCGGCCAGCGGGTCGACAACTCCCCAGCCCACGTACCGATTGGCCTCGGCGGTGGGTCGCTGGGCGGTCTCCTGCATGCGCGCGATGACCTGCTGGGCGTTCCACTCCGGGTAGCGCTCCATCATCAGCGCGGCCACACCTGCGACGTAGGGGGCCGCGAAACTGGTTCCGTCGGCGGTGCACTGGCCGCCCTTCGGGACCGTCGAGACGATGCCCTGGCCGGGGGCGGCGATGTCGACGAAGTCGCCCGCCTGGGAGAAGAACGCCCGCTCGTCGTTGCGGTCGGAGGCCGCGACCGCTACCACTCCGTCGTACGACGCCGGGTACGTGTTCTTGGACTTGCCGTCGGCGCCGTCGTTGCCGGCTGCGGCGACCACGAGGGCGCCCGAGTCGACGGCGTTCTTGATGGCGGCGCGCAGCCGCGGCGGGTCCTGCCGCTTCTCCGTGTCGGAGGAGATGTTGATGATCTCGGCGCCCTGGTCCACGGCGTAGTTGATCGCCGCGACCATCGTGTCCGAGTTGCCCTGCTTCGGCCTGCCCTGCTTGTCCTGCGCTCCGGTGTAGCGGATGGGCAGGATCTTCGCGTCGGGGGCGAGGCCCTGGAACCCCGTCTTGGGGTACTTCTTGGCGGCGATGATGCCGGCGACCCGGGTGCCGTGCCCCTCTATGTCCTCGGTGCCGTCCTTGCCGCCGACGAAGTCCTTGCCCTTGGACGCCATTTGGCCCGCGAGCTGCTTGTTGTCGTCGTCGACGCCCGTGTCGATCACCGCGACCGTCACGCCCTTGCCCGTGGCCTTGTCGTGCAGCTGCTCCATGAGGATGCGCTGCAGGGACCAGGGGGTGGACGGAATGTTCTTGCCGCCGAATTCGCACTCGGAGCTCGAGTTGAGGCCGAATTCGGGGTTCTCGGGTCCGGAGTCGGCGACCGCGACAGGGGCGGCGGCGAAGCACATCCCCGTGACCGTGAGTACGCCAACAGCCCGCTGCAGTGCGCGGGTTCCACTCGTACGCGTACGGGGTGTCAGGACCCCCATGCTCAGGACCCCCAGGGATGGCTTGTCAATAGCTGGTGCGGTGACGCGGTTTCTTGCCAGGTCCGGCGAGGCCTTCGCCGGAGCCCGAGTTCTTGCTGCGGTCGTACGTACTGCCTACACCCGGGAACCCGAACACCGGGTGTCCCACGGATGAACGGGCCCGGCCCGGGTGTTGAGGCGAGTTCGGCCCAGTCCGCGCTGTTCGCGCCGACCGGGCCTCCCTCAACGCCTCGGAACACACCGACTCAGGCCCGCTGCGGGCTGAGGGATCAGTTCCAGGTGTTGGCGTTCTGACGCTCGGTGGCCTGGTAGTTCTCGGCCGAGTTCTGGAGCGCCGACGCGATCTTCATCAGCGTCTGGTGCAGGTCGGCGGCAGTCTGGTCCCACTCGCGCTGCTTGCGCTGGTAACCCTCCTGCGCCTCACCTTCCCAGGACTGGGCGACGTTCTTGACCGCGGCCTCGATGTCGTCGAGCTGCTGCTTGATGCGGCCGGCAGTGGTGCGGACGTCGGTCGCAGCGTTGGTGATCGTTGCGTAATTGACGAGAATGGACATCGTCTATCCCTTTCGGGGAGTTTGCGGAAGTTTGGTGGGGTGATGAGCAAGCGCGACGCGAATGTCCCGGAAAGTCGGGGCGGTTACGCGACGGCCACTCGATCGAGCGACGATCAGCCGAAGTCCGACATGATCTTGCTGATCTCGGAGTTCTGCTGCTCTTCCGACGCGGTGTAGTTGCTCCGCGTGGAGTCCACGGCTTCCTTGATGTCCTGCAGGATGTCGCTCATCCGCTTCGCGTCCGAGTTCCACCGCTCCTGCAGCGAGTGGTACGACTTGGCCGCCTGGCCCTGCCAGCCGCCCGCGATCTGCTCGATCACGCCGTTGAGGCGGCGGATCTCCCCCTGGATCTGACCGTTCGCCGTGTCAATGTCGCTCGAGAGCTTGGCGAGCTGATCTTCTGTTACCCGAAACTGGCCGGCCATGGTGAACCTTCCCCCATGTCGTTGTGGACCGAGAAGCCCGTACCGCTTCTCGGGTTTGAGGCGTCACTTCTGTTGAACATCAATGAGCGCTGACAGCACTCTATCGCCCGTCACTGACACATCCAGCGGCAGCAGGGATCAGTTACAGACTTCACACAGTCCGGCGACGGAGCTGTGATTGGAACGGCCAACTCCGGGCAGGAGAAGACGATTTGGGCCTTCCACCCGCAGTCGGCCGTCGCCGTGGAACCGGTGAAAACGTCACCGGCCGCCGTCGCCGAACCTCACTGGCTCTGCGCCTGGCGCGCGCTTCCCGTGTCCAGCATCGGGCCCTTCGGGATGAATTCGGCCCAGTTCTGCGGAACGTAGACCGAGTTCTTCACCTTTTCGTAGCCGAGGCGGGTGCGGGCCTTGTCGGTCTCGGAGGGCTGCTCGCCTTCCTTCGTACCGTTGCCCTTTTCGCCGGTCTTGTCCGAGGCGTCGTCGTTGCCGACCGGCAGGGAGTAGCGCAGACCGGTGTCCGTGAGCAGGTACGTACCGCCACCGCCGCCGGTCGCGGCGCCCTGGATCTGCTGGAAGAGCAGGCCCGATCCGGAGGAGACGTACGCGTTCAGAGAGTCGGTGATGACCTTCTTCGGGTACGCCTTGCCCGCCCAGGCGCTGAGGTTGGGCTTCTTGGCGGCCGTGTCGAAGGTGCCGTCGAAGACGCTGCAGGACGTGTCGTTCGCGGCGCCGGTGTTGGCGTCGACGGCGTTGGCCTGCTCGGGCGTCTGCTGCGGCCAGTCCGCGTGGCCGCCGAGTGGCTCCGCCGGACCCTGGTTGGCGGTGGTGACGTCCTTGTTGGCGACCGAGACCTCTTCGGCCAACGAGCCTTGCGCGGCAGGCGAGTTCATGATCAGGGAGGCCTCGAACTGCGAGATCGAGGCGACCCTGTCCTTGAGGACGACGTAGTAGTTCACGCCCGAGGCGTCCTCGGCCTTGAGGACCTGGCCGACCGTGCCGGCCTCCTGGGGCAGGCCCTGGACCGACGTCCCCGTGCCGGCGCCCGGGATGGTCGGGAACGAGATGGTCCCGCTGTCGTCGAGCGTCTTGAGCCACTCCGGGCTGACCGGCTGCGGCTCGTTCTTGCCGCCGATGGTCGCGGCGAGCAGGTTCGTGCGCAGCGCCGGGTCCGCGTTGACGGCGTTGGTGCCGAGGCGGAAGACACGGCCCTCGCCGTCGACGAGGAAGCGGAGCTTGGTCTTGGGCTCCTCGACGTACAGGACCTCGCCGGAGTCGACCTTGCCCTTGTCCTTCACGGACTTGGCGTCCTCCGCGTCGAGGACGAACACCGCGCGGTCGGGGGTGCCGCCGGCCTGGCCGGGGCGCTCGCAGACCGCCCAGGTCTTGGCCTTCTCGGCGTCCTCGGGGGTGGGGAGGCGGTCCGGGGCGTACGGGATGCCGATGGTCGGGCCGTGCCGGATGCCGCTCTTGTCGATCTCCTTGCCGGGCACCTCGAGGACGGTGCCCTTGCCCTTCTCCAGAAGGAGCTTGGCGGAGGCGTAGTTGAGGACCGGGTGGAGGATCTTGTGGTCGCCCTCCTTGAGGACGACGTACCGCGTCGTGGAGTCGCTGTCCACGATGACGTTCTCGCCCGGCTTGTCCCAACCCTTCGGCGCCGCAGGCTTGATCACGCCCCAGGCGATGAAGCCGACCACCAGGACGACACCTACGGCCAGACTGGGCATCACGGTGCGAACCGGACGCGGCGCACCTTCCTCTGATCCCCCGGGCTCCGGTGCCAGGAAAGCCGCGACAGTGCGCTTGCGCGCGAATGTATAGGCGGCGAGCTCATCCCGACGCTTTGCCATGTGTCCCAGCTCTCCCGTTTCTCCCGTTTTGCCATGCTCAGTCGTTGCCCCCCGACCGGCCCCCGGCGGTATCAGCGCGCATTCGTGGGCCGGTTGAGCAGAACAGGGCACCTACTATGCACTGCGCCGCCGGGCCCCGGTCCACCAGGTTCGGTGTGCGAGTCCGCTCTGTACCGGAAGTTCACAGAGCCACCGCACTTCCCTGTCCTGGCCCCCGTGTCGCCGGGTGCTCATCAGCGGGTAGCGTGACCTCTCACACGAACACAGGGCACCGCAGCGCACGGCGGCCACAGCGGCGACGCGCAGGACGAGCGACAGAGCGACACGGCACCACAGCGACACGTCGCGCAGCACGACGAGCGAGCACCACGAGCCCGCTCGACGGGCGACCACCAGCACAGCCGTGCCACCGAGCGAACCGATGCCACATTGCGAAAGGGATGTCCCGGGGGATGACCAGCGCTACGAGCACTCGGCGCGGACGCCGCGCACAGCAGCAGCCGAGGGGCGGGGGACGGGGCAGGCCCACCCCCGGCCCGGCTCCCGCGGCCACGGGACCCGCAGCCTCCGCCGCGCCTCGCACGCTGCCGCGCCCGGGCGGGCTCGGCCCGCTGCGCCTGCAGCAGCTGGTCCTGGTGGAGCTGGCCGCCGCGATCATGGTCGCCGCGTGGGTGACCGAGCGCTGGCTGCTCGCCCCGGCCGGCGCGGTCGCCGCGCTCCTGGTGCTGCTCGCCATCCTGCGCCGCCACCACCGCCCGCTGCCGGAGTGGTACGAGACGGCCCGCGCGCTCAAGCAGCGTCAGCGCGAGGCCAAGTCGCCGGTCCCGCCCGGCACCGACCCGATGCTGGCGCCCGCCGTCGAGTGCGACCCGGCGCTGCGCACGTACAGCTTCGTGTCCCGGGACGACCGGTCGATCGGCATGATCGGTGACGGCTCGTTCCTCACGGCCGTGCTCTTCGTGCAGCCCAGCGACGAGCCGCTGCGCCCCGAAGTCGCGGGCCGCCAGCTGCCGTTGCAGCTCGTGCAGGACGCCCTCGAGGTCGACGGCATCCAGCTCGCCTCCGCCCAGGTCGTCCAGCACACCCAGCCCGCGCCCGCCCCGCACCTGCCGCAGCAGTCGGTCGCCGCGCGGTCGTACGGGCCGTTGCAGGCCCAGGCCGGTTCGCCCGCCCTGCGGCTCACCTGGGTCGCCCTGAAGCTCGACCCCGAGCTGTGCCCCGAGGCCGTCGAGGCCCGCGGCGGCGGTGTGCCCGGCGCCCAGCGCGCCCTGCTCCGCGCCGCCGACCAGCTGGCCAGCCGGCTCGCCGGCGCGGGCTTCGCGGCCACGCTGCTCGACGAGAACGAGCTGGTGAACGCGCTCGCCACGTCCAGCTGCCTGAACCCGCGCGCCAACTCCCAGCGCAGCAACGACGGCCGGCCGAGCCAGCGCCGTACGGTCGAGGCCGTCCGCACCTGGCGGGTGGACGACCGCTGGCACACCACGTACTGGATCTCCCGCTGGCCGCAGCTCGGTCAGGGCGGCGTCGGACTGCCGCAGCTGGTGACGCGGTTCACCTCGCTGCCGGTGCTCGCGACCACCTTCAGCACCACCCTCAGCCGGGCGGGCAACCGCGGCATCGCGATCGCGGGCCACGTCCGCATCACCGGCCGCGGCGAGAACGAACTGGACCAGGCGCGCCGCGAGTTGGAGCGCGCCGCAGGCGCCTCCAAGGTCGGCCTCGTGCGGCTCGACCGCGAACAGGTCCCCGGCGCCCTCGCCACCCTGCCGCTCGGAGGTACGTCCTGATGTCCTACCCCACGCCGACCATGAACCAGGGGCAGCGCCAGAACCCCGAGCGCCGGCCCGCCCACGTCGCGTCGCCGACCGACACCGGCATGATCCCGCTGCTGCAGCAGCCCGAGGCCCCGCAGCAGCAGGAGCAACGGCGCATCTTCAGCCCGGGGTTCGGCCTGCGCGGCCCGCGCCGCAACCGGCACGTGGTGACGTCCGACGAGATCGCCGCGATCAGCATGCCGATCGGCGACGACGGCGTGATCATCGGCACCGACACCGAGAACCAGCCCGCCGTCCTCGGCCTGGCCCGCCCCACGCCGTTCGACGTCTGCGTCGTCGGCGGCCTCTGGCTCGCCCAGGTGCTGGCGCTGCGTTCCGCCGCGACCGGCGCGCGCGTCGCCGTCGAGACGGGCCGCCCGCAGGTCTGGGCGCAGCTCGCGCAGGCGGCCGGCGGCGGCCAGCAGTGCGTGACGGTCTACCCGGTGGGCCGCGTGCCCGCGCAGGGCCCGTCCGTGTCCAGCCCGGTCGTGCTGATCCGCGACTGCGGTGTCCGCCCGCCGCGCGGCCGGGTGACCTCGCTGCCCTGGCAGGCCGTCGTCACCGTGCTGCCGTACGTCGGTGAGCACGCGCCGCGCTGGCTGTCGCAGGCCCAGCTGGTCGGCATCCAGCGCATCTCGCCGCAGGAGACCGAGGTCGTCCGCGAGACGCTCGGCGTGCCGGCGGACCACCTGCAGCTGCTGCCGACGCTCTCCGACAACGTCGCCCTGTGGTGCACCCGCAAGCACCGCAAGTACGTGATGACCGAGCCGACCGACGCCGAGAACGGTCTGCTCGGCGCGGCCCGGCGTATGGACTGACGTCCCGATGCCGCTCCGCAACCGGATTGTGATGTCCGGTCGCGGGGCGCCCCTCGGGGCGATCGGCGCGCGGAAATGCCTCTCCGGCCGGCGTTCGACGTCCGGCCGGATTGCGTCTTTCGGTGGCCGAGCACATGCCCTTGGATGCTCGGAAGTCCGTCCGGACGGGCCGAGAATCCCCTCAACCCGCCCGGATGTTCCGTGACTTCCGGGCACCGCGACCCGATCCGCCGATCGAGTCGCACAGAGCCCGGGGACCCCGGGGAAGCCGGTCGACCGGACCAGCGGCGGAGACGGAGCGCACACAAGGGCGCTTTCCCGTACCGCGGTGCGAGTGATTAGGCTCTTCTGGTGATGCGGTTGCGTCGCAGACGCGTGGGACGCGCCACCCCATCCGCCCGACCGCGACGACGCATTCAGCAGCAGTGGCTGACCAGGAGGCAAGCAGTGAACAGGGATCGGTCCGACTACCACGGCGGCCAGTCCCCTGACGGGGAAGACCGTGAACTCGACCTCACGGGCGAGTTCGAGATCGTCTACGAGCCTCCTGCTTGGTACGACCAGGGATCGCGCGGCGGCAACGCCGCCCCGGCCTCGCCGCCGCCTCCCACCGGCCAGCCGCTCGGCCCCCCGACGGGACAGCAGGGCCCGCCGCAGCCCCCGGCCCAGGAGCAGCCGCAGCAGGGGCAGCCGCAGCAGGGGCAGTACGCGCCGGGCGCACAGCAGGGGCCGGGTGGCGCGCCCCAGGCCGGCTACCCCCAGCAGGACGCCTCCGGCGGTTACGGCTACCCGCAGCAGAACACCGCGGGCGGGTACGGCTACCCGCAGCACGCCCAGCCCGCGCAGCCCGCTCCGGACGCCTCCGGCGGTTACGGCTACCCGCAGCAGGCCGCCCCCGTCGCACCCCAGGCCGCCGCACCGCAGACCACGCCTCCGCAGACGGCCACGCCCGCGACCCCCGCGACCGGCCAGGACACGTCGGGCGGTTACGGCTACCCGCAGCAGGCCGCGTCGGCGACGGGCGGGTACGGCTATCCGCAGTCGGGCAGCGAGTCCGCGCACTCCCCTTCGGCCGACGCCTCGCCCGCGCCGTCCGTGGACGCCTCGCCCGCTCCCCCGGCGCCCGCACCCGCGGCTCCGACGCCTGCGGCTCCCGCCCCGTCCACTCCGTCGGCCCCGTCCGCGCCTTCCACGCCTTCCGCCAACGCGCCTGCCGCGCCCGGCTTCCCGGTACTGCGTCCCGTGGACGACGAGGACAGCGGTGCGACGCCGGTCGCGTCGGCGAGCGAGCCGGACGCGTCCGCCGACGAGCCCGAGCAGCCCGCCCAGCTCAACTACGCGGCCGCGGACGCCGAGGCCGCCGCCCTGTTCGGCTCGGCCGACGACGAGCCGGAGTCCGGGTCCGCCGACGAGCCCGAGCAGGAGCAGGCCGCCGCCGAGGACGACGCGGAGGAGCAGTCCGCCGAGGCCGGGCAGACCGGCGCCGGGCAGGCCGCCCCCGAGGCGCCGCAGGCCCCCGAGGCCACCGCGCCGGCGGAGGCTCCGCAGGTCCCCCAGGCGCCCCAGGTACCGCAGGCGCCGCAGCCTCCTCAGGCCCCGCAGCAGCAACTGCCGCCGCTGCCGCAGGGCTACCAGCCGGCGCAGCCCGAGCAGGGCGCGGCCGCCGCCCAGCAGCCCGGTCAGCCGCAGCCCGGTCAGCCGCAGGACCCGCAGGCCGCGGCCGCCGCGGCGCAGGCCCAGGCGCAGCAGGCCGCCGCCCAGGCCCAGCAGGCCGCGCAGGCACAGGGCCAGCAGGCCGGGTACGGCTACCCGCAGCAGGCCCAGCAGCCTCAACAGGCCGCCGGGCAGGGCGGGTTCGGCGGTGCGCAGCCGATGCCGCAGCAGCAGGGGCAGCACCCCGGCGCCCAGCCGATGCCGCAGCAGGACCAGGCCGCGCAGGCGCAGGCGCACGCCGCGCAGCAGGCCGCCGCTGCCCAGGCCCAGCAGGCGCACGCCGCCCAGCAGGCTGCCCAGGCGCAGCAGGCCCAGCAGCAGGGCCAGCCCGGTGGTTATGGGTACCCGCAGCAGCAGGTCCCCCAGCAGCACGGCTACGGCTACCCGCAGCAGGCCGGACAGCAGCCGCACGCCCAGCAGCAGCCGCACCAGCAGCACCCGCAGGCGCAGCAGGGCCAGCACCCGCAGCAGCCCCAACAGCCCCAGCAGCACGGTCAGCCGATGCCGCAGCAGGGCCAGCAGCCGCAGCCCCACGCACAGCAGCAGCCGCAACCGCAGCCGCACCAGCAGCAGCCGCAGGGCTGGTCGCAGGGCGGTCAGGCCGGTCAGGCGGGCCCCGGCGCGCAGCAGCCGCAGCCGCAGGCCGCGCCCGGCACCCCGCTCGGCTACAACGCGGCGGTGGAGCTGTCCTCGGACCGCCTGCTCCGCAACCAGCCGAAGCAGCGCAAGAACAACCCGGGCCCGTCCCGGTTCAAGCTCGGCGCGAAGAAGGAAGAGGCCGAGCGGCAGCGGAAGTTGGAGCTGATCCGTACGCCGGTGATGTCCTGCTACCGGATCGCGGTCATCTCCCTGAAGGGCGGCGTCGGCAAGACCACGACGACGATGGCGCTCGGTGCGACGCTCGCCTCGGAGCGGCAGGACAAGATCCTCGCGATCGACGCCAACCCGGACGCGGGCACGCTCGGCCGCCGTGTGCGGCGCGAGACGGGTGCGACGATCCGTGACCTGGTGCAGGCGATCCCGCAGCTGAACAGCTACATGGACATCCGCCGCTTCACCTCGCAGGCGCCCTCCGGTCTGGAGATCATCGCCAACGACGTGGACCCGGCCGTGTCGACCACGTTCAACGACCAGGACTACCGGGCGGCGCTCGACGTCCTCGGCCGTCAGTACCCGATCATCCTGACCGACTCGGGCACGGGTCTGCTGTACAGCGCGATGCGCGGAGTGCTGGACCTGGCCGACCAGTTGATCATCATCTCGACCCCGTCGGTGGACGGTGCGAGCTCCGCGTCGACGACGCTGGACTGGCTGTCGGCGCACGGCTTCGCCGACCTGGTGCAGCGCTCCATCACGGTGATCTCCGGGGTCCGCGAGACCGGCAAGATGATCAAGGTGGAGGACATCGTCGCGCACTTCGAGACGCGCTGCCGCGCCGTCCAGGTGGTGCCGTTCGACGAGCACTTGGCGGCGGGCGCCGAGGTCGACCTCGGCATGATGCGCCCGAAGACCCGTGAGGCGTACTTCAACCTGGCGTCCCTCGTCACCGAGGACCTCGCCCGGGCCGCGCAGAGCCAGGGCTATGCCGCGCAGCAGCAGATGCCGCAGCAGGGCTACCCGCAGCAGGCGCAGGCCCCGCAGCAGGGCTACCCCCAGCAGGGCGCTCCGCAGCAGGGCCAGGGCTGGCAGCAGCAGGGCCAGCAGCCGCCGCAGGGCCAGGGCTGGACCCAGCAGCCGCAGCAGCCCCAGCAGGGTCAGCCGGGCCAGCAGCAGGGCGGCGCGGTCCCGCCGGGCTGGACCCAGTAAGGACCGGCCGCGGGCAGCAACACCCGTACGAGCGAAAGGGGTTGGCGTTCTCGGACGCCGACCCCTTTCGCGTACGCACGGACCTGCCGCGCTAGTTCAGGTCGAACTCCCCGTCGCGCGCGCCGAGTACGAACGCGCGCCATTCCGCCTCCGTGTACCGCAGCACGGTGTCGGGCTCCTTGGAGTTGCGCATGGCGACGGCGCCGCCCTCCAGGTAGGCGATCTCGACCTTCTCGTCCTCGGGCCCGCCGGGGGCGCTGTGCCATTCGACGCCGCTGATGTCCAGGGCGTACAGCGCGTCCTTCTCCGCCTCTTTGCGCGCCTTGAGCGCCGCCTGGTCCTGCTCCTGTCGCTGCTCCGTCGACATCAGGATCTCTCCGTTCCGCTGGCCGTGCCGTGCTTCGGACTCTACCGTCGGTGGGGGCCTTTCCGGGGGCGTCTTCAGAGGGCTGTACCAATGTCGGTCACGGGCCCAACTCGGCGTCATAACAGGGGCGTTCCCGCAGGCCACACCGCGTTCATTCGCCGTTGACATGTTTAGACCACCGCTGATAGACACACACCTCATCCAACTGAGCTGTTCCCGCATGTCATTCAGTACGTCCCGCAGTACGTCCGCCTTTCTGTGCGAGCAACTACGCGAGGTCAACTGCCCATGGACACAAGAGTTCAGCACGTTTCAGACGAACCAGCGAGAAGACGTCCACGCCGTCGCGGCCGCGTGCTGCTCGGCTCCGGGGTCGCCGCGCTGACGCTCACCGCCGGCCTCGCCTCCCCGCTCAGCCCGGCGCCGCAGGAGGCGCGGGCGGAGAGCACCGCGAAGAAGGAGACGCTGACGGTCGCGGTGGCGCAGAGCGTCGACTCGCTCAGCCCGTTCCTCGCCCAGCGCCTCGTCAGTACGAGCATCCACCGGCTGATGTACGAGTACCTGACGAACTACGACCCGAAGGACGCCCGCCCGGTCCCGGGTCTGGCCACGAAGTGGGAGCCGTCCGCGGACAAGCTCACCTGGACGTACACGATCCGCAAGGACTCGAAGTGGTCCGACGGGAAGCAGGCCACCGCCGAGGACGCGGCGTGGACGTTCAACAAGATGATGACGGACGAGGGCGCCGCGACCGTCAACGCGTCCTATGTCGCCAACTTCAAGAAGGTGACGGCTCCTTCACCGGAGAAGCTGGTCATCGAGCTGAAGAAGCCGCAGGCGACGATGACGGCGATCGACGTGCCGATCGTGCCGAAACACGTCTGGGAGAAGGTCGACGATTTCGGGAAGTTCAACAACGACGACAAGTTCCCGATCGTCGGCAACGGCCCGTTCGTGCTCACGGACTACGAGAAGGACAAGTTCGTCAAGCTGACGCCGAACAAGAATTTCTGGCGCGGCGCCCCGAAGTTCGACGAGCTGGTCTTCAAGACGTACAAGGACCAGGACGCCGCGGTGGCCGCCCTGAAGAAGGGCGAGGTGTCGTTCGTCGCGGGGCAGCCCTCGCTGACCCCGGCGCAGGCCGCGGAGTTGAAGAACGTCCCGAACGTGAAGGTCAACGACGCGCCGGGCCGCCGTTTCTTCGCCCTTGCCACGAATCCGGGCGCGCAGACGAAGAGCGGCAAGAAGTTCGGTGACGGGCATCCGGCGCTGCTCGACCAGAAGGTGCGGCAGGCGCTGTTCCTCGCGGTGGACCGCAAGACGATCGTGGACAAGGTGTTCCAGGGCCACGCGGTCGAGGGCGAGGGCTACATTCCGCCGCGTTTCTCCGACTACTTCTGGAAGCCGGATGCGGGCCAGAAACTCGCGCACGACCCGAAGAGGGCGGCCCGACTCCTCGACGAGGCCGGGTACAAGAAGAACGGCGACGGAAAGCGCGTCGGCAAGGACGGAAAGCCGCTCGACTTCCGCATTCTGTGCCATGCCACCGACCCGATGGACAAGTCGATCGGGAATTACCTCAAGGAGTGGTGGGGCGAACTCGGCATCGGCCTGGAAGTGCAGTGCCTCGACAACGTCACCGACCCCTGGTACGCGGGCGAGTACGACCTGGCCTTCGACGGCTGGTCCGTGAACCCGGACCCGGACTACGTCCTGTCGCTGCACATCTGCGACGCGCTCCCGGCCAAGCCGGGCGCCACGTCCCCGACGGACAACTTCATCTGCGACAAGAAGTACGACGAGCTCTACAAGCAGCAGCAGGCCGAGTACGACCCGGCGAAGCGGCAGGACCTCGTCAAGCAGATGCAGTCGCGGCTCTACGACACCGGGTACATGAACATCATCGCGTACCCGAACGCCGTGGAGGCCTACCGCACGGACCAGATCGAGTCGATCACCACGATGCCCTCGGACGCGGGCAACATCTATGGCCAGGACGGCTATTGGAGCTGGTGGTCGGCGGTCCCGGCGGGCGAGGAGGCCGGATCGTCGGACGACGGCACGTCGGCGGGTGTGGTGATCGGGATCGCGGCGGGCGCCGTCGTCCTGATCGGCGCCGGGGCGTTCGTGGCGCTGCGCCGCCGTGCCACCGCGGAAGAACGCGAATAGGGGCAGCCGCCACATGACCGACGCCTCCACCGGTACCACCGCGCTCGCGGACCCCGACGGCCCGGCTGCGGCCGGGCCGTCGGCCCGCGGGCCGCGCGCCCGTGACACCGTCGCCTATCTGCGGTACGGGGCGGGCAAGCTGCTCGGCGCGGCGGTGTCGCTGTTCGCCGTGCTCGTGACGAGCTTCTTCCTGTTCCGGATCATCCCGGGCGACCCGGTGCGTACGATCACGCACGGCCGGGCCGTGTCCGCCGAGCAACTTGAGGCGCTGCGCCGCCAGTTCGGCATCGACAAGCCGCTGTGGGAGCAGTTCACGCAGTACTGCGGCCAGGCGCTGCGCGGCGACTTCGGCAACTCGTACCAACTGCACGACCCGGTCGGCGAGTTGATCTGGGACCGGCTCCCGGCGACGCTGCTCCTGACCGGCACGGCCTTCGTCCTGTACTCGCTGATCGGGGTGTGGCTCGGCACCCGCTCGGCGTGGCGGAACGGCGGGCTCGGCGACCGCTTCAACACGGGGCTGTCGCTGACGCTCTACTCGGTGCCGTCGTTCTGGCTGGGCCTGATGCTGATCAACGTCTTCGCGGTCGGCGTCGGTTTCATCCCCGGGATGTTCCCGACGGGCCTGATGGAGACCGGCGACGGCTCGACGGGCCTCGCGCACGCCCTGGACGTGGCGCACCACATGGTCCTGCCGGTGGTCACGCTCGTCGCGGTCGGGTACGCGCAGACGCTGCTCGTGATGCGTTCCTCGCTGCTCGACGAGATGGGCAGCGACTATCTGACGACGGCCCGCGCGAAGGGCCTGCGGGACGCGCTCGTACGCCGCCGGCACGCGGTGCCGAACGCGCTGCTTCCGACGGTGACGCTGCTGTTCGTGAACCTCGGGCATGTGGTCGCGGGCCAGATCCTGGTCGAGACGGTGTTCTCCTGGCCGGGCCTCGGCGGGCTGTTCTACGAGGCCCTGTCGATCCCCGATCTCCCGCTCCTGCAGGGCCTGTTCTTCGTGTTCGCGGCCGGCGTGATCCTGATGAACACCCTGGCCGACCTGATCTATCCGCTGCTCGACCCCCGGGTGGGCCGATGACCACGACCGACACCGACACGCGTACGCAGGACACCGTCGCCGCGAAGAGCCCGCGCGCCCTCGCCCGGGAGCGCCGCCGCCGCTCGGTGGTCCGTTTCTGGCGGCAGTACCGCACGCACCGGGCGGGCCTGTTCGGGCTCGGCGCGCTCGCCCTGTTCGTCCTCCTCGCGCTGTTCGCGCCGCTGCTCGTCGGGGCGGACGTGCAGAGCGTGACGAAGGCGCCGGGCCTGCCGTTGGAGGCGCCCAGCTCGGAGTTCCCGCTCGGCACCGACAAGGACGGCCGCGGCATGCTGGGCCTGCTGATCTGGGGCGCGCGCTTCTCGCTCACGGTCGGCTTCCTCGCCGCCGCGCTGTCCGTGGCGATCGGCACCCTGATCGGCATCACGGCCGGTCACTACAAGGGCTGGTACGCGACCGTCATCATGCGGATCACGGACTGGTTCCTGGTGATGCCGACCCTGGTCCTGGCGATCGCCCTGGCCAGTGTGCTGTCCCGCTCCATCTGGACGATCATCCTCGCGATCGGCGTGACCACCTGGCCGACGACGGCCCGGCTGGTCCGCGCGCAGACGCTCGCGGTGGAGTCCCGCCCGTACATCGAACGCGCGAAGGCGCTCGGCGGCGGGCACAGCCACATCATGACCCGGCACGTGCTGCCGAACGTGATGCCGCTGGTGCTCGCCCAGACCACCCTGGTGATCTCCTCGGCGGTCCTCACCGAGGCCACCCTCGCGTTCCTCGGCCTCGGCGACCCGACGGTCACGTCGTGGGGCGGCCTCCTCCAGGACGCCCGCGACTCGGGCGCGACGACGAAGTGGTGGTACGTGATGCCGCCCGGTATCGCCATCGCCCTGGTGGCCCTGTCCTTCACGCTCTGCGGCCGCGCCGTCGAGTCCGTGCTCAACCCGAGGCTGGGGGCGTCCCGTTGACCAGCGCACCGTCGACCACCACACCACTGCTCGACATCAAGGGCCTCACGGTCACATACGGCACCGGGGCCGCCGCCGTGCGCGGCGTCGACCTCACCCTGGAGGCGGGCCGGAAGCTCGGCATCGCGGGCGAGTCCGGCTGCGGCAAGTCCACGCTCGCCCTGTCCCTGCTTCGGCTGCTCCCGGCGGGCGCGAAGCTCTCCGGGGAGATCCTGCTCGACGGCGAGGACGTCCTCGCCATGAAGTGGGGCCGGCTGCGGGCGGTGCGCTGGGCGGGCGCGTCCATCGTGTTCCAGGGCGCGATGCACTCCCTGAACGCGGTCCACCGCATCGGCGACCAGATCGCCGAGCCGATGCTGATCCACGGCACGGCCCCGCCGTCGGGCGTACGGAAGCGGGTCGCCGCACTCCTGGAGCACGTGGGCCTGCCCGCGTCCCGCGCGGAGGCGTACCCGCACGAGCTGTCCGGCGGGCAGCGGCAGCGCGTGATGATCGCGATGGCGCTGGCCTGCGACCCGAAGCTGATCGTCGCCGACGAGCCCACCACGGCGCTCGACGTGATGATCCAGGCCCAGATCCTGCGCCTGATCGAGGAGTTGGTGGCCGAGCAGGGCGTCGGCCTGATCATGATCAGCCACGACCTGGCGGTCCTCGCCGACACCTGCGACCGGCTCGCGGTGATGTACGCGGGCCGCGTCGTGGAGGAGGGCCCGGCGTCGGAGGTCTACGCCGCCGCCCGCCACCCGTACGCGAAGGCCCTCTCGGCGGCGTTCCCCCGCATCGGCGACCCCGCCTCCCGCCACGCCCCCCAGGGCCTGGCCGGCGACCCCCCGGACCCGACGGCCCTCCCGCCCGGCTGCACGTTCCACCCCCGCTGCCCGGTGGCGGAGGACCGCTGCGCCCGGGAGGACCAGGAGCTGCGGGGCGAGGACGGCTGGAGGGCAGCCTGCATCCATGCGTGATCCCCAACCGCTCCGCGTGCCGTCCGCAGTGGACGGCTCCCGGGGCTCCGCCCCGTGCCCCGGCCGTCGTTCGGCTGCCGCCCCGTCGTGGCTGCTCGCGCCCCGCGGCGGAGCCGCTGATGTCACAGCCCCGCGCCCCTGTCGGGGCACCATCGCTCCCTCCCATCCCTCGCTGTGGGCAGGCGTTCCGCAGGGCGGAACGGGTGGGCACAGCGCCCCGGTGCCGGGCAACTGAAAGGCCGACGATGACCGAGTCAACCCTGCTCAGTGCAACCGACCTGAGGGTCACCTTCCGGGGCCGCCGGGGAGCTCCCCCGGCCCGAGCCGTGGACGGCGTCCAGCTGAACCTCGACAAGGGCGAGATCGTCGCCCTCGTCGGCGAATCCGGCTGCGGCAAGACGACCCTGGCCCGCGCCCTGTTGGGCCTGGAGAAGCCGACCGCGGGCCAGGTGTCGTTCGACGGCGCCCCATTGTCGTACGACACCCGCTCCCTGAAGGCGTACCGCAACCGCGTGCAGCTCGTCCTGCAGGATCCCAGCGGCTCCCTGAACCCCCGGCACACCGTGTACGAGGCGGTCGCGGAGGGCCTGCGCGTGCACGGCTACGGGGGCGACGAGCAGGCGAAGGTCGCGGAGGCGCTCGCGCGGGCCGGACTGCGCCCGCCGGAGCGGTTCTTCCAGCGCTATCCGCACGAGCTGTCCGGCGGGCAGCGGCAGCGCGTCGTCATCGCGGGCGCGCTCGTCCTGGACCCCGAACTGATCGTCGCGGACGAGCCGGTGGCGTCCCTGGACGCGTCCGTGCGCGGCGAGATCCTCGCGCTGCTGCTTTCGCTGCGCCGGGACCTCGGCCTGTCCGCCCTGGTCGTCACGCACGACCTGGGCCTGGCCTGGAACATCGCGGACCGGGTGGCGGTGATGTACCTGGGCCGGGTCGTGGAGACCGGCACCGTCGAGGAAGTGCTGACGGCACCTCAGCACCCGTACACCCAGGCCCTGTTGTCGGTGCTGCCGGAGGCGCCGGGCGAGCCGGTGGTGCTGACCGGGGAGCCGCCGGACCCGACGCGTATCCCCGGCGGCTGCCGCTTCCACGCCCGCTGCCAGATCCTCGCCTCCGGCGAAGCGGAACGCGCGGGCGTCGCCGGGGACTGCCGTACGAAGGACCTGCCGGTGCTCTCGGCGGACCACCGTACGCAGGCGGCCTGCCACTGGGCGGCGGCGCGGGCCGTCAGCGGGCCGGGCCCAGGGGCTTCTCCAGCTTGTTGAAGCGGAACTCGCCGGACGGCAGCAGGTCGACGAGCGGCAGCTCCTTCGCCACGGGGTTGCCGTCCTCGCCGAACTGGATGAGCCCGCTCAGGCCGCCCACCTCCTTGCCCTTGCCCACCTGCAGCAGCATCTGACGGACGGCGAGCGCGGGCGGCTCCTTCGGCGGCCACGGCAGCTCCGCGCCCGAACCACCCTTCCCCTGGGCCGACTTGTCGGACGGCTCGGGCGTCCACACCTCGCGGACGGCCTTCCCGACGGCGAGCATCGCGTCGTACACGGCGATGACCTGCCCGTCGTCGAGCTTGTCCGCGCCGCGTCCGGTCAGCTCGCGGTAGCGCTCGGCGAACGCGGGGAACGGGTCGGCGCCCTTCGGGTAGCCCTTGCCGTCGCCGGTCCACATGTCGGGGTGGGCGAGCGCGGTGAAGCTGACCTCGACGTTGCTGACCTTCCACGCCTTGGTGAGCTCGGCCAGCTTCTCCTCGCTCTCCATGCCGTCGGCGTAGATGCTCACCGCGTCGTCGCCGGTGAACACGGTGACGCCGCACTGCCGTCCGGTGACGCTCATCGCGGTGATGAACCGGCGCAGCTCCCGGCCGCGCCCCGCGAAGTACACGGCGTCCGGCCGGTGCTGGCAGACCCGTTCGGCGATCGACCCGAACGCGTTCGGCAGGGCCGGGGCCCCGGCCTCGTACGACAGGCCGAGCGGTTCCAGGCGCAGGCCCTGGCGCTGCGCCTGTTCCTCGAAGCCCTCGCTGAGGGATCTGCTGTAGGCCTCGCCGGTGTTCCGGTCCTTGATCATCGCCACCTTGTAGGCGCCCGGCTTCGCCTTCCGCTGCGCGTCCCTGAGGTGCCGCACGATCGCGGATGCCTGCTGTTCGTTGGGGTTGTTCACCCGGAAGAAGCCGGGCTCCTTCGAGGCGAGGTCGTCGGCCGTGGACGTCGCGGCGACCATCGGCAGCCCGGCCTCCCTGAGCGCGTCGACGAGGTGCCGCGTCGCCTTGTACGAGGGGCCGAAGCCGGTGACCGCGACCAGCGGGTGCTCGCGGTCCTCCTTCAGCTCCGACAGCAGCTCCTCGACGGGCTCCCACTGCTTGCCGTCCGCGCCCGTGTTGGCGATCAGGAGCTTGATGCGCGGCACGATGCCCTGCCGGTTGTTCAGCTCGTCCTGCGCGGCGTACGCGCCCTCCAGTTCCTGCAGCGCCGCGTTGTCGTCCTTGTCGCCCGCGCCGATGGTGAACGGGTGCACATAGGCGACGGTCACCCAGCGCTTCTTGGAATCCTCGACGTCCTGGTTGGCCGCGCGGATCTTGGCGGTGATGTCGTCGAGGGAGTCGTCGTACGAGAACTCCCCGTCCGTGACGCCCACGCACTCGTCGTCGGGCCCCGCCTCCCACACGCCCTCGGCGCACCGGTCGAAGGCGTACGCGCGGGTGCCCCAGGTGTCACCGGCGAAGAAGTACACGCCGTACGCGAGCACCGCCGCGGCGAGCAGGCCCCAGCGGGCGTACCACCAGCGGGACCGGGCCGCGGTCGGCGGCGTCCAGGGCGGGATCGGCGGGGACGACTGCGGGTCGGTCACCACGGCTCCTTCCGGTAGAGGCGCATGCGGTCGTCGAGCGTCTGCCACTGCCTGAAGCCCCGCAACTGGCCGCGCAGCCGCTCCAGTTGCTCCACGATCACGCCGTGCAGCTCGGCCAGCGGGTCGCCGAGCGGGTCGGACCACAGCTCGGCGTACGGGTCGGCCGCGGGATGCAGGGTGAGCTGTCCGGCGACCAGGAGGCGGGCCACGGGGTGCTGCTCCTCGGGCAGGTCCGCCTCGACCTCGGCGCAGCGCTGCTCGTACTCGGCGCCCGCGTCCGTCACCGTGTGCAGCCGGCGGTGCGGGGCGCGCTGCACCCACGACAGGGCCCGGCACCAGTCGTCGGCCTCGCGGGTGCCGGCCCGCACCTCCTGGAACGCGTCGTGCAGCAGCCGGGCCGCCCCGGCCACGTCGCCGGCGGCGAGCCGGCAGTACGCGAGGTCGCGGAGCGCGCCCGTCCCCTCGGGCCCGGCGGCGGCGACGCGCAGCGTCTCGTACGTCCATGCCCAGGTGCGGGCGCGTTCGTCGCCCTCCTCGCGGGCGAGTTCGTGCAGCAGGAGGCGGCGGACGACGCGCGGCAGGACCGCGACGTGTTCGCCGTCGACGAGGGCGGTCTCGGTGCGCAGGTCGTCCCGCGCGGCCTCGGCGACCCGTTCGCGCAGGTGGGTGCTGCTGCCCCACAGCACTCCGGCGGCGACGGCCTGCCCGGGGGCCACGGGGGCGGCAGCGCGCGGCAGGGCCCGCCGGTCGGCGGCGGCGCTCTCGCCGAGGAGCCGGCCGAGCACCTCCCGGGCGACGGCGTGCCGGCCGTCGGACGCGAACACCTGCCGGATGCGGTGGACGACCGGCTCGTCCGGCTCGAAGGTGGTGGCGAGGGAGGTCAACGCGGCGGCGGTGGCCAGCGGTTGACCGCCCGTCAGCTCGTACAGGACGCGGCCGAGCCAGGCGGCGGGCCGGGAGACGCCGTGCACGGCGGGGCGCGGCAGGGTGGTGACGACGCGCTGGGCGAACTCGCCGACCTCGTCCCGGTCGAGGGGACGCAGCTGCGCCACGTCGAGCCGCCCGCCGATCCGCCGCGGCACGAACGCCTCGCCGTCCTCGGAGCGGCGCCAGCACTCCAGGTAGGCGCCGTGCGGCACGAGTCCCGGCTCGCGGTTCTCCAGGGCCCGGGGGCGGGAGCGGGCGGTGGCGACGAGGACGAGCGGGTCGGGGGTACGGCGGGCCTGCCGGGCGGCGTCGAGGGCTTCGAGGAAGGCGTCGCCGAGAGTGTTGTCGACGTCGTCGAGCAGGACGAGACAGCGCAGGGTGCGCTCCTCGTCGTCGGCGTAGGCCTGCTCCAGGTCGGTGAGGAAGGCCCGCGTCATGACGTCCTCGACCTCGGCGCGCTGGGCCGAACTGCCGTGCCGAAAGCCGTGGTTGAGGCTGACCAGGAACTCCTCGGGGGAGGCGGGCGGGCGGTCGCCGAGCCGGTTGATGGCGCGCCGCAGCCGCTGCTTGGCGCGCGTCATGCCCCACACCTTGCGGCCGCCGCGCACCAGGTGCAGCCCGGCGAGGGCGAGCGGGGGCAGCCCGGCCATGGACGCGGCGGTCTCCAGGAGGGTGGTCAGCAGCGCCCCGAGCTCCTCCTCCTCGGCCCGCCCCTCGTCGAGCGCGGTACGGATCTGCTGCACGGCACGCGCCCGGTTGCCCGGGTCGGTCTCGACGGCGAGGGCGAGCGCGAGCACTCCGGAGGCGGGCAGCCGCAGCCCGGGGAAGCTGGGCGTGGCCGCGCTGAGCTGGAAGGCGACCTCGGTGAGGACGTCCACGGTGCCGCGCTGCCCGTCGTCGAACCCGGCCAGGTCGACGTGCGCGGTGTGGGTGTGCTGGCCGAGCCACTTCAGGTGGGCGAGCAGAGTGCTCTTCCCCGAGCCGCGCCCGCCGAGCAGCAGCAGGGGGTGCCGGGACTCGGGGCCGCCGCCCACGGAGAGCCGCTCCTGCACCCATCGGGCGACCAGGACGTCCCGCTGCGACGTCCCCGCCCACGCATCCTGCGCCACAGCTCCCCCTCCGCCCCCGCCGCTGTCCCCTGAGGATGCCTCAATTCCCGTACGGGGAAACGCAGTTCGGCAATTGCACGAAGGGCCGAAGCCGCCACACCCGAGGCCACGGGAACCCCACCCGGCCCCGACTGCCGCTCCCCGCACCAACGGGACGCCACGGGCCCTGCGGGGCGAACCGGCTCAACCGGACGCGGCGGACCGCCGCCGCCCCGGGGCCGCCCAACCGACAGCACGTGGCGATCCACCCGAGCCCGCGAGGACAACCCGCCGAAGGCACCCGGCACTTGAGGCAGCCCCCGCGGCCGCTCCTCCCCGGCCACGGCACGGGAGGGTGCACCCCGCTCGCCGGGCCAAGGCCACCACGAGGGCATGTCAGCCGCCGAACGCCGAGCACCGCGAGGGAGAACATGGGCCCCCGCAAGGCCCGCTCCCCCCCCCACACACACCGCCGCTCACGGCACACGGCAGCGGACCGGTGCCGGGGCGAAGCGGGCCCCCGGAGGGGCGACAGGAAACACCGAGCGCACGGAGGGGCGGCCGCCCTTGACCGCCAAAGCGCGCGGGGCTCGGGGCGCGGGTCGACCGCCCGCACCGGCAGCACCGGTCACGGCACAGGAGAATCGCGGGCCGGCCGTCGGCCGAGGGACCGGGAACTGTCAGGCGTTCTCGAGGAGTTCCCTGCAGCGCTTCACATCGTCGGCGATCGCGACGAGCAGGCCGTCGATCGAGTCGAACGTCTGCTGGCCGCGGACGAACGCGAGGAAGTCGACCGCGACGTGCTGCCCGTACAGGTCGAGGCCGACGCGGTCGATCGCGTACGCCTCGACGGTGCGGGTCGTGCCGTCGAACTGCGGGTTCGTGCCGACGGAGATCGCGGCGGGCATCCGCTCGCCGTCGGCGTGCAGCCAGCCCGCGTACACCCCGTCGGCGGGGATCGCGGTGTGCGGCAGGGTCTCGACGTTCGCGGTGGGGAAGCCGAGCTCGCGGCCGCGCTGCGCGCCGCGCACGACGACGCCCTCGACGCGGTGCGGCCGTCCGAGGATCTCCGCGGCCCCCTGGACGTCGCCCTCGGCGACCAGGCGCCGGGTCAGCGTGGACGAGAACGGCGCCCCGCCCCCGGCCTCGCCGCTGACGAAGAGGTCGACGAGCTCCACCTCGTAGTCGTACGTGCCGCCGAGCTCCGCGAGCAGGGCGACGTCGCCGGCGGCCTTGTGGCCGAAGCGGAAGTTGGGGCCTTCGACGACCACGCGCGCGTGCAGCTGGTCGACGAGGACCTTCGCGACGAAGTCGGCGGGCGCGAGCCGGGAGAACTCGGCGGTGAACGGCAGGATGAGCACCGCGTCGACCCCGAGCTCGGCCATCAGCTCGGCCCGCCGGTGGTGCGGCGCGAGCAGCGGCGGGTGGCTGCCGGGGCGCACGACCTCGCTCGGGTGCGGGTCGAAGGTGACGACGACGGCGGGGACGCCGAGCTCCCGGGCCCGCTCCACGGCACGCCCGATGATCAGCTGGTGCCCGCGGTGCACCCCGTCGTAGGAGCCGATGGTGACGACGCTGCGCCCCCAGTCCTCGGGGATGTCCTCCAAGCCACGCCAGCGCTGCACGGTGTTTGCTCCTCGCCGAACCCGATTACGTCCTGTTGATTGCGCAGCTCTAAGAGTGCCATGTCCCACCTCGGACGTACGCATCGGCCGTACGTCTGAGCCCGCGCCCCCGCGGTTCGGGCTCAGGCGTGCGCGGTGCCCGCCTCGCGCGTGCCCCGGTCGGCCCGCCGGGCCACGTGCTCGGCGACCTCCCGCGCCGCCTCGGGCCGCACCTCAAGGAAGTCCCGTACGAGCTCCGCGACGCGGCCGGTGAGCTCGGGCGCGGTCACCTCGGCGAGCGCCCGCAGCACCTCGCCGGAGACCGGGCCCGGCTCGCGCAGCCGCTCCTCGAACGCGGCGAGCACCGGCTCGGGGTGCGTGCCGACCGCCACCGCGAGCGCGCTCGCCGGAAGCTGCGGGTCCCCGGCCGCGAACCGGCGCAGCGCGAGCGGCAGGTGCCGGTCCCGGGTCTGCGGGTCCCGCACGAGCAGGGCGAGCGCCGCCCCGTGCAGGGCGCAGTCGGTGGGCCGGGCGAGCAGCGCGAGCGCCGCGTACCGCAGCAGCGCGCGGTCCGCCTCCGCGCGTACGTACGGCGCGGTGCGCAGCGCGCAGGCGGCCGCGGCGACCCGCCGGTCCGTGCGCGGGTCGTGCACCCACCGCTCGACGGCCCGGCAGACCGCCGACGGCTCCTCCTCGGCGAGCGCGGCCAGCAGCTCGTCCCCGCGCCGGTGCGAGGAGTCGACGAGGGCCTCGGTGAGCTCGTCGATGGAGCGGTGCCGGTGGGTGTGCAGGAGCGCCTGGGCGGCGCGCGCGACGGTCGCGTCCGGCGCCCCGTACAGCGCCCGCTCGTCGGTGAACCACTGCGTGAGCAGCGGCTGCACGGTCCGGGGGTCCTCGCGCAGCCACTCCCCGACGGCGTCCAGGAACCGCTCGCCGCCGCCCGTCCCGTGGCCGCCCGCGCCCGCGGGCCCGCCGCCGGGCTCCGGGTCGGCGACGACGAGGCGGCGCAGCAGGTCCATCCGGTCGGCCTCGGGCAGCGCGAGCCGCCGCCAGTACGCGGGCCCGAACACCTCGAAGCCGTCGCCCAGCGCCCCGCCCCCGGCGCCGCGCCGCGCGATCCGGTCGGCGATCAGTCGCAGCACGCCGAGATACGGGCGGGCGTCCGGCACCCTGCGCAGCACCTCGGACAGCAGCCGCACGGACCACCACCGCGCGTCGTCCTGCTGCCGCGAAGCAGCACCCCCGGTCCCGGCACGTACGCCACCGCTCCCGGCACGTACACCCCGTGGCTCGGGATGTGCCTCCGCGAGGTCGTCGTACGCCGCCATCAACTCGGCGAGCCGCGTGCCGAGTTGGGCGCTGCCCTGCTGCCGGCCGAGCAGCAGCAGGGCCTCGACCACGGGCCCGATCCGGTGCCGCGGCACGGGCAGTGGCCGCCCGCCGGACCCGCCGTCCTCGCGCCACCGGTGCACCAGCGCGTGCAGCGCCCCGTCCAGGTCGAGGTGGGCGCCCTGGATCCAGTCGGCCAGCTCTTCGTGCGCGAACCGGTAGCCGCCGCCGGCCGGCACGAGCAGCCCCTCGGTGAGCACGGCCGAGGCGAACCCGCTGGACCACGGGAACACCTCCTCGAACGACTCCCGGTCCAGCTCGCCCTGTCCGGGCCCGAGGCACCGCCTGGCCGCGTCGTGCACACGCCCCGCGACCTGTGCCGCGAGCCGCCGCACGGCGGTGCCGCGCACGTGGTGCGGCACGGCGATCCGCACGGCCACCCGCAGACACATCAGGTCCAGGTACGCCCCGAGGATCTCGTCCCGCGCGGGCCGCCCCTCCGGGTCCCCGCCGACGGCGGCGCGGACTTCGGCGAGCAGCCGCAGGGCCAGCGGATGTCCGGCGTCCACTTCGCTGACGGCCCCGCCGGGAATCCCGTACGCCCTGCGGGCCTGCCCGGCCTGGGCGTCGTCCAACGGCCCGAGCAGCACGCATGCGGGCAGGCCACGTGCCGGGCGGGCGGCACGGGCCGCGGACGCGCCGACGGCGCCGGGCACCCCGGCCGGGTCCACCCAGACCGCCTGCTCGGCGAACCCGACCTCCCGCAGCTCCCCCGCGCCCAGCTCCCCCACCGGGCCCCGCACGCGGCCCGACCCGTACAACTCGCCCTCCGGGAACAGCAGTCCGGCCTGTTCCCAGTACTCGTTGCGGCAGGCGATCACCAGGCGGCTGCCCGTCTCGCGGAGCCACTGCGCGCTGCCCGACGTCCACTCGGCGAGCCGGTGGGCCAGGACGGGCGGCATCTCCTCCGGCGAGTCGAGCAGGATCAGCAGCGGCCGGCCGGCGGCCCGTACGAGCCGTGTCACCCGGTCCACGGAAATGTCCCCGAGCGCCCCGCCCGCACCCCGGCCCGCCTCGGCCGCCTTGCCGGCGCCCGCCCCCGTGCCCGCCCTCGTGGACGCCCCCGTCGACGCCGCCACGATCCGCCCCGCGTCCTCCAGGGCCCGCGCCACCGCGTCCGCCACCGACGCGTCGTCCGCCCACAGCCCCGCGCCGCGCAGCCACAGCGTCGGCGCCGGTTCCGCGCCCCGGGCCCGGCGGCGGGCGAGGGCCGCGAGTTCCGTCGTACGCCCGCTGCCCGGCGCCCCGACCAGCGCGAGCACCGACGGCGCCGCGTCCCCCCGCTGCTCCAGGAACCGGGTGAACTCCCGCTCCACGTCGGGCCGTTCGACGATCCGCTCCTCCTCGCGCGGCCCGTCCGACCCCACCGACGTGGCCGTCAGCTGCAGCACCCCGGCCAGGTTCAGATCGGGCCCGTACGCGGGCACCGTCGCCGCGTTGCGGGCGAGCAGCTCGGCCAGCGGGCCGCCCGGGTCGGCCGCCGCCGCGCGCCGCAGCGACACGGCGAGCCCCGGCGCCCGAAGCACCACGGCCGAGTCCCCCGCACCGCCCCCGGACCCGGCCCCGACGAAACCGGCCCCTCCGAAGCCGAGGGCGAAGCCGGACTCGGCCCCGGGCCCGCCCCCGACCCCGTCGAACCCGGTCCCCCCGGCCCCGGCCGCGAAGCCGGACTCAGGCCCTCCGAACCCGGCCGTGAACCCGGGCGCGACGCCGGTCGCGAACCCCGGCCCGCCGAAGCCGGACTCGGGACCGAACTCCCCGGACCCGGGCGCCCCGAAGCCGTACACCTCCGGTTGAAGGGCCGTGCCGAGAACCGCGAGGACCGTGCCCGTCTCCGCGTCCACGACGGGCCCGCCGGCCGCTCCCCCGCCGGCCCGCAGCGCATCGCTCCCGTCGGTGCCGACCGCCAACTCCAGGACGCCGGTGAGCAGTTGGGCCCGCCCCTGCACCGCGTACACCGCCCGCGCCGACTCGCCGAGCACCCGCGCCTGCCGCCAGCCGTGCGCCGCGATCGTCACGTACGCCCCGGTCCCGACCGTCTCCCGCACGGTCACCGGCAACGGCCGCGCCTCCAGCCCCGGCGCGTGCACGAGCGCGAGGCCCACGGACGGCAGCGGCACGATCTGCGCGGCGTCGACGACGCGACTCCGCTCCCCGGACGCGTGCAGCACGAGCCCGTCCTGTCCGTCGACGGCCTCGTGGCTGGTGATCACCGTGCCGAGCTCGTCCGCCGCGAACCCCGCCCCCCTCGGCCTCCCGGCCAGGTCGCAGATCCGGACCAGCCCTTGTTCCCAGCCGGGCCGGGCGTCCTCTGCCGCCATCACTTCGATCCTCCCCACAGCCGCGTTCCGACCGTAGGTCGACCGTGATCAGCGGCGCAGGCGATCAACCGGATGCGCCCCTCACGCACCCCGGATTCACCCCGCGCGCCTACTCGTTGGGGTGAAACTCGCAGTACGTACGCCCGAGCCCGGCACGACGAAGGGCGGGCCCCGAAGGACCCGCCCCCATCGACGCCTGCGCCTCAGCCGAACACCGCGAGGCTCTTCGCCTTGCCGCCCTGTCCCTCGACGAGCGCGACGAACCGCCCGTCCGGGTCGAACACGGCGACCGGCTGCCCCGTGCCGTACTCGTCGGGCAGTTCCAGCCGCACCCCGTTGAGCAGCAGCCTGGCCCGCTTCGCGTCCACGTCCCAGCGTGGGAACGCGGCCGCGGCGGCCTCGGCGACCGGCATCACGGTCAGCTCCTCCTGCAGCTGGTCGATCGTCCGCGCCGCGTCCAGCTTGTACGGCCCGACGCGGGTGCGCCGCAGCGCCGTCAGATGCCCGCCCACGCCGAGCTCGGCCCCGATGTCCCGGGCCAGGGCGCGGATGTACGTACCGGAGGAGCACACCACCGAGACGACCAGGTCGAGCACGGCCGTACCGTCCTCGGCGACCGCGTCCCGCACGTCGTACACCGTGAACGAGGAGACCGTCACCGGCCGGGCCGGGATCTCGAAGTCCTCGCCCTCCCGCGCCCGCTTGTACGAGCGCTTGCCGTCGATCTTGATGGCGCTGACCTTGGACGGCACCTGCATGATGTCGCCGGTCTGCTTCGCGATCGCCGCGTCGATGGCGTCCCGCTTCAGCTGCGAGGCGTCGGCGGAGGAGGTGATCTCGCCCTCGGCGTCGTCGGTGACGGTGTTCTGGCCGAGTCGGATCGTGCCGAGGTACTCCTTCTCGGTCAGCGCGAGGTGGCCGAGAAGCTTCGTCGCCCGCTGCACGCCGAGCACGAGGACGCCCGTCGCCATCGGGTCGAGCGTGCCGGCGTGCCCGACCCGGCGGGTGCGGGCGATGCCGCGCATCTTGGCGACGACGTCGTGCGAGGTGAAGCCGGCGGGCTTGTCGACGATGATCAGCCCGTCCGGCGTCACGGCGCCCCCGCCGCTGTTGTTCTGCTTGCTCATGCGGAGGCGTCGTCCTCGTCGTCCTCGCCCGGCTTGCGGTACGGGTCGGCCTCACCGGCGTACGCGGCGCCCGAGGACGCCTCGCGCACCTTGGCGTCGGAGGCCCGCGCCTTGTCGAGCAGGTCCTCGATGGTCCGGGCGTTCTCCGGCAGGGCGTCCGCGACGAACGTCAGGGTCGGGGTGAACTTCACCCCGGCCGCGGCGCCCACCGCGCTGCGCAGCACGCCCTTGGCGCTCTCCAGGCCGCGGGCGGCGTTCTCCCGGTCCTCGTCGTCGCCGTAGACCGTGTAGAAGACGGTCGCCTCCCGCAGGTCGCCGGTGACCCGGGTGTCGGTGATCGTCACATGCGAACCGAGGCGCGGGTCCTTGATTCCGCGCTGCAGCTTCTCGGCGACCACCTCTCGGATGAGGTCCGCCAGCTTCTTCGCCCGCGCGTTGTCGGCCACTGGTCCGTCTCCCTTGTGCTTGCTTTTCCTACGTGCCGTACGTGGCACACGTGCCATGGTGCGTCTGCGTCAGTCGTCGTCGCCGTGCAGCCGCCGACGCACCGACAGCAGCTCCACCTCGGGCCGGGCGGCCATCAGCCGCTCGCACCGGTCCAGGACGTCCGACAGATGCCGCGAGTCCCCCGACACCATCGCCACTCCGATCTCCGCCCTGCGGTAGAGATCCTGATCGCCGACCTCCGCCACGCTCACGGCGAATTTGCGGTGCAGCTCGGCGACGATGGGGCGGACCACGGAACGCTTCTCCTTCAGGGACCGTACGTCGCCGAGGAGCAGATCGAAGGACAGAGTCCCCACATACATGTGTTGTCCGGATGACCCGCCGGTACGGGATGGAGGGCCCTGCAGCTCTTGGCAGGGACATCCAAACCGTACACGGAACGGCCGGGGCCGATCGACGGAAATTCTCCCGTCGACCGGCCCCGGCTCGTTGCTCGATCAGCCGCGCGGCTTCTCGCGCATCTCGTACGTCGCGATGACGTCGTCGATCTTGATGTCGTTGAAGTTTCCGAGGTTGATACCGCCCTCGAAGCCTTCGCGGATCTCGGTGACGTCGTCCTTGAAGCGGCGCAGACCGGTGATCGTGAGGTTCTCGGCGATGACCTTGCCGTCGCGGAGGAGGCGCGCCTTGGTGTTGCGCTTGACCTCTCCGGAGCGGACCAGGACACCGGCGATGTTGCCCAGCTTGGACGAGCGGAAGATCTCGCGGATCTCCGCCGTGCCGAGCTCGACCTCTTCGTACTCCGGCTTGAGCATGCCCTTGAGGGCCGCCTCGATCTCCTCGATCGCCTGGTAGATGACCGAGTAGTACCGGACGTCCACACCCTCGCGCTCGGCCATCTGCGTGGCACGCCCGGCGGCGCGCACGTTGAAGCCGATCACGATGGCGTCGGAGCCCATCGCCAGGTCGATGTCCGACTCGGTGACGGCACCCACACCGCGGTGCAGGACGCGGATGTCGACCTCTTCGCCGACGTCCAGCTGCAGCAGCGAGGACTCGAGGGCCTCGACCGAACCGGACGCATCGCCCTTGATGATGAGGTTGAGCTGCTCGACCTCGCCGGCCTTGAGCACCTTGTCGAGGTCCTCGAGGGACACCCGGCGGGTGCGCTTGGCGAACGCGGCGTTGCGCTCACGGGCGGCACGCTTCTCGGCGATCTGACGGGCCGTACGGTCCTCGTCGACCACCAGGAAGTTGTCGCCGGCGCCCGGGACGTTGGTGAGACCGAGGACCAGGACCGGCGTCGACGGCTCGGCCACCTCCACGTTCTCGCCCTTGTCGTCGAGCATCGCGCGGACTCGGCCGTACGCGTCACCGGCGACGAGGGTGTCACCGACGCGCAGCGTGCCTCGCTGGACCAGGACGGTGGCAACCGCACCGCGGCCCTTGTCGAGGTGGGCCTCGATCGCGATGCCCTGCGCGTCCTGCTCCGGGTTGGCCCGCAGGTCGAGCGAGGCGTCGGCGGTGAGGACGACGGCCTCGAGCAGCGAGTCGATGTTCTGACCCTGCTTGGCGGAGATGTCGACGAACATCGTGTCGCCGCCGTACTCCTCGGCCACCAGGCCGTACTCGGTCAGCTGACCGCGCACCTTGGTCGGGTCGGCGCCCTCGACGTCGATCTTGTTGACCGCGACCACGATCGGCACGTCGGCCGCCTTGGCGTGGTTCAGGGCCTCGATCGTCTGCGGCATCACACCGTCGTTGGCCGCCACCACGAGGATCGCGATGTCGGTCGACTTGGCACCGCGGGCACGCATGGCGGTGAACGCCTCGTGACCCGGGGTGTCGATGAAGGTGATGCGGCGGTCCTCGCCGTTGACCTCGGTCGCGACCTGGTAGGCACCGATGTGCTGGGTGATGCCACCGGCCTCGCCCGCGACGACGTTCGTCTTGCGAATGGCGTCGAGGAGGCGGGTCTTACCGTGGTCGACGTGACCCATGACGGTCACCACCGGCGGACGCGAGACCAGGGCCTCGTCGCCGCCCTCGTCCTCGCCCCACTCCAGGTCGAAGGACTCGAGCAGCTCGCGGTCCTCCTCCTCGGGGCTGACGATCTGAACCTGGTAGTTCATCTCGTCACCGAGGAGCTGCAGCGTCTCGTCGGAGACGGACTGCGTGGCCGTGACCATCTCGCCGAGGTTCATCATCACCGCGACGAGCGACGCCGGGTTGGCGTTGATCTTCTCGGCGAAGTCGGTGAGCGAAGCACCGCGCGACAGGCGAACGGTCTCGCCGTTGCCGCGAGGCAGCATCACGCCGCCGACCGACGGGGCCTGCATGGCCTCGTACTCCTGGCGCCTCTGCCGCTTCGACTTGCGACCGCGACGCGCGGGACCGCCGGGACGACCGAAGGCGCCCTGCGTGCCACCGCGGCCACCCGGACCACCGGGACGTCCGCCGAAGCCGGGACGGCCACCGCCGCCACCGAAGCCGCCGGGACGACCGCCGCCGCCACCGCCGCCACCGGGACGACCGGCGAAGCCGCCGCCACCGCCGCCGGGACCGCCGGGACGACCGGCGAAGCCGGGACGACCGCCGCCGCCCGGACGACCGCCGCCGCCGGGACCACGGCCACCGGGGCCGCCGCCGGGACGGGGACCGGCCGCGGGACGCTGCGGCATCATGCCCGGGTTCGGACGGTTGCCGCCGCCGGGACGGGGACCGCCCGCACCGGCGCCGCCGCCCTGCGGACGGGGCATGCCGCCCGGAGTCGGACGGGGACCGCCCTGACCCTGCGGACGGGGACCGCCCTGGCCGCCGCCCTGGCCCTGCGGACGCGGACCGCCCGGGGCGCCGGGGCCGCCGGGACGCGGGGCGCCGCCGGGACGGGGCGCCTGCGGGCGCGCCATGCCGGTGGAGCCGCCGGACGTGAAGGGGTTGTTGCCCGGACGCGGGCCGGCGGGACGACCGCCGGGACGCGGGGCGCGCTCGCCACCGGGGCGCGGGGCGCCGGGACGGGCCTGACCCTGACCCTGACCGCCCTGGCCGGGGGCCGGACGGCCACCGGGCTTCGGGGCGCCGGGACGCGGAGCCTGGCGCTCACCGCCGGGCTTGGGGCCCTGCGCAGCGGCCGGGGGCGCGCTGAACTCGGGCTGTGCCGGGGCCGCCGGGGCGGGCTTGGGCGCCGCCGCGGGCTTCGGACCAGGCGTGGGACGCGGGCCCGGAGCGGGCGCCGCGGGCTTCTCGGCCGCAGCCGGCTTGGGGGCCGGGGCGGGCTTGGGGGCGGCAGGCTTCGCGGCCTGCGCGGGGGACGGTGCCGACGGCTTCGCAGGTGCGGCCTTGCGCGGCGCGGCGGGCTTGGCGGCACTCTTGCCACCGCCTGCGGCACCGGAGCCGGACTGCAGCGCGTCAGTCAGCTTTCGAACAACGGGCGCCTCGATCGTCGAGGACGCCGAACGGACGAATTCACCGAGTTCTTGGAGCTTGGCCATGACGACCTTGCTCTCCACGCCGAACTCCTTGGCGAGTTCGTATACCCGGACCTTAGCCACTTCGCTCCTTTTAGGTCCGGGTTACCGCCGGACCGTCGCTACTTCATGGGCGTACTCATCGCGTACTCATCGAGTGCTCATCGCAATCTCGACCTACTTCCAACTCGCGAGGTACCAGCAACCGCACGGGGGTTTCCGTGCGGACACGTTCTTACGGTTGCGCCTGCTCGACATACCGGCTGAGATCCGTGGTGTCGAGCGGACCTCGGACGCGGTACGCCCTGAGGAACGCTCGGCGGCGGACCGCCATGTCCAGACAGACCAGGGCGGGGTGCACATACGCACCCCGGCCGGGCAGCGTACCGCGAGGGTCGGGGACCAGGCGGACTCCTTTTCCGGAGCCCTCGGCGCCTTCGCCCTCGGCCATCACGATCCGCAGCAGATCGGTCTTGGCCGCTCGCTCCCGGCATCCCACACAGGTTCGCTCAGGGCATGCTCGGGCATGCGTCCGGCCAGACACGCTTAAGTCTACCTCCCCGTACCGACCTCACCCCTTTGGGGCAAAAATCGAACGGCCGTCGTCTTGATCTAGGCGGAACCCGGCGTGATCTCGCCAACACCGGGTGTCCACGTCGTATTCCGGGCCGGGGTCAGCCCTGGTCCTGGGGCTGCTCCGTGTCCGGGCGGATGTCGATGCGCCAGCCGGTGAGGCGGGCGGCGAGGCGGGCGTTCTGCCCTTCCTTGCCGATGGCGAGCGACAGCTGGTAGTCGGGCACGGTCACGCGGGCCGAGCGGGCGGCGAGGTCGACGATCTCGACCTTGCTGACGCGGGCCGGGGAGAGCGCGTTGGCCACCATGTCGGCCGGGTCGTCGGACCAGTCGACGATGTCGATCTTCTCGCCGTTGAGCTCGGCCATCACGTTCCGCACCCGGCCGCCCATCGGGCCGATGCAGGCGCCCTTGGCGTTCAGGCCGGAGCGGGTCGAGCGGACGGCGATCTTCGTGCGGTGGCCGGCCTCGCGCGCGATGGCGGCGATCTCCACCGAGCCGTCCGCGATCTCCGGGACCTCGAGCGAGAACAGCTTCTTCACGAGGTTGGGATGCGTACGCGAAAGAGTCACCGACGGACCGCGCACGCCCTTGACGGCCCGCACCACGTACGACCGCAGGCGCATGCCGTGCTCGTACGTCTCGCCCGGGACCTGCTCCTGCACGGGCAGGATCGCCTCGAGCTTGCCGATGTCCACCAGGACGTTCTTCGGGTCGCGGCCCTGCTGTACGACACCGGTGACGATGTCGCCCTCACGGCCTGCGTACTCGCCGAGCGTCGCGTCGTCCTCGGCGTCGCGCAGGCGCTGCAGGATGACCTGCTTCGCCGTCGTCGCCGCGATCCGGCCGAAGCCGGACGGGGTGTCGTCGAACTCGCGGGCCTCCTGGCCCTCTTCGAGCTCGGCGGCCTCCTCCTTCGCCCAGACCGTCACGTGTCCGCTGTGGCGGTCGAGCTCCACGCGCGCGTGCCGGCGGCTTCCCTCGGTGCGGTGATAGGCGATGAGGAGGGCCGACTCGATCGCCTCGACGAGCAGGTCGAAGGAGATCTCCTTCTCCCGGACCAGACCCCGCAGGGCACTCATGTCGATGTCCACGGCTACGCCTCCTCTTCGTTCTTGTTCTTGCGGTTGAACTCGATCTCCACGCGCGCCTTGGCGATGTCCGCGAAGGCCAGGCGGCGGGCGGTGGGCTTGCGGCCCTTCACGCCGGGCACCTCCAGGTCGAGGCCCTCGTCGTCGACCTTCAGGATCCGCGCGATCAGCTCCCCGCCCTCGTTCAGCTGGAACTTGACGAGGCGGTCCACGGCGCGGACGTAGTGGCGGTGCTGGGTCAGCGGACGGTCGGCGCCCGGCGAGGTGACCTCCAGGACGTACTCGCCGTCGCCCATCGCGTCGGCGTCGTCCAGCTTCTGGGAGAGTTCCCGGCTCAGCTCGGCGCAGGCGTCGAGCGAGACGCCGGTGTCCGAGTCCACGACCACACGCAGTACGCGGCGCTTCCCGGCCGGGGTCACGGTGATCTCTTCGAGATCCAGATCCTTGGAGGTGACCAGCGGTTCAAGCAGGTCCCGCAGCCTCTCGCTCTGGGTGGTGCTCATCCGGGTGACTCCTCGGCCGCGTGTGCTGTTGTGGTTTGCCGTTCAGGTCTGCGTGTCAGGTCAAAGCGTATCCGGTCGCACAGGGTGTTGCCGTCCACCGGGTCGGTCCGACGGTACGGTGATCGCGGGCGTGCCCGCTGGACGCGGACCACCTTCTCCTTCAGTCGTACGAGCCTCACGAGGACGTCTGCCGTGCCCTTCACCTTGCCGTCGCGCGCCGGGAGTGACCGGCCGATTCCCCTTGGGCCGGGGCGCAGGGCCCTGCTCGTGTCGGCCGCGGGGAGCGTGCTTCTCGCGGGGTGCACGGGGTCCGGTTCCGACGCGCCGGGGAAGCGTCCCGACGCCGCCGGGCAGGCGCGGGAGCGGGCGGCGCAGGACAGCGCCGAGTTGCTGAATCGATACGACGCCGTGATCGCCGCCCACCCGGCGCTGGCCGAGCGGCTGGGTCCGCTGCGCGCCGAAGTGGCCCGGCACGCGGGGGCGTTCGGCGGTGCGGAGGCCGGGGCCACGGGCTCGCCGTCGCCGTCGGGGAAGCCGCGGAAGGAGTCCTCGGCGCCCGAGGTGCCCGCCGACGAGAAGGCGGCGCTCACCCAACTCGCGGACATCGAGCGGCAGTTGGCGGACGGCAGGCGCACCGCCCTGTCCGACGTGCCCGGCGAGCAGGCCAGACTGTTCGCCTCCGTGGCGGCCGCCGGGGACGCCCACGCGTATCTGCTGAGCGAGGCGGGCCGATGAGGGACGAGCAGGACGAGAAGGCAGCGGGCGTCGAGGCCTATCAGGCGGCGCTGCGCGCGGAGCACGCGGCGATCTACGGCTACGGCGTGGTCGGCGGCCGGATCGGCGAGGACCGCAGGAACGAGGCGCGCGCGGCGTACGACGCGCACCGGGCGCGCCGGGACGAGCTGCAGCGCACCGTGCGCGACCTGGGCGGCACGCCGGCGCAGGCGGAGGCGGCGTACGCGCTGCCGTTCCCGGTGCCGGACTCCCCCGCGGCGGCCCGGCTCGCGGCGCAGCTGGAGGACCGGGTGGCCGGGGTGTACGCGGACGTCGTACGGGCGACGGAGGGTGCGCGGCGGCGGGCCGCGGCGGACGCGCTGCGCGAGGCAGCGGTGCGGGCGGTGCGCTGGCGCGGCGGGAGCGTAGCCTTCCCTGGGCTCGCCGAGCGGCACGAGCCCGCTTCGGCGGCGGCGACGCCGCAGACCTGAGCCGCACCAGAGCAGTCCGCACGGCCGGAAGGATTCACTCGCGTATGTCGCGCATGGCTTTTGAACCGCCGCAGCGTCTCGTCAGGGCGCTGGGCGAGGCGACGTACGAGTCACCGGCCGCCGCCGAGGCCGCGCAGAAGTGGCTGGCGGAGCTGCCCGTGCTGCTCGAACGGGCGGTGGCGGGGCGGGAGTTGACCGTCGAGCGGATGCTGGTGCCCGGGGGCCGGTCGAGTGTCGTGGCGCTGGTGCGGCGGGCGGACGGGACGCCCGCGACGTTGAAGCTCGCCGCGCCCGGCACGTGCCCGGAGGCGGAGGCCGCGGCGCTTGCGTGCTGGGACGGCTGGGGGGCGTGCCGGCTCCTCGAGGGGCCGTCCGACGGGGACGGGGTGCTGCTGCTCGAACGGCTGCAGCCGGAGGTGTCGCTGCGCTCGCTGCCGGAGGCGAAGGCCCTCCTTGAGGCGGCTGGGACGGTGCGCCGGCTGTGGGTGGAGCCGCCGGCGGGGGTGTCGTTCGGCACGGTCGTGGAGCACTCGCGGCGGCTCGCAGACGCGATGGACCGGGGCGAGGCGGCCGACGCGGCGATGCGCCCGCTGGTCGAGTCGGCGCTCGCGGCGCGCGCCGAGCTGGTCGCCGACGAGCCCGAACTGCTGTTGCTGCACGGCGACTTCAAGCAGGGCAAGGTGCTGTCGGGCGAGCGGACGCCGTGGCTGGCGGTGGGCCCGCACCCGCTGGTGGGTGAGCGGGCGTACGACCTGGCGGGGCTCGTCCTCGACCGGCTCGACGACCTGGTCGCGGCGAACGCCGGGGCGTCCACGGCGCGGCGGCGGGTGACGAAGCTGGCGGATTCCCTGGAAGTGGATCGGGAGCGGTTGCGGGGCTGGACGGTGTTCCGAGCCGTCGCCTCGGGCACGGAGGCGCTCCGCTTGGGGAGGCGGGGGCAGGCCGAGGTTCTGCTGGAGTTCGCGTCCTGGTTGTAGGGCCCTGGGGCTTCGCCCCGGCCCCCGGGTTGTATTTCGGCTGACGCGCCATAGTGGCTGGTCGCGCAGTTCCCCCGCGCCCCTGGACGGCGAACGCCGGACGGGCTCGCGCCCGTCCGGCGTTCGCGTACACATACTCGGCGTCAGCCGACGATCTTGGCGATCGCCTCCGCCACCGGGAGTTCCTCGCGTTCGCCCGTGCGGCGGTCCTTCAGTTCGACGACGCCCTCGGCGGTGCGGCGGCCCGCGACCAGGATCGTGGGGACGCCGAACAGCTCCGCGTCGGTGAACTTCACGCCCGGCGAGACGCCCGCGCGGTCGTCGACCAGGACGCGCACCCCGGCCTCGGCGAGCTGCTCGGAGACCGAGAGGGCCAGCTCGGTCTGGGCGGCCTTGCCGGCGGCGACCACGTGCACGTCGGCCGGGGCGACCTCCTTCGGCCAGACCAGGCCCTTGTCGTCGGCGTGCTGCTCGGCGAGGGCGGCGACGGCGCGGGTGACGCCGATGCCGTACGAGCCCATGGTGACGCGGACGGGCTTGCCGTTCTGGCCGAGTACGTCGAGCTGGAAGGCGTCGGCGTACTTGCGGCCGAGCTGGAAGATGTGGCCGATCTCGATGGCGCGGTCGAGCTTGAGGCCGGTGCCGCAGTTGGGGCAGGGGTCGCCCTCCTGGACGACCACGACGTCCACGTACTCGTCGACCTCGAAGTCGCGGCCCGCGACCACGTTCTTCGCGTGCACGCCGGCCTTGTTGGCGCCGGTGATCCAGGCGGTGCCGGGGGCGATGCGCGGGTCGGCGAGGAAGCGGACCTTCTCCAGGCCCTGCGGGCCGACGTAGCCCTTCACCAGGTCGTCGCGGGTCTCGAAGTCCTCGGCGGCGACCAGCTCGACGGGGGCCGGGGCGAAGTGGGCCTCGACCTTGTCCATGTCGACCTCGCGGTCGCCGGGGACGCCGATGCCGACGATCTCGCCGTCGACCTTCACCAGGAGGTTCTTCAGCGTCGCGGAGGCCGGGACGTCGAGGAAGTCGGCGAGGGTCTCGATGGTCGGGGTGTCCGGCGTCGCCAGTTCCTCGAGGGCGGGCACGGCCGAGCCGTCGACGGGCTTCAGCTCGAAGTTGACGGCCTCGGTGTTGGCCGCGTACTCGCAGTTCGGGCAGTCGGCGAAGGTGTCCTCGCCGGCGGCGGCCGGGGCGAGGAACTCCTCGGACTTGGAGCCGCCCATGGCGCCGGCGGTGGCGGCGCAGATGCGGTAGTCGAGGCCGAGGCGCTCGAAGATCCGCTGGTAGGCGGCGCGGTGCAGGGCGTACGACTCGGAGAGGCCCTCGTCGGCGGTGTCGAAGGAGTACGAGTCCTTCATGGTGAACTCGCGGCCGCGGAGGATGCCGGCGCGGGGGCGGGCCTCGTCGCGGTACTTGTTCTGGATCTGGTAGAGGATCACCGGCAGGTCCTTGTAGGACGTGCACTGGTCCTTGACGAGGAGGGTGAAGATCTCCTCATGGGTGGGGCCGAGGAGGTAGTCGCCGCCCTTGCGGTCATTGAGGCGGAACAGCTCCGCGCCGTACTCCTCCCAGCGGCCGGTGGCCTCGTACGGCTCCTTCGGCAGGAGGGCGGGGAGCAGCACCTCCTGGGCGCCGATGGCGTCCATCTCCTCGCGGACGATGCGCTCGACGTTGGCGAGGACCTTCTTGCCGAGCGGCAGCCAGGACCAGACGCCGGCGGCGGTGCGGCGCACGAAGCCGCCGCGGACGAGCAGCTTGTGGCTGAGGACCTCGGCGTCCGCCGGGTCGTCGCGCAGTGTCTTGACCATCAATCGGGACATGCGCTGGACCTGGGCTGCCATGGTGAACTCCTGCTGGGGAAAGCGTCGAATGCTCAGGAGGTTAGCCGGGGCACGGGCGGGTTCGGAAATCGGTTATCGCCGGACCGGCCCCGCTCACGGTCGGCGGCGGCGCAGCGGGAGCGGGGCTCCCATCACCGCGTACGGCCTCGGGGCGCTGGGGAAGAGGACGTTCCGGGCGAGGTCGGTGTAGCCGAGGGAGCGGTAGAGGCCGCGGGCGGGGCTGTCGGTGTCGATCGCGGAGAGGATCGAGCGGGGCTGGGCGGCGGCGTCGGTGAGGGCGGTGATGAGGGTGCGTCCGATGCCGCGGTTCTGGTGCCGGGGGTGGACGTGCAGCTCGGTGATGACGAAGGCGTCGTCGAGCCAGAAGTCCAGGTCCTGGTCGCGCAGGTAGGGCTCGACGACGCTGGACCACCAGTGGGCGCGGTCGTTGGGCATGCCGTAGACGAAGCCGGCGAGGCGGCCCTCGGGGGTGGTGGCGCCGAGGGCGCGGGCGCCGGGGTAGGTGATGTGGCGCAGGACGATCTGGCGGCGTACGGCGATCTCGGCGTCGTCGAGGCCGAAGGCGAGGGCCTGCACGGCGAGGGCCTCGTCCACGTGGGCGGCCAGGTCGAGCGGCCCGATCACGACGTCGTCAGTCATGCGGGAACCCTACTTCGCCGCGCAGGACTCCCCCAGAGGTCGGACGGGGTTCGGCCACAGGTCAGAACAGCACGCTCATGAACGAGCCGACCTCGGTGAACCCGACGTGCCGGTACGCGGCGCGGGCGGCGGTGTTGAAGTCGTTGACGTACAGGCTGACGACGGGGGCGACGTCCGCCAGGGCGTACCGCACGACGGCAGCCATGCCGGTGACGGAGAGGCCCTTGCCGCGGTGTTCGGGGGCGACCCAGACGCCCTGGATCTGGCAGGCCTCGGGGGTGGCGGCGCCGATCTCGGCCTTGAAGATCACCTGCCCGGTGTCGGGGTCGAGGCGGGCGAACGACCGCCCGGAGCCGACGAGTTCGGCGACCCGGGCCTGGTAGAGCAGTCCGCCGTCCCCGGCGAGCGGGGAGACGCCGACCTCCTCGGTGAACATGGCCACGCACGCCGGCATGATCACGTCCATCTCGTCCTTGCGGATCCGGCGGACGTACGGGTCGGGGGTGACGTCGTCGGGCAGCCGGTCGGTGACCATCAGGGGCTGGTGGCGGCGGACCTCGCGGGCAGGGCCCCAGTGCGGTTCGAGGAGCTGCCAGAGCCGGGCGGTGGGTTCGGCGGGGCCGACGAGGGAGGAGCAGCGGCGGCCGGACCGGCGGGCGCGCTCGGCGAAGGCGCGTACGGCTTCGGGGCCGGCGCAGATCGGGACGAGGTTGGCGCCGGCATAGCAGAGGGAGCGGAGCCTGCCGTCGGCGTACCAGCCCCACATCTCGCCGCCGAGCCGCCAGGGGTCGAGGCCGGCGACCTGGACGCGGGCTGCGACGAAGGCGTTGTTGACCGGCTCGCGCCGCAGGACCTCCAGGGCGGCGTCCAGATCTGCGGGGCCGAGCACCCTGGTGGTCGTCTGGGTCAACACGTTCGCTGGGGCCTCACCGTGAAGTTGCCGATCTCCGCACTGTACCCGGCATGGCGCAGCCCTGCCCCGGCGAGCTGCGGGGCAGGGCTTTCGGGCCGTACGGGAGGGGTCAGCCGGCGACGGAGATCTGCGGCTCGCCGGAGGCGACGCCGTCCTTCTCCATCTGCTCGGCGATCTTCATGGCCTCGTCGATGAGGGTCTCGACGATCTTCGATTCGGGGACGGTCTTGATGACCTCGCCCTTCACGAAGATCTGGCCCTTGCCGTTGCCGGAGGCGACGCCGAGGTCGGCCTCGCGGGCCTCGCCGGGGCCGTTGACGACGCAGCCCATGACGGCGACGCGCAGCGGGACCTCCATGCCGTCGAGGCCGGCGGTGACCTCTTCGGCGAGCTTGTACACGTCGACCTGGGCGCGGCCGCAGGAGGGGCAGGAGACGATCTCCAGGCGGCGCGGCTTGAGGTTCAGGGACTCCAGGATCTGGTTGCCGACCTTGATCTCCTCGACCGGCGGGGCCGACAGGGAGACGCGGATGGTGTCGCCGATGCCCTCGGAGAGCAGCGCGCCGAACGCGACGGCGGACTTGATGGTGCCCTGGAAGGCGGGTCCCGCCTCGGTGACGCCGAGGTGCAGCGGGTAGTCGCAGGCGGCGGCGAGCTGGCGGTAGGCGTTGACCATCACGACGGGGTCGTTGTGCTTGACCGAGATCTTGATGTCGCGGAAGCCGTGCTCCTCGAAGAGGGACGCCTCCCAGAGCGCGGACTCGACGAGCGCCTCGGGGGTGGCCTTGCCGTACTTCTGCAGCAGGCGGCGGTCCAGGGAGCCGGCGTTGACGCCGATGCGGATCGGGGTGCCCGCGTCGCCGGCGGCCTTGGCGATCTCCTTGACCTTGTCGTCGAACTGCTTGATGTTGCCGGGGTTGACGCGGACCGCGGCGCAGCCGGCGTCGATGGCGGCGAAGACGTACTTCGGCTGGAAGTGGATGTCGGCGATGACCGGGATCTGCGACTTCTTCGCGATCACCGGCAGCGCGTCGGCGTCGTCCTGCGTGGGGCAGGCCACGCGGACGATCTGGCAGCCGGAGGCGGTCAGCTCGGCGATCTGCTGGAGCGTGGCGCCGATGTCGGACGTACGGGTGGTGGTCATCGACTGCACCGACACCGGGGCGTCGCCACCGACCGCGACCGTTCCGACCTGGATCTGCCGGGACTTGCGCCGCTCGGCGAGCTTGGTCGGTACGGACGGCATTCCCAGAGAAATAGCAGTCATCTGCTGTGCAACCCCAAGGTGTGGATCAGGTGGGTCGAAGCGGAGCGTTCGTGCCCCGCGCTCGGCGGGCTCCGGCTGTCGAGATTACGCCACGCCTCGTGCCGTAAGCACATCGCACCGCGCTGCACTACCACGCACGGCGGCCGTCCACGCAGTGTGGGCGGCCGCCGTGAACCGGGTGTGGTCAGGAGATTCTGACCGGGTTAACGACGTCGGCGATCAGCACCAGGATGGTGAAGCAGACGAAGATCCCGGCCACCACATAGGCGACGGGCATCAGCTTCGCGACGTCGAAGGGGCCGGGGTCGGGCCGCTTGAGCAGCTTGGCGAAGCCGCGGCGGACCGACTCCCAGAGGGCGCCCGCGATGTGGCCGCCGTCGAGGGGCAGCAGCGGGAGCATGTTGAACAGGAACAGCGAGAGGTTGAAGCCCGCGACGAGGAACAGCATCATCGCGATCTGGTTCTCCGGCGGGATGTCCAGGGTGAACACCTCGCCGCCGACGCGGGCGGCGCCGACGACGCCCATCGGGGAGTCCTGCTTGCGCTCGCCGTCGCCGAAGGCCGCGTCCCACAGGTCGGGGATCTTCGACGGGAGGGCGATCAGGGACTCGACGCCGTTCTCCATCATGTCGCCCATACGGGCCACGGACTCGCCGAAGGACTGCTCGACGATGCCGGAGGCCGGGGTGAAGCCGAGGAAGCCGGCGGTGACGTACTCGCCCTCGACGTAGCCGCCCTCGCCGTCGGTCTTGCTGACCTTGTTCTCGATCAGGTCGGCCTCGAGGACCTTGCGCACGCCGTCGCGCTCGACCGTGATGGTGGCCGGGCCCGTGGTGTCGCGGATGCGGTCCTGGAGGACGGACCACTCGGAGACGGGCTTGCCGTCGAACGCGACGATGGTGTCGCCGGGTTCGAGTCCGGCCGCCTTGGCGGGGGCGGGCTTGTCGCCCTTCTCGCAGGTGGAGCGGTTCTCGGTCTGGGCGATGACGCAGTCGGAGACCTTGCTGACCGTGGTGGTCTGCTCGTTCCAGCCGAAGGTCATCAGGACGCCGAGGAAGATCGCGACGGCCAGGACCAGGTTCATGAACGGCCCGGCGAACATCACGATGACGCGCTTCCACGGCTTGCGCGTGTAGAAGAGCCGCTTCTCGTCGCCGGGCTGGAGCTCCTCGAAGGCGGCCGAGCGGGCGTCCTCGATCATGCCGCGCCAGGGCGAGGTGGAGCGGGCCTCCATCCGGCCGTCGGGCCCGGGCGGGAACATGCCGATCATGCGGATGTACCCGCCGAGGGGGATGGCCTTGATGCCGTACTCGGTCTCGCCCTTCTTGCGGGACCAGAGGGTCGGGCCGAAGCCGACCATGTACTGCGGCACGCGGATGCCGAAGAGCTTGGCCGTCGACAGATGTCCCAGCTCGTGCCAGGCGATCGAGAACAGCAGCCCGATCACGAAGACCACTATGCCGAGGATCATCATCAGGGTCGTCATGCACGAGCCTCCGCGGTCGCCTTGGCCGACAGTTCACGGGCCCTGGTACGGGCCCAGGCGTCCGCTTCCAGGACGTCCGACAGGGTGAGCGAGGTTCCCGTACGGGGCGTGCCGTGCTCGGTGACGACCTGGGTGACGGTGTCCATGATGCCGAGGTAGGGCAGCCGGCCGGCGAGGAAGGCGTCCACGCACTCCTCGTTGGCGGCGTTGAACACGGCGGGGGCGGTGCCGCCGAGCTCGCCGACGTGCCGGGCGAGGTTGACGGCCGGGAAGGCCTCGTCGTCGAGGGGGAAGAACTCCCAGCTGGAGGCCTTGGTCCAGTCGAAGGCGGGGGCCGCGTCCGGGACCCGCTCGGGCCAGCCGATGCCGATGGCGATGGGGCCGCGCATGTCCGGCGGGGTGGCCTGGGCGAGCGTGGAGCCGTCGGTGAACTCGACCATCGAGTGGACGTAGGACTGCGGGTGCACGACGACGTCGATGCGGTCGAAGGGGATGTCGTAGAGGAGGTGCGCCTCGATGACCTCCAGACCCTTGTTGACCAGGGTCGAGCTGTTGACGGTGATCACCGGGCCCATCGCCCAGGTGGGGTGGGCGAGCGCGTCGTCGGGCGTGACGTCGGCGAGCTGGGTCTTCGTACGGCCGCGGAAGGGGCCGCCGGAGGCGGTGACGACGAGTTTGCGGACGTCGGCGCGGGTGCCGGAGGCGAGGGCCTGGAAGAGCGCGGCGTGCTCGGAGTCGACGGGGATGATCTGGCCGGGCTTGGCGATCGCCTTGACCAGCGGGCCGCCGACGATCAGCGACTCCTTGTTGGCCAGGGCGAGGGTGCGGCCCGCTTCCAGGGCGGCCAGCGTCGGGGCGAGGCCGATGGAGCCGGTGATGCCGTTGAGCACGGTGTGGCAGTCCGAGGCGGCGACCTGGGTGGCGGCGTCCGGTCCGGCGAGGATCTCGGGGAGCGGTTCGCCCCCGTACTGAGCGGCGAGCGCCTCGCGCAGGGCGGGCACCGCGTCCTCGCGGGCGACCGCGACGGTGCGCACACGCAGCCGTCTGGCCTGCTCGGCGAGCAGCCCCACGCGGCCGCCCGCGGCGGACAGGGCGGTGACGCGGAAGCGGTCGGGATTGCGCAGGACCAGGTCGATGGCCTGGGTGCCGATGGATCCCGTCGAGCCCAGGACGACGATGTCCCGGGGGCCGTCATCCGTCACCGGGTCGAAGACCAGGTGCGGATCGGCGAGAGGCGTTGGACTGTCGCTCATGGACCCATTGTTGCGTGGGTTCTTGTGGATCCGGACAGGGCGCCCTCCGAGTCTGCGCGCTTCCCCCGCCGTGGGGGTTGCGGTTTCGTCGCCGGGTGCGGCCCGGTGGTCCGTCCTCGCGCCCCGCGGCGGAGCCGCTGATGTCACAGCCCCGCGCCCCTGAGAGCGTGCGGCTGCGCCGCCGCTCAGCGGATCGGGCGGTGGACGTTCTCCGTCCGCGGCGGGCCCGGTGTCGCCTCTGCGATCCACGGGCCCTCGCCGCTCGGGTCGACGATGCCCTCCTCCAGCCAGGCGTACGTGCCGGACAGGATGCCGCGTACGACCTTGCGGTCCAGGTCGTCGGTGTTGGACCAGAGGCGGGCGAAGAGCTCCTCGACGCGCAGCCGGGACTGGCGGCAGAAGGCGTCGGCGAGCTGGTAGGCCTCGCGGCCGTGGTCGTCGGTGGTGCGGAGCAGCTCCGCGCGGACGCAGGCGGCGCTCATCGCGAAGAGTTCGGCGCCGATGTCGACGATCCGGCCGAGGAAGCCCTGCTTGGTCTCCATCCGGCCCTGCCAGCGGGACATGGCGTAGAAGGTCGAGCGGGCGAGCTTGCGGGAGGTGCGCTCCACGTACCGCAGGTGGGCGGCGAGGTCGGGGTGGCCGGCCGGGTGGAAGTCGCCGTAGGAGAGCGGGAGTTGGCCGGGGCCCGCGACGAGTTTCGGGAGCCAGCGGGCGTAGAAGCCGCCGGCGCGGGCGCCCGCCTTGGCCTTGTCGCCGAGGGTCTTGTCGGGGTCGATGAGGTCGCCGGCGGCCTTGAGGTGGGCGTCGACGGCCTCGCGGGCGATCAGCAGGTGCATGATCTCGGTGGAGCCCTCGAAGATGCGGTTGATGCGCAGGTCGCGGAGCAACTGCTCGGCGGGGACGGCGCGTTCGCCGCGGGCGGCGAGCGAGTCGGCGGTCTCGAAGCCGCGGCCGCCGCGGATCTGGACCAGCTCGTCGGCCATCAGGCAGGCCATCTCGGAGCCGTACAGCTTGGCGAGGGCGGCCTCGATGCGGATGTCGTTGCGGTCCTCGTCGGCCATCTGGGAGGCGAGGTCGAGGACGGCCTCCAGGGCGAAGGTGGTGGCGGCGATGAAGGAGATCTTGCTGCCGACGGCCTCGTGCAGGGCGATCGGGCGGCCCCACTGCTCGCGCTCGGCGGACCACTCGCGGGCGATCTTCAGGCACCACTTGCCGGCGCCGACGCACATCGCGGGCAGCGAGAGGCGGCCGGTGTTGAGGGTGGTCAGGGCGATCTTCAGGCCGGCGCCCTCGGGGCCGATGCGGTGCGCGGCGGGGACGCGTACGCGGTGGAGGCGGGTGACGCCGTTCTCCAGGCCGCGCAGGCCCATGAAGGCGTTGCGGTGCTCGACGGTGACGCCCTCGTCGGCGGCCTCGACGAGGAACGCGGTGATGCCGCCGGGGTGCCCCTCGGACTTCGGGACGCGGGCCATGACGACGAGCAGGTCGGCGATGACGCCGTTGGTCGTCCACAGCTTCACGCCGTCCAGGACGTATCCGTCCCCGTCCGGTACGGCCGTGGTGGCGAGGCGGGCCGGGTCGGAGCCGACGTCCGGCTCGGTGAGCAGGAACGCGGAGATGTCGGTGGCGGCGAGCCGGGGCAGGAACGTGTCCTTCTGCTCCTGGCTGCCGAACAGCTTCAGCGGCTGCGGCGCGCCGATGGACTGGTGGGCGGAGAGCAGCGCGCCGAGGGCGGGGCTGGCGGAGCCGACGAGGGCGAGGGCCTTGTTGTAGTAGACCTGCGTGAGGCCGAGGCCGCCGTACTTGGTGTCGATCTTCATGCCGAGGGCACCGAGCTCCTTGAGCCCGTTGATCACGGCGTCCGGGATGCGCGCCTCGCGGTCGATCAGGGCTCCGTCGACCTCGCGCTCGCAGAACGCCCGCAGCCGCGCGAGGAACGCCTCGCCGCGCCGGGTGTCCTCGTCGGCGGGCAGCGGGTGCGGGTGGATCAGGTCGAGCCGGAAGCGGCCGAGGAACAGCTCCTTGGCGAAGCTCGGCTTGCGCCACTCCTGTTCCCTGGCCGCCTCGGCGACCTGCCGGGCCTCCCGCTCGGAGACCTTCGGCTCCTTGTGCGTGCCTGTCGACATGAGGGGCTCACCTCAACGCATCGGGGTCGGGGGCTACTCGCTCGTACGTACGTGCGTACCCGACGTATCTACCCGAATACGAAGATCCCCACCAGGCCGGGCGCGGCGTTCGGCGCAACGCGCGAGCGGCCGGAACCCCGCACAGGTTCCGGCCGCCCTCTCGAAGACGTACGTGCTTACAGCTCCAGGCCGGTGAGGACCAGGACGCGCTCGTACGTGTAGTCCGCCATGGCGTGGGCGACGCCCTCGCGGCCGACGCCGGACTGCTTGACGCCGCCGTACGGCATCTGGTCGGCGCGGTAGGAGGGGACGTCGCCGACGATCACGCCGCCGACCTCGAGGGCGCGGTGGGCGCGGAAGGCGCGCTGCACGTCGTGCGTGAACACACCTGCCTGGAGGCCGTACTTGGAGTCGTTGACGGCGTCGAACGCGGCCTGCTCGCCGTCCACCTTGGTGACGGTGAGGACCGGGCCGAAGACCTCCTCGCAGGCGAGGGTGGTGTCGGCGGGCACGTCGGCGAGGACGGTCGGGGCGTACGTGGCGCCCTCGCGCTTGCCGCCGGTGAGGAGCGCGGCGCCGGCGGCGACGGCCTCGTCGACCCAGGACTCGACGCGCTTGGCGGCGTTCTCGTCGACGAGCGGGCCGACCTCGGTGGCCGGGTCCGACGGGTCACCGGTGACCTGCGCCTCGACGGCGGCGACGATCCGGGGGACGAGCCGGTCGTAGACGGACGCGTCGGCGATCACGCGCTGCACGGAGATGCAGGACTGGCCGCCCTGGTAGTTCGAGAAGGTCGCGATGCGGCTCGCGGCCCAGTCGAGGTCGGCGTCGGAGGAGAAGTCGTCGAGGACGACGGCCGCGCCGTTGCCGCCGAGCTCCAGGGTGATGTGCTTGCGCGGCACCGAGTCCATGATCGTGTAGCCGACCTTCTCGGAGCCCGTGAACGAGATGACGGGCAGGCGCTCGTCCTGGACCAGGGCCGGCATCTTCTCGTTGGCGACCGGGAGCACCGACCAGGAGCCCTCGGGCAGGTCCGTCTCGGCGAGCAGCTCGCCGAGGATCAGGCCGGACAGCGGGGTGGCCGGGGCCGGCTTGAGGATGATCGGGGCGCCGGCGGCGATGGCCGGGGCGACCTTGTGGGCGCACAGGTTCAGCGGGAAGTTGAACGGCGCGATGCCGAGGACCACGCCGCGCGGGAAGCGGCGGGTGAGGGCGAGCCGGCCCTGGCCGCCCGCGTCGGTGTCGAGGCGCTGGGCGTCGCCGCCGTTGAACCGGCGGGCCTCCTCGGCGGCGAAGCGGAACACGGACACGGCGCGGCCGACCTCGCCGCGGGCCCACTTGATCGGCTTGCCGTTCTCGGCGGAGATCAGCTGGGCGATCTCCTCGGTGCGCTCGGTGAGCCGCTTGGTGACGTGGTCGAGCGCGGCGGCCCGGACGTGGGCGGGGGTCGCGGAGAGCGCGTCGCGGGAGGCGTACGCGGCGGCGACGGCCTCCTCGACCTGCGCGTCGGTCGGGACGCTCACACGGCCGACGGTGCGGCCGTCCCAGGGCGAGGTGACGTCGAAGGTGGTGTCGCCGGTGGCCTGGCGGCCGGCGAGCCAGAAGGCAGTGGTGTCGGTCATGGGAGCCCGGCCCTTCCGCGATGGTGGTGTCTGGGGGTTTCGCCCTTCACGGTAGGGCCGCGGACCCGCGGGGCCTCTTGTACGGGGTGGAGGAGTTGGGGGCGGGTGGGTGCCGGAGTGGCAGGTGCGGAAAGCCTCCGGCGGTGTCGTTCGTCTGCGGCGCCGCTGTGGCTGGTCGCGCAGTTCCCCGCGCCCCTGAGCGATGCGGCTGCGCCGCAGCTCATCGGGAAGGCGCGGCGCAGCCGCAGGCCTTCAGGGGCGCGGGGAACTGCGCGAGCGGCCACGACGGCGCCGCAGCCGGGAGACGGGCCGCCGGGGCAGGGCGGTAGCCGCCGGGGGGCCTGGGGCGGAGTCCCGGTCCGGTCAGTCGGACGACGTCGACGAGGCCTTCAACGCGAGCCACAGCTCCATCCGCGCGTCCGGGTCGTCCAGGGAGCGTCCCAGGATCTCCTCCACCCGCCGCATCCGGTACCGCAACGTGTGCCGGTGCACCCCGAGGTCCGCGGCGGCGGCGTCCCACTGGCCGTGCCGGGAGAGCCAGGCGCGCAGGGAGGCCACGAGGTCGCCGCGGCCGGTCGCGTCGTGCTCGCGCAGCGCCCGCAGCATGCCGTCGGCGAAGGCCCGTACGGCGTCGTCGGCGAGGAGCGGGAGGACCGAGCCGGCGGCGAGTTCCTCGTGCTCGACCAGGGTGCGGCCGCGGCGGCGGGCGACGGACAGGGCCTGCTCGGCCTGCTTGTACGCGGTGGCGGCGGCGATGGGCCCGGCCGGGGCGGACAGGCCGACCACCAACTGCTCGCCGTCTGCGGCCTGTTGGTCGCGGCCGTCGGCCCGGGCGGCGTCGGTGACGGCGGCGAGCTGCAGGCAGGCGGTGGCCGCGGCGCCGCCGTCGGCGAAGAGCAGCACGAGCCGGTCGCCGCCGTCGGGCACGACGAGCACGGCTTCCCCGGCGCGCGCGGCGGCGGCCTCGACGACGTCCGCGAGGTCGGCCAGCGGATCGTGCCCGGCGACGGCCTGCGCGCCGCCGTTCTTGCCGCGCGGGGCGGGCGCGGTCTCGGCGATGAGCAGCCGGAACGGGGCGTCGAGCAGCCCGCCGTACAGCTCGCCCGCGACCGTGCGGGCGTGGTCGGGCTCCCCGGCGAGCAGCATGCGCAGGACGGCGGCGCCGAGGCGCTGTTCGGCGGCGTGCAGGGAGCGGGAGCGCTCGGTGGTGAGGGTGAGGAGGGCGATCGCGGAGTGCACCGCGTACCGCTCCGTGGTGCCGAGGGCGGCGGCGGTGCCGACGGCGAGCGCGGTGCGGGGGCGGCGGCCGGCGCCGAGGGAGTGCAGCTCGACGCGGTCGTCGGACTCGCCGATCAGGGCGCTCGCGGGGGCGGGCCGGTCGCGGAGCCGCTCGACCTCGGAGGTGAGGCGGGCGGCGCGGCGGGCGGCCCACTCGGGTGCGGTGGCGACGACGGAGCCGGAGGCGTCGTAGAGCGCGGCCCAGCCGTCGACCTGGGCGGCGAGCGCGGTGAGCACGCCCTCGGGGCCGCCGCTGAGGGCCTGCCGGGTGAGTTCGCGCTGGGCGGCGAAGCCGTCGGTGACGGAGCGGTACTGTTCGGCGGCGATGGCCGCCGACACCTCCTTGGTGATCGCCAGGAACGGGGTGCGGCGGGGCACTTCGAGCAGCGGCAGGTGCTCGGCCCTGGCGGCGTCGACGAGGGCCTCGGGGACCTCGTCGTAGTGCACGCCGACCGCGAAGCCGAGGCCGCTGACGCCCGCGCCGACGAGCCGCCGCACATAGCGGCGCATGGCCTGCGGGTCCTCGGCGTCCAGCTTGAGGGCGGTGATCAGCAGGAGCTCGCCGCCCTCCATGTAGGGCACGGGGTCGGTGAGCTCGCTGGCGTGGGCCCAGCGCACGGGGGTGTCCAGGCGGTCCTCGCCCGCGCGCACGGTGAGTTTGAGCTTGGAGTGCTGGACGAGCGAGGCGAGCGTGGGCGGCATGGGACCTTCACGGCTTCCGGTGGGCGAGGCGGTACGGCGGTACAGCGGTGGGGCTCGGGACGGCCCGCCCGGGATCGAACGGGACCGAACGGGTTCCAACGGGATTATTTGGCCGCCCCGTATGAACGGCTCGTATCAATTCTGCCTCACCGTATGGAAGCCCCGTGGCGATTCCGTGAGTGCCCTTGCCTGTGCCGGTACGACGTACTAGCCGGTGTGCCCCTGCGGACGCACTAGCCGCGCAGGTCGACCAGGAGCGGCGGGGCGTGCTCGCCGCGGACGGTGGTCAGGGAGAGCACGGCGTGGCCGGGCGGCACGCGCTGGGCGAGGTCGGAGGCGGACCAGCGCTCGCGCTCGACCTCGCGGACCGTCACCGCGTCCGTCGTGACCTCCCGGCCGGTGACCAGTTTGCGCAGCGAGTGGATGGCCCGGGTCATCGGCTGGTCCGCGTACACGGTGTGCTGGGCGACCTCCCGCGTCTCCACCCGTTCGGTGCCCCACGCCTCGGCGAACGTCCTGCCGTCCCAGGTGGTCACGCCGGAGAACGCCATCCGGCAGCCGACCGCCGCGTACAGCGGGCCCTGCAGCGCCTCGGGCACCTCGCCGACGGTCCGCAGGCCGAGCACCACGCCCGCGTTCGCCGACCGCAGCCGGCGGATCGCGGGCACGCTCCCGGCGGTGAGGGTGCGCGCGGCGTCGTCGAGGACCAGGCAGGCGAAGTGCGGGCGTTCGGTTCCGCCGCGCACGGCGTGCGCGAACTGGGCGAGCAGCAGCCGGGCGAGCAGCCGGGAGGCCTCCTCGTGGCGGCGTTCCGGCAGGTCGACGCGGACCCGCAGCGGATGGTGGGCCACCGCCGAGAGGGAGAACGGCCGCCCCTCCCCCGCGCCGTCCCCGTCGCCGAAGGAGCGGGCGAAGGCGGGCCGGTCGAGAAGCGCGAGCCGGTCCGCGAGCGCCGGGCTCGGGTCGCCGGGCGTGCCCGACTGCCGTACGCGCGCGTCCAGTTCGCGCCGCATCTCCGCGTCCCCCGACCCGGCGGCGCCCAGCCCCTCCCGCAGCGCGGCCAGCGCGCCCGGCTCGCCCTCCAGGAGCTCACGCAGCGCGCGTACGGCAGGGAAGCGCCCGTGCACCGCGCGGTACGGGCCGAGGAGTTGGGCGAGGGCCGTGGCGGAGCGGCGCGTGTCGGTGCCGTCGAGGTCGCCGACGAGCGCCTCGGCGAGGAACGCGGCGGCCTCGTCCGGGTCGTCGCACTCGGCGTACAGGTCCAGGCCGTACGGCGACTCCGGGTCGCCGGGCCGGACCACGACGTCGTACGCGTCGTCGGGCCCGAGGGGCGTGTCCGCGGCGGCGACGGCGACGACCGCGGCCCGTCCGGTGAGCGCCTGCAGGGCGAGGGCCTCGGTGACGGGCCGCATCAGGTGTCGGGTCTTGCCCGCGCCGGAGGGGCCGATGGCGAGCAGCGACGTGCCGAGGACCTGCGGTTCGAGGGCGGCCTGCACGCCCCGGAAGGCGTACGGGTTGCGCTCGTGCTCGGCGAAGCGGCCGATCCTGACCTGGTCGACGAGCAGGTCGTGGGTGGCGCTGCGGGCGGGCAGGTCGCGGCTGCCGGACGGGTGCGCCCAGGCGGCGGCGCCGTGCCGGGCGACGGTGTCGGCGAAGGCGGCGCGCGCGGCGGGATCGGCCTTGGCGGCGTCCCAGGCGCGGGTGACGCGGGCGCAGTCGACGTCGTTCATCCGGCCGCCGAGCAGTTCGGCGGCGAGCAGGTCGGCCGCCTTGTCCTGCCCGGCGGCGCGCAGCGCGGGCCAGTGCGCGGGGGCGGGGGCGCCGGTGGGGCG
>NZ_JBJURH010000028.1:68058-107972 GCF_046098215.1 Streptomyces sp. Da 82-17
GGCGGGGGCGGCGGGCTTGGCGGGCGCCGGGGACTTCGGGCGGTTCCGGAGCGCGCCCCACCAGCCGCCGACCCGCGCGAACGGCCACAGGACGGCGAGGGTGATCAGCGCGTACAGGGCGTACGTGACGACGGGGCTGACCGTGAACACCTCGTACCCGCCGGCGATCAGGGCGAGCAGCGAGAGCACCGGCGTGACGACGGGCAGGGGCTCCAGGCCGAGGCCGAGGGCGTCCGGCCAGACGAGGGCGAGGACTCCGACGGCGGCGACGGCGGCGATCAGCGCGCGGGAGGGCTGCGGCCGGCCCGTCACGAAGTACCGGACGGATTCCTTCCAGGTGCTGAGCCGGACGACCGCGGCGACGACGAGGCCGAACACGACGCCGCCGTAGACGATCAGCGCGTTCTGGCCCTGCCAGCCGAGCGGCTGGATCGTCCCCTCGTGCCACCAGTCCGACGGGGTGAACGCCTTCACCGGCAGCCACAGGTACGGCAGGCTGCCGTTCTGCAGCAGCGACCAGAGCACCAGGCCGAGCAGCGTCGGGATCACCATGCCGCGCACCAGGCGCCGCTTGAGCTCCCGGCCGTCCTGCTCGGGCCCCCGCGGCCGGTACCCGAACCGCCAGATGCCCGGCTCGGCCTCGGGCCGGGGCTCGGCGAGCCACGCGGCGACCGGGGACTCGGGCGCACCCGGCGGCTTGCGCGGCAGCGGCGGAGCGGCGGGCGGCGCCGTGGGCGGTGGGGACGCGGGCGCCGCGGGTGCGGGCCGCCGCCCCGAGTCGTGTCCCTCGTACGTGCCCTCGCGGTCCATGACCCAGTGCCCCCTGCTGCCTCTGCCTCGCCCGGCCTGCCGACCCCGCCCGACCTGCCGGTCGACGGGTGCGTTCCGGGCTCAATCTAGTAGGCGCGGCAGGCCCGTTCGGCGTTCCCCGGCCATCGGGACGGGTGCGTCCGCAGCCCGCGGGCGGCCACCCGCCATGTCCGCCGCGGACAAGGCCGCCGTCCTACTTCTCCCATCCGGAACATGCCCACTCCCCCCGACCACGCCTAGCCTGCGGAAAAGAGCAACGTCCGAAACACCCCCACATTCGCCCCGGGAGCCCCTTATGTCCGCCATTCCGCAGGAGCGTCGTCTCGTCACCGCGATCCCCGGCCCCAAGTCGCAGGAGCTGCAGGCCCGCCGCACGTCGGTGGTGGCCGGCGGCGTGGGCTCCGTCCTGCCGGTGTTCACCGCGCGCGCGGGCGGCGGCGTCATCGAGGACGTCGACGGCAACCGTCTGATCGACTTCGGCTCCGGCATCGCCGTGACCTCCGTCGGCGCCTCCGCCGAGGCCGTCGTGCGCCGCGCGAGCGCCCAGCTGGCCGACTTCACGCACACCTGCTTCATGGTGACGCCGTACGAGGGGTACGTGGAGGTCGCCGAGGCCCTCGCCGAGCTGACGCCGGGCGACCACGCGAAGAAGTCCGCGCTGTTCAACTCCGGCGCCGAGGCCGTCGAGAACGCGGTGAAGATCGCCCGCGCGTACACCAAGCGCCAGGCCGTCGTCGTCTTCGACCACGGCTACCACGGCCGCACCAACCTGACGATGGCGCTGACCGCCAAGAACATGCCGTACAAGCACGGCTTCGGCCCGTTCGCGCCCGAGGTCTACCGCGTGCCGGTGGCGTACGGCTACCGCTGGCCGACCGGCCCGGAGAACTGCGGCCCCGAGGCCGCCGCGCAGGCCATCGACCAGATCACCAAGCAGATCGGCGCCGAGAACGTCGCCGCGATCATCATCGAGCCGGTGCTCGGCGAGGGCGGCTTCATCGAGCCGGCCAAGGGCTTCCTGCCCGAGATCGTGAAGTTCGCCAACGACAACGGCATCGTGTTCGTCGCGGACGAGATCCAGTCCGGCTTCTGCCGTACCGGCCAGTGGTTCGCCTGCGAGGACGAGGGCATCGTCCCGGACCTGATCACCACCGCCAAGGGCATCGCCGGCGGTCTGCCGCTGGCCGCCGTCACCGGCCGCGCCGAGATCATGGACGCCGCGCACGCGGGCGGCCTCGGCGGCACCTACGGCGGCAACCCGGTGGCCTGCGCCGGTGCGCTCGGCTCGATCGAGACGATGAAGGAGCTCGACCTCCCGGCCAAGGCCAAGCGGATCGAAGAGATCATGAAGTCCCGCCTGGCGGCCATGCAGGAGAAGTACGAGATCATCGGCGACATCCGCGGCCGCGGCGCGATGATCGCGATCGAGCTGGTCAAGGACCCGGCGACGAAGGAGCCGAACCCGGAGGCCGCCGGCGCGCTCGCCAAGGCCTGCCACGCCGAGGGCGTCCTCGTCCTCACCTGCGGCACCTACGGCAACGTCCTGCGCTTCCTGCCGCCGCTGGTCATCGGCGAGGACCTGCTGAACGAGGGCCTGGACGTCATCGAGCAGTCCTTCGCGCAGATCTGACGCTCGGGTCCGAGCACGTGCGGCCGACGGGCGCGGCAGAGCCTGTGAAGAAGCTGTGGGAGGCGGGTGGCGGGATGACCGACCACCTGTCGCCGCCGCTCCCGTCTGCCGTACGTTCTACGCAGATGAGAGAAACACCCCGCTCACAGGCGACTGTGGGCGACACCGGGACGGAGCATCCCCAGCTTCGCGCCGGACGTGCCCTCGCGCACACCACCGGAGAGTCTGACTCCGGAACTCCTCACCGATCGGACGGCCGCCCGCCCCAAACCCCCCGGGGCGAGCGGCACACCGGTCCCCACGGCCGTCCCGGAACCACCCCCCCTGTTCCGGGGCGGCCGACCCCTTTCCCGCAACTCCTCGCCGCGCTGGCCGTGTCGGGCCTGGCCTTCGCCCTGTTCAGCCAGCAGATCGCCGCCTCGGGTCCGCTGCGCGCCGCCGACGAACGGTTCGCGCACCTCGTACGGCACAGCCGCTTCCCCGACGGCGCCGCCGAACTCCTCGCCGACCTGGGCAACATGACGGTCGCGCCCGTCGCCCTCGCCGTGGCCGCCGCGTACGCCGCGGTGTGCGCCCGGCGGGCCGGTGCGCGGCGCTGGTGGGCGGGGCCGCTGTGCGCGGCGCTCGCGCTCGCCGCCGTACCGCTGCTCGTCGCGCCGCTCAAGGCGCTCTTCGACCGGCCCGGCCCGCCCGGCACGGACGGCTCCGGCGGCTTCTACCCCTCGGGCCACGCCGCCACGGCGATCGTCGCGTACGGGGCCGCCGCCCTGCTTCTGCTGCCGTGGCTGCGGGGTGCGCAGTGGCGGCGCGAACTGGCCGTCGGCACCGGCCTGTTGGTGGCCGCCGTCGGCTACGGACTGGTGCGCCGCGGCTATCACTGGCCGCTCGACGTGTTCGGCAGCTGGCTCCTCGGCGGCATGCTCCTCATCGCCCTGACCCTCGCGACAAGACGGCTCACGCGGACAACCGGGGAGCCCTGACCCTTCAGCCGAAGTAGGCGTCGAAGTTCTTCGAGAACTCCTCGCCGCTGTGCCGGTCCCAGTTGATCGACCAGGCCATCAGTCCGCGCAGCCCCGGCCAGGTGCCGTGGGTCTCGTACGTCCCGCAGCTCGTGCCCTTCGTCAGGCAGTCGAGGGCCTTGTTCACCTCGGTCGTGGAGACGTGGCCGTTGCCCGCGTTCACCGAGGCCGGCATGCCGATGGCGACCTTCTCCGGCGGCAGGGCGGGGAACACGTTCGCCGGGTCGCCCGCGACGGGGAAGCCGGTGAGCAGCATGTCGGTCATGGCGATGTGGAAGTCGGCGCCGCCCATGGTGTGGTACTGCCCGTCGAGGCCCATGATCGGCCCCGAGTTGTAGTCCTGGACGTGCAGCAGCGTCAGCTCGTCCCGCAGGGCGTGGATCACCGGCAGGTACGCGCCCGCCCGCGGATCCTGGCCGCCCCACTTGCCGGTGCCGTAGTACTGGTGGCCGAGCTGCACGAAGAAGGTCTCCGGGGCCATGGTGAGCGTGAAGCCGTCCCCGTAACGGGACTTGAGGGTCTTCAGGGCGGAGATCAGGTGGACGATCACCGGGGTCTTCGGGTTCCTGAAGTCGGTGTCGTCGGCGTCGAGGGAGAGGGAGTGGCCCTCGAAGTCGATGTCGACGCCGTCGAGTCCGTACTCGTCGATGATCGCGGAGACCGAGGAGACGAAGGCGTCCCGGGCGGCGGCGGTGGTCAGGCGGACCTGGCCGTTCTGGCCGCCGATGGAGATCAGCACCTTCTTGCCGGCCGCCTGCTTGGCCTTGACCGCGGCCTTGAACTCCGCCTCGCTCTCCACGTTCGGGCACTCGGTCTTCGGGCACAGCTCGAAGCGGATGTCGCCGGACGTGGGCGAGGTGGGTTCGCCGAAGGCGAGGTCGATGACGTCCCAGCTGTCGGGTACGTCGGCGAGCCGGGTGTACCCGGAGCCGTTGGCGAAGCTCGCGTGCAGATAGCCGACGAGGGCGTGCTCGGGCAGCGCCTGCGCGGCGCTCGTACGTCCGGCGGCGGGCGCCGCATCGGCCGCGGGGGCGGCCGACGTCGTCGTCGTTCCGGCCGCGGCGAGGGCCACGGCCGCGCACACGGCGACGAGTGCGGGGCGTACGCGAGATCGGGAGCGGTCCACAACTGCCTCCGGGCATGGGGGAATTGGAGGGAATGGAACGCCGCCAATCTGGTCCAGACCAATGCGGCTGTCAAGACGTCCGGCCCCCGCTCTCGCCCCCGCCTCTCGCCAACTGCGCCGCCGCCTCGTGCATCGCGAGTTCCAGCAGCGCCGGATCGTTGAGCGTGCCCGAGCCGTCCGGCGGGACCAGCCAGCGCACCCCGCCGGTCGCCCGGCCCGGGTACGGCACGACGATCCAGGTGCCCTCGCCCGCGCCCCGTACGCCCGTGCCGATCCAGCGGGTCACCGTGCCGGCGGGCACGAAGAAGCCCATCCGGGCGTCACCGAAGTCGGCGAGGACGGGGCCGGGACGGTCGATGCAACGGTTCAGCACGTCCAGCGTCGGATAGCCGAGCTCCCCCGGCAGGATCAGGACGTCCCAGAGCTTGCCCGCCGGGAGCAGCGCCACCCCCAGGGGGTTGCGTTCCCACTCCCAGCGGCAGGCCTCGGGGTTCGGTGCCACCGAGACCAGCCACTCCACTGCCGACTTCGCCCCCGCACCAGTCATGGCAGGGCCTCCCTCTCATTCGAGCGCATTGCGTTTCACGAGAGAGAGGCCCTGGGGCCGCAGCCATTACGCGGGTTCCGAAAATTAGTTGAGAAAAGTTCCGAGGCTGACTACCAGCAGGTCGATGCACCCCGGTACGCCGGATTCGCCCTAGCTGTCGAAGCCCAGGCCCACCTTGTCCAGGGTGCGCAGCCACAGGTTGCGGTGGCCGCCGTGGCTGTCGGCGCGGGCGAGGGACCACTTGGTGAGTCCGATCCCGGCCCACTTGAACGGCTCCGGCGGGAACGGCAGCGGCTTCGTGCGGACCATCTCCAGGGACGTGCGCTCGGTGCGCTCGCCCGCCAGCAGGTCGAGCATCACGTCCGCGCCGAACCGGGTGGCGCCCACGCCGAGCCCGGTGTAGCCCGCCGCGTACGCGACCTTGCCGCGGTGCGCCGTGCCGAAGAACGCCGAGAAGCGGGAACACGTGTCAATGGCGCCGCCCCAGGCGTGGCTGAAGCGCACCCCGGCCAACTGCGGGAAGCAGTCGAAGAAGTGGCCGGCGAGCCGTGCGTACGTCTCGGGCCGCTGGTCCAGCTCCGGGCTGAGCTTGCCGCCGTACGGATAGATCGCGTCGTAGCCGCCCCAGAGGATGCGGTGGTCGGCGGTGAGCCGGAAGTAGTGGAACTGGTTGGCCGAGTCGCCGAGGCCCTGGCGGCCCTGCCAGCCGATCGTGGCGAGCTGGTCCGCGGTGAGCGGCTCGGTGGTCAGGACGTAGTCGTAGACCGGGACCGTGAACGGGCGGATCCGCTTGACCAGGGACGGGAAGACGTTCGTGGCGAGCGCGACCTGGCGGGCCAGGACCCGGCCGTACGGGGTGCGCACGGCCATGCCCGCGCCGCGGGCGGCGAGCGTGGTGGCCGGGGTGTTCTCGTAGATCCGGACGCCGAGGGCGAGGCAGGCGCGCTTCAGGCCCCAGCCCAGCTTGGCCGGGTTCAGCATGGCGACGCCGTTGCGGTCCCACAGCCCGCCCAGGAACGTCGGCGAGTCGACCTGCGCGCGGACCGCGTCCCGGTCGAGGAGTTCGACGCCGTCGGCGAGGCCGAGGCGGCTCATCTCGCCGTGCAGCTCGGCGAGTTCCTCGACCTGGTGGGGCGCGGTGGCCACGTCGATCTCGCCGCTGCGCTCGAAGTCGCAGTCGATGCCGTGCCGGTCGAGCGCCGCCTCGATCCCGTCGAGGTTGCGGGCGCCGAGCTCCTCCAGCTTCGCGAGTTCGCCGGGCCAGCGGGCCAGGCCGTTGCCGAAGCCGTGGGTGAGGGATGCCGCGCAGAAGCCGCCGTTGCGGCCGGAGGCGGCCCAGGCCGCCTCCCGCGCCTCGATCAGCACGACGTCCCGGTCGGGGTCGCGCTCCTTGGCGTTCAGGGCGGTCCACAGTCCGCTGTAGCCGCCCCCGACGACGAGCAGGTCGCACTGCTCGCCGCCGGTGAGGGCCGGTTCGGCGGCCGGCCTCCCCGGGTCGTCGAGCCAGTACGGGACCGGCTTGACGCCCGCGAGGGTGTCCAGGACTTCTGCACTGCTCATGGCACCTGGGGCCATGGCTTCCAACTCCCTTGAGAACTACGTGAGTTGTCCGCGCGGTCTACACGGACTGTTTCTTGCGCCGGTTGCCGATCAGCATTCCGGCCAGGACGCAGATCACGGCCACGGCGAACATCGCCGTACCGATGACGTTGATCTGCACGGGGGTGCCGCGCTGCGCCGAGCCCCAGACGAACATCGGGAAGGTCACGGTCGAGCCGGCGTTGAAGTTGGTGATGATGAAGTCGTCGAAGGAGAGCGCGAACGCGAGCAGCGCGCCCGCCGCGATCCCGGGCGCCGCGATCGGCAGCGTCACCCGTACGAAGGTCTGCACGGGCCCCGCGTACAGGTCGCGGGCGGCCTCCTCCAGGCGCGGGTCCATCGACATCACGCGGGCCTTGACCGCCGTCACGACGAAGCTCAGGCAGAACATGATGTGCGCGATGAGGATGGTCCAGAAGCCCAGCTGCGCGCCCATGTTGAGGAAGAGCGTGAGCAGCGAGGCGGCCATGACGACCTCGGGCATGGCCATCGGCAGGAAGATCAGCGAGTTGATCGCGCCGCGCGCCCGGAAGCGGTAGCGGACCAGGGCGAACGCGATCATCGTGCCGAGCGCGGTCGCGCCGAGCGTGGCCCACAGCGCGATCTGCAACGACAGCGCGAGCGAGCCGCACAGGTCGGCGACGCCGCAGGGGTCGCGCCAGGCGTGCGTGGAGAACTCCTGCCAGGCGTAGTTGAAGCGGCCCTTGGGCTTGTTGAAGGAGAAGACCAGCACGACGAGGTTCGGCAGGATCAGGAAGCCGAGCGTCAACAGGCCCGCGAGGACGACGAGATGGCGCCGTATCCACAGAAGCACAGCCATCAGACCAGGTCCTCCGTCCCGGACTTGCGGATGTAGAAGGTGACCATCAGCAGGATCGCCGCCATGAGGATGAAGGAGAGCGCGGCCGCCGTCGGGTAGTCGAGGACGGTGAGGAACTGCGACTGGATGACGTTGCCGACCATCTTCTCGCTGGTGGAGCCGAGGAGTTGGGCGTTGACGTAGTCGCCGCTCGCCGGGATGAAGGTGAGCAGCGTGCCGGAGACGACGCCCGGCATGGACAGCGGGAACGTCACCCGCCGGAACGTGGTGGCGGGCTTGGCGTACAGGTCGCCGGCCGCCTCGTGCAGGCGCGGGTCGATCCGCTCCAGGGAGGTGTACAGCGGCAGGATCATGAACGGCAGGAAGTTGTACGTGAGTCCGCAGACCACGGCGAGCGGGGTGGCGAGCACCCGGTCGCCCTCGGTCATGCCGAGCCAGCTCGTGACGTCCAGGACGTGCAGCGAGTTGAGGATCCCGACCAGCGGTCCGCCGTCGGCGAGGATCGTCTTCCAGGCGAGGGTGCGGATCAGGAAGCTGGTGAAGAACGGCGCGATCACCAGGATGAGCAGCAGGTTCCGCCAGCGGCCCGCGCGGAACGCGATCAGGTACGCGAGCGGATAGCCGAGCAGCAGGCAGAAGACCGTGGCGAGGCCCGCGTACAGGATCGACGTGAGGAACTGCGGCCAGTACTCGGCGAGCGCGTTCCAGTAGGTCGCGAAGTGCCAGGTGACCTTGTACCCGGCCTCCAGCGACCCGGTCTGCACGGAGGTCGAGGCCTGGTAGACCATCGGCAGCGCGAAGAACACGAACAGCCACAGGATGCCGGGCAGCAGCAGCCAGTACGGGGTGAGCTTGCGGCGTCTGCGGGCCTTGGTCGGCGTGGGTTCGGGGGCGGCGGGCGGCGCCTCGGTGAGCGTCGTCATACGGCGGCCTCTTCCACTGTCTCCACGCCCGCGTCGATGGCCTGCGCGGCGTCCAGGCCGAAGGTGTGCTCCGGGTTCCAGTGCAGGACGACCTCGGCGCCGGGGGCGAGGCGGCCGTCGCGCTCCACGTTCTGCACGTACACCTCCAGGCCCTCGCAGACCGGGGAGTCGATGACGTACTGCGTGGAGACGCCGATGAAACTCGTGGCGGTCACGCGGCCGGTGAGGCGGTTGCGGCCGTCGGCGATCTCCCTCGCGTCGTCGGCGTGCGCGAGCGAGATCTTCTCCGGGCGGATGCCGACGAGCACCTTGCCGCCGGTGTTCTTCGGCGCGGAACATCGGGCCGCGGGCAGGGTCAGCTTGTCGTCGCCCGCCTTGAGCGCGAGCGTGTCGCCGCTCGACGCGGCGATCTCGGCCTCGATCAGGTTGGAGCTGCCGAGGAAGTTGGCGACGAACGTGGTCTGCGGGTTCTCGTACAGGTCGGCGGGGGCGCCGAGTTGCTCGACCCGGCCCCCGTTCATCACGGCGACCTGGTCGGCCATCGTCATGGCCTCCTCCTGGTCGTGCGTGACGTGCACGAACGTGATGCCGACCTCGGTCTGGATGCGCTTCAGCTCCAGCTGCATCTGGCGGCGCAGCTTGAGGTCGAGGGCGCCGAGCGGCTCGTCGAGGAGCAGCACGCGCGGGTGGTTGATCAGGGCGCGGGCCACGGCGACGCGCTGCTGCTGGCCGCCGGAGAGCTGGTGCGGCTTGTGCTTCGCCTTGTCGCCGAGCTGGACGAGGTCGAGCATCTCGCCGACCTGCTTCTTCACCGACTTGATGCCGCGCCGGCGCAGACCGAAGGCGACGTTCTCGTAGATGTCGAGGTGCGGGAAGAGCGCGTACGACTGGAAGACGGTGTTCACCGGGCGCTTGTGCGGGGCGAGTCCGGTGACGTCCTGCTCGCCGAGGTGGACCGTGCCGGTGGTCGGGTCCTCAAGTCCCGCGATCATGCGCAGGGTTGTGGTCTTGCCGCAGCCGGAGGCGCCGAGGAGGGCGAAGAAGGAGCCCTCGGGGATGGTCAGGTCGAGCGGGTGCACGGCGGTGAACGAGCCGTAGGTCTTGCTGATCCCGGAGAGGCGGACGTCGCCGCGCGTCGTGTCGTCAGTCATGGTTCCTGCCGAAGGGTCGAAGGGCCGGTTCAAGGGCCGGTGGCGGAGCGCTCAGGCGCCGGTGAGCTGGGCGAACTTGGCCTCGTACGCGGTCTCCTCCTTGGGGGAGAGCGCGCGGAAGTTGTTCGACTTCTCGGCCATCTTCTTGTCCGGGACGATCAGCGGGTCGTTCGCCGCCTCCTCCGAGATCTTGGCGAGCTCGTCCTTCACGCCGTCGACCGGGCAGACGTAGTTGATCCAGGCGGCGAGCTCGGCGGCGATCGCGGGCTGGTAGTAGTGGTCGATCAGCCGCTCGGCGTTCTCCTTGTGCCGCGCCTTGTTGGGGACGAGCAGCACGTCGGTGCCGGTGAGGTAGCCGCTGTCGGGGATGTGGAACCGGACGTCCGGGTTGTCGGCCTGGAGCTGTACGACGTCTCCGGCCCAGGCGAGGCAGGCCGCGAGGTCGCCCTTGGTGAGGTCGGAGGTGTAGTCGTTGCCGGTGAAGCGGCGGATCTGGCGCTTGTCGACGGCCTTCTGCAGCCGGGCGGCGGCCGCGTCGAAGTCGTCGGTGGTGAACTTCGCCGGGTCCTTGCCCATGTCGAGCATCGTCATGCCCATGGTGTCGCGCATCTCGGAGAGCACGCCGACCTTGCCCTTGAGCTTCGGGTCGTCGAGCAGCTGCGACACGGAGGTGACCTCCCGGCCGCCGGTGGCCTTCACGTTGTACGCGACGACCACGGAGATGCCGGCCCACGGGTAGGTGTAGGCCCGGCCCGGGTCCCACTCCACGTCGCGGAACTGCGGGGCCAGGTTGGCGTACGCGTTCGGCAGGTTGGCCGGGTCGAGCTTCTGCGCCCAGCCGAAGCGGATGAGCCGGGCGGCGAGCCAGTCGGTGACGCAGATCAGGTCGCGGCCGGTGTCCTGGCCGGCGGCGAGCTGCGGTTTGATCTTGCCGAAGAACTCGTTGTTGTCGTTGACGTCCTCGGCGTACTTGACCTTGATGCCGGTCCGCCGGGTGAACTTCTCCAGGGTCGGACGGCGGTTCTTGTCGTTCTCGTCGACGTCCATGTACTCGGTCCAGTTGGAGAAGCTGACCGTCTTCTCCTTGTCCGAGAAGTCCTCGGACGCGCCGCCCTCGGTGCGGGCCGCGGGCGGGATGCCGCAGCCGGCGAGCGTGCCGAGACCGCCGACGGCGAGCGCGCCACCGCCGCCGGCGCGCAGCAGCGAACGGCGGGACAGCGCGGCCCTGCCGTTGCTCATGCTCCGCCGTATCGCGGCGAGTTGAGGCGGGGACAGGCGGTCGGACTCGAACTGATCCATACGCGGGGACCTTTCAGGAGGGCCTGATGCGGGGAGGGGGGCGCGGCGGCCGGAGGGGGAGGCCGGCCGCCGCGCGGGAGGGGGACGCGGTGGTCAGGCGCGGTCCCCGAAGACCGTACGGTGCCAGTCCTTGGCGGCGACCGCGGTGTTGTCGTACATCACGTGCTTGATCTGCGTGTACTCCTCGAAGGAGTACGCCGACATGTCCTTGCCGAAGCCGGAGGCCTTGTAGCCGCCGTGCGGCATCTCGCTGAGGATCGGGATGTGGTCGTTGATCCACACGCAGCCCGCCTTGATCGCCCGGGTGGCGAGCCCGGCACGGAACACGTCCCGTGTCCAGGCGGAGGCGGCGAGCCCGTACGGGGTGTCGTTGGCCAGGCGGATGCCCTCCTCGTCGGAGTCGAAGGGCAGCACGACGAGGACGGGCCCGAAGATCTCCGACTGCACGATCTCGCTGTCCTGCGCGGCGTCGGCGACGAGGGTGGGCCGGTAGTACGCGCCCTTGTCGAGGCCGTCATTCTTCGGGGCCTCGCCTCCGGTGACGATCCGGGCGTAGCCGCGGGCGCGGTCGACGAAGCCGGCGACGCGGTCGCGCTGGGCGTGCGAGATCAGCGGGCCGAGGTCGGTGGCCTCGTTGAAGGGGTCGCCGAGCCGGACGGTCGCCATCAGGTCGGCGACACCGCTCACGAACGCGTCGTAGAGCGGGCGTTGGACATAGGCGCGGGTGGCGGCGGTGCAGTCCTGGCCGGTGTTGATCAGGGCCCCGGCGACGGCACCGTGCACGGCGGCCTCCAGGTCGGCGTCGTCGAACACGACGAAGGGCGCCTTGCCGCCGAGTTCGAGGTGCAGTCGCTTGACCGTGCTCGTGGCGATCTCGGCGACCCGCTTGCCGACGGCGGTCGAGCCGGTGAACGACGTCATGGCGACGTCGGGGTGCCCGACGAGGTGCTCGCCGGCGTCCCGTCCGGCGCCGGAGACGATGTTCACGACCCCGTCCGGAATCCCCGCTTCCGTCGCGGCCTCGGCGAAAAGCAGCGAGGTGAACGGGGTGAGCTCGGCGGGCTTCAGGACGATCGTGTTGCCCGCGGCGACGGCCGGGAGGACCTTCCAGGCGGCCATCTGGAGGGGGTAGTTCCAGGGCGCGATGGACCCGACGACGCCGATCGGCTCACGGCGTACGTACGAGGTGTGGTCGGCGGAGTACTCCCCCGCCGACTGGCCCTGCAGGTGGCGGGCGGCGCCGGCGAAGAACGCGGCGTTGTCGACGGTGCCGGGCACGTCGAACTCCCGGCTGAGCTTGATCGGCTTGCCGCACTGCAGCGACTCGGCCCGCGCGAACTCCTCGGCCCGCTCGGCCAGGACGCCCGCGAAGCGGTGCAGGGCGTCGGAGCGCTCGCCCGGGGTGGCGCCGGACCACTCGGGGTAGGCGGCCGCGGCGGCGGACACGGCGGCGTCCACGTCGGCGGTGCCGGCCAGCTCGTAGTCGTACACCTCGGCGCCGGTGGCGGGGTCGACGACGGCGTGCCGACGGCCGGAGGTGCCGGAGGTCAGCCGGCCGGCGATGTACTGCGCGCCGTCCGCGAAGCGGTCGCGGGCGGGGAAGGGGGTGGGGTCGGTCTCGCTGGTGTTGCTGATGTTGCTGATGTCGCTGCTGATGTTGTTGCTGCTGTTGCCCATCAAGCGCTCTTCCGTAGCTCCAGCTCGAATTGACTGCTGATCCTGACAGAGGGGCCACTCATCGCCAAGGGATTCCGTTGTTTCCTTTTGGTTACGCGACGGAATCGGTCGACCCGGTGTCGAGTCCCCGAGGAAATCCAAGGACGCATTGTCAGTGGCGCCTGACAGACTCGCATGCATGAACGAGGGGACCCTGCGGGGAAACGTACGGGGCGACGTGTCGGGTGACGGGCAGGGCGAGCTGTTCGACGCGGCGCAGGAGCGGCTCCGCCTGGCTGAGCGGATCGCGCGCGGGGAGCGGGTCAAGTTCCTGCACTTCTGGGGGCACGCTCCGCGCAAGGACGGCCGGATCGGGGCGAGTTGCCTCAGCCAGTGGTGGCCGTCGGCGTTCACGGTGGACGGCGTGGAGTACGCGTCGGCGGAGCACTGGATGATGGCCGCCAAGGCCCGCCTCTTCGGGGACGCGGAGGCGGAGCGGCAGGTGCTGCGGGCGAGTTCTCCCGCGGCGGCGAAGAAGGCGGGCCGCCTGGTCCGCGGCTTCGACGAACAGCTGTGGGAGCGCGAGCGGTTCGGCATCGTCGTCGAGGGCAGCGTCCACAAGTTCACGGCGCACGACGAGCTGCGCGCCTTCCTGGTCGGCACGGGCGAGCGCGTCCTGGTCGAGGCCAGCCCCGTCGACCGCATCTGGGGCATAGGCCTGGCGGCGGACGACCCCCGGGCCGAGAACCCACTCGACTGGCGCGGCTCCAACCTCCTCGGCTTCGCCTTGATGGAGGCCCGCGGACGAGTGTGAGGCGAACGGGCGCCCCTCGGGGGCTCGGGGCGAAGCCCCGCCCCCAGGGGCGCGGGGAACTGCGCGACCAGCCACGACGGCGCGACAGGCAACAAACGGGCCCGGGGGCCGGAGTTCGCTGAACTCCGGCCCCCGGCAAGGGACTTGCACTGCGCACGAGCGCGCGCAGCGCGCGCCTCAACCGACCCGCTCGCCCACCACCCGGATCGCCGAAATCCCGTCGTACGGATTCGGATCGTCATGCGAGTCACTGGCGGCAGCGACGATCACGGCGATCAGGAACCCGAGCCCCAGCACCAGCCCGACGATCCCGCAGATCAACCCGGCAAGCGCCTGCCCAGGATTCGTCGCCTCGCCCCGGTTCGCCTTGGCCCGGCCGATCGCGCCGAAGATGATCGCGAGGATGCCGAGGATGATCGCCACCGGCCAGAGGCAGAAGATCGCCGCGGCGATGATGCCGAGCACCAGCGACGTCACGCCCATGCCGTTGCTCGGCTGCATCGGCATCTGCGACCAGCCGTACCCCGCCCCCGCAGCCGGGTATCCGGGATAGCCGGGGTGCCCCGCGACCTGCGCGTACGGCGACTGCCCCGGCCCCTCGGGCGACACCGGCGGCGGAGGCACTGACTCACCGCCCGTCGGGTAGCCGTACCCGGGCGCGGGCGCCTGCCACGGGTCGGCCGGAGCACCCGGCGCACCGGCGGGCCCCACACCCGGCATGGAGGCGACGGTCGCCTGGTCGTGCACCGAGCCCCCGTGCCCGGCGCCGTCCGCGGGCGGCGCCCACGGGTCGCGCGGCTCGGCGGCCGGCGCGGACTCCTTGCCGAACGACACCTGCGGCTTGGTGAGCGAGACGTCCGGAGCGGCAGCACCACCGGCCGGCGCGGACCCGGACGGCCCGGGCGCCTCGGGCGACTCGGTCGGCGCGGGCGACTCGGTCGGCGCGGGCGACTCGGCAGGCGCGGACGGCGCGGGCGCGCGGTCCTCCGGCGGCGCCCACGGGTCGCGCGACACGGGCTCGCCCGGGGTCTGCCGTGCTTCGTCGGACATGGGCGATCCCCTCATTCGTACGTTCCGTCATGCTAAGGCCCAGGACCCGCCGAGCGGGCGGGCTCCTACGATGATCCCCGATACACCGATCAGCCGATCACCCGCGCCCCCTGCGGCGCCATTCCTGGGGAGGAACCCCTTGTCCGATCTGCCCGCCTTCATCGCCGGTCTGCCCAAGGCCGAGCTCCACGTCCACCACGTCGGCTCCGCCTCCCCGCGCATCGTCGCCGAACTCGCCGCCCGGCACCCGGACTCCAAGGTCCCCACCGACCCTGAGGCGCTCGCCGACTACTTCACGTTCACCGACTTCGCGCACTTCATCGAGGTGTACCTGTCGGTGGTCGACCTGATCCGCACGCCCGAGGACGTCCGGCTGCTCACGTACGAGGTGGCCCGGGACATGGCCCGGCAGCAGATCCGGTACGCCGAGCTGACCATCACCCCGTTCAGCTCGACCCGGCGGGGCATCGGTGAGCGGGCCTTCATGGACGCGATCGAGGACGCCCGCAAGGCCGCCGAGGCCGAGTTCGGGACGGTGCTGCGCTGGTGCTTCGACATCCCCGGCGAGGCCGGACTCGAAGCCGCCGAGGAGACGACGCGGCTCGCGACCGACGACCGGCTGCGCCCCGAGGGCCTGGTGTCGTTCGGCCTCGGCGGACCCGAGATCGGCGTCCCCCGCCCGCAGTTCAAGCCGTACTTCGACCGCGCGATCGCCGCCGGCCTGCGCAGCGTGCCGCACGCGGGCGAGACCACCGGGCCGCAGACCGTCTGGGACGCACTGACCGAGCTGCGCGCCGAGCGCATCGGGCACGGCACGAGTTCCGCCCAGGACCCGGAGCTCCTTCGCCACCTCGCCGAGCACCGCATCCCGCTGGAGGTCTGCCCGACGTCGAACATCGCGACCCGCGCCGTGCTCGACCTGGACCAGCACCCGGTCAAGCAGATGGTCGCGGCCGGGGTGCCGGTCACCATCAACTCGGACGACCCGCCGATGTTCGGCACGGACCTCAACAACGAGTACGGCGTCGCCGCCCGCCTCCTCGACCTGGACGAGCGGGGCCTCGCCGAGCTCGCCAAGAACGCCGTCGCCGCGTCCTTCCTGGACGAGAGCGGCAAGGCGAAGCTCGCCGCGGAGATCGACACGTACACGTCCAACTGGCTGGCGCCGTAAGGGCCGGGGGCGCGCGGAAGCACCACAGGCCCATCCGGGCTCGCCCCGGTGATCACGACTGGTGAGAATGGAGCGCATGCAGACCCTCACCGTCGTGGCCCACCGGGGCGACCCGTACCGGGCCCGGGAGAACACCCTGCCCTCGCTGCGCTCCGCCTTCGCCGCGGGCGCCGACGCCGTGGAGATCGACGTACGGCTGACCCGCGACGGCGTGCCCGTGCTGCTGCACGACGAGACGCTCGAACGCCTCTGGGGCCACGACCGTCCGCTCGCACAGCTCTCCGCTGCGGAGGTGCGCGGCCTCAGCGGCGGCGGGGTGCCCACGCTCGCCGAGGCCCTCGCGGCCGTGCCCGACCGGCGGCTTTGGCTTGACCTGCCGGGCGCCTCGGCGCGGACGGTGCGCGCGGTCGTCGGCACGGTGCACGAGTGCGGCGCCGCCGACCGGGTCGCGTACTGCGCGGGCGCGCGGGCGATGCATCGGGTGCGGCAGGCCGACCCGGCGGCGGAGATCGCGCTGACCTGGGCCACGCTCGCGCCGGTGCGGCCCGGCGTACTCGACGAGGTGCGGCCCCGCTGGCTCAACTACCGCTTCGGGCTGCTGAGTTCGGAGCTCGTCGCGCGTATCCACAAGGACGGGCTGCTCGTCTCCGCGTGGACGCCGGACACCCGCCGCTCGATGCGGCGGCTGCTCGGGTACGGGGTGGACGGGATCACCACGAACCGCGTGGACGTCCTGACCGCGCTCCGCGACGCGGCCACCCTCTAGGCCGGGATGCGCAGGCCCGCCCCCGAACCGCCGGGCCCCTAGGGGGCGTACCCCGACAACACCCCTGCGGGCGAGGGCTGTTGAGCCGGGGACGGGCCAGGGTCGGGCCCCTCCTCGACGGCGATTCCGGGGCGGTCCCGGCTCAGCAGGATGAGGGCGTACCGCACCTCGACGCCCGCATCCCTGGAGCAGCCCGATGACACACCGGCCCACGCCCACCCCTGGTTCGCGCACCGCCCGCTCGCGCGCCGCCCTCGCCGCAGCGCTCGTACTCGCCTTCGCCGCCGGGCCGTTGAGCGCCCCGGCCCATGCGGACGCGCGTCCGGCCGCGCACGCCGCGAGCCGGGAGGCGGAAGCCCGGGGCGGGCAGGCCGAAGCCGACGGCCCGGACGTGGCCGCCCTGGAGAGAGCCCTGCGCGGACTGCCCGACGCGGCCGCGACCTCGGCCGAGATCCGGGTGGGAGGCCGCGGCAGCTGGTACGGGATCGCGGGGGTGCACGATGTGGAGACCGGCCGCAAGGCCCTTCGAAACGCCCGCTTCCGGGCGGGTTCGACGACCAAGGTGGTGACTGCGGCGGTCGTCCTCCAACTGGTCGCCGAGGGCCGGCTCGACCTCGACGGGACCGTGCAGGAGTACCTGCCCGGACTGCTCGGCGACGACTTCGGGCCCGTCACCGTACGGCAGTTGCTCAACTTCACGAGCGGGCTGCAGGGCGGGCGGACGTTCGGCGACACCGTCGACGAGGAGTTCCCGCACCGCTTCGAGACGCTGCCGCCCGAGGAGGTCGTCGCCACCGGGGTCGCCAAGGGCCCGCGGCACGCGCCGGGCGCGGAGCAGCACTACGGCAACATCCACTACCTCGTCCTGGCCATGCTGATCGAGAAGGTCACCGGCGACACGTACGAACACCAGGCGGAGACAAGGGTGTTCAAGCCCGTCGGCATGCGGCACACGTCCTTCCCCGTCGACCCGGACCCGACCGTCCACGGCCCGCACAACCGGGGGTACGAGGACATGGACGGCCGGCTCGTGGACGTCACGGAGTGGAACATGGCGGACCGCAAGGCTGCGGGCGACATGATCTCGACGACCGCCGACCTGGAGCGGCTGCTGTTCGCCGTGTTCCGCGGGGAACTCGTGCCCGAGCCGCAGCTGCGGGAGATGTTCACGGTGCCGGACGTACCGGGTGCGACGCGGAGCGCGAGCCTGGAGCGGTTCGTGGTCGACGGCCGGGTCGTCTGGGGCAAGACCGGCGCCCGCCCCGGCTACCACACGGTCGTCGCGGCCACCCGCGACCTGTCCCGTACGGTCGTCTACGCGGTGACCGCGACCGACGCGAAGGGCGACGGCCTCCGCCTGGCCCAGCGCTTCGCCTTCCCGGCGTTCAACCGCTGAGCGCACGGGCGGCCCTCGTACGAAAATCCCGGTGCCGTCGCCGGTACCGCCCGGCGATACTGCTGCGATGCCCGACCACCACCGCCCCGCACCGCTGCCGCCCAACTCCCCTCCCGCCGCGCTGGATTCGCTCTCCGGCCTCGCCTTCGGCGACGCGTTCGGGGACCGGTGGTTCGGCATCCTGCGGCGGGTGGGCCCGGCCGCCCTGGAGGCGCGCGTTCCGCCCCCGGAGCCGCTGTGGCGGTGGAGCGACGACACGGCCCAGGCGGTCGTCCTGTTCCAGGAGCTCGGCGACGGCGGCGGCGCCGTCGACCAGGACCGCTTCGCCCGCCGCCTCGCCGAGGCGTACGCGGCGGACCCGCACCGCGGCTACGGGGCGTCGATGCACGACGTGCTGCGCCGGATCGGCACGGGCGAGGACTGGCGCGAGGTGGTCGCGGGGCAGTTCGGCGGCCAGGGCTCGTGGGGCAACGGCGCGGCCATGCGCGTCGCACCGCTCGGCGCGTGGCTGGCCGACGACCTGGACACGGTCGCCGAGCAGGCAGCCCGGCAGAGCGAGGTGTCGCACCACCACCCGGAGGCGGTCGCCGGGGCGGTGGCCGTCGCCGTGGCCGCGGCCCTCGCGACCCGCAGCCGCGGCGGCACGGCCCCGGCGCGGCCGGAGTTCCTGCGGGCGGTGGCGGACCGACTGCCGGCCGGTGACGTCAGGTCCGGCGTACGGATCGCCGCCCGCATGCCGCAGCACACCTCGGTCCGGCACGCCGCGGAGGTCCTGGGCTCCGGGTACCGCATGTCGGGCCCCGACACCGTCCCGTACGCCCTGTGGTGCGCGGCCACACATCTCGACGACCTGCACGAGGGCCTGTGGCACACGGTCGCCGGCCGCGGCGACATCGACACCACCTGCGCCATCACCGGCGGAATCATCGCCGCCCGCACGGGCACGACCGCCCTCCCGCCCGCCTGGCACACGGCCCGCGAACCGCTGCCGGAGACCGGGTGAACCGGTGGCTCTCCGGGCTGAACGCCCGGCCGGCACACGGCCGCAGTCGACGCAAGCACCGCGGGCCATGGACACCGCCGTGTCCATGGCCCGCCGTGGTTCAGAACGCCTGCGGCACTCAGCCGAGGGACGTCATGACGTGCTTGACGCGCGTGTAGTCGTCGAAGCCGTACGCGGAGAGGTCCTTGCCGTAGCCGGACTTCTTGAAGCCGCCGTGCGGCATCTCGGCGACCAGCGGGATGTGGGTGTTGATCCACACGCAGCCGAAGTCGAGGACCTTGGACATGCGCATCGCGCGGGCGTGGTCCTTGGTCCACACCGAGGAGGCGAGGGCGTACTCGACGCCGTTCGCGTACTCGACGGCCTGGTCCTCGTCGCGGAACGACTGGACGGTGATGACCGGGCCGAAGACCTCGTTCTGGATGATCTCGTCGTCCTGCTTGAGGCCGGAGACGACGGTCGGGGCGTAGAAGTAGCCCTTGTCGCCGACGCGCTGGCCACCCGTCTCGACCTTGGCGTGCGCGGGCAGCCGGTCGATGAAGCCCTCGACCTGCGCGAGCTGGTTCGGGTTGTTCAGCGGGCCGTACAGGACGTCCTCGTCGTCGGGCATGCCGGTCTTGGTGTCGGCGGCGGCCTTGGCGAGGGCGGTGACGAACTCGTCGTGGATGGACTCGTGGACGAGGACGCGGGTGGCGGCCGTGCAGTCCTGGCCGGCGTTGAAGAAGCCCGCCTCGGAGATGCCGGCGACGGCGCCGGGGATGTCGGCGTCCTCGAAGACCACGACGGGCGCCTTGCCGCCGAGCTCCAGGTGGACCCGCTTGAGGTCCTTGGCGGCGGACTCGGCGACCTGCATGCCGGCGCGCACGGAGCCGGTGATGGAGGCCATCGCCGGGGTCTTGTGCTCGACCATCATGCGGCCGGTCTCGCGGTCGCCGGTGACGACGTTGAAGACGCCCTTCGGCACGATCGAGCCGATGATCTCGGCCATCAGGACGGTCGACGCGGGCGTCGTGTCCGAGGGCTTGAGGACGACGGTGTTGCCCGCGGCGAGCGCCGGGGCGAACTTCCAGACGGCCATCATCATCGGGTAGTTCCACGGCGCGACCTGCGCGCAGACGCCGATCGGCTCGCGGCGGATGATGGAGGTCAGGCCCTCCATGTACTCACCGGCGGAGCGGCCCTCCAGCATCCGGGCGGCGCCCGCGAAGAACCGGATCTGGTCGATCATCGCCGGGATCTCTTCGGTGCGGGTCAGCCCGACGGGCTTGCCGCAGTTCTCCGACTCGGCCGCGATGAGCTCCTCCTGGCGCTCCTCGAAGGCGTCGGCGATCTTGAGGAGCGCCTTCTGGCGCTCGGCGGGCACGAGGTCGCGCCAGGCCGGGAAGGCCTTCTCGGCGGCGGCCATGGCGGCGTCGACGTCCGCCTGGCCGGAGAGCGGGGCGGTGGCGTACGGCTCACCGGTAGCCGGGTTGACCACCTCGGTGGTCCGCCCGTCCGCGGCGTCCCGGAACTCTCCGTCGATGTAATTGCGCAGACGACGCAGCTCGGTGGTCACTGCGGCCTCCTAATCAGAGGGTTGGTCATGAGCGGTTCTGGCGGGTTCTGCCGGACCTACGTCCGATGGGTGAGACACCCAGGCCTACCCTAACTTCCCCGCTCACGCTTTCGACATACCTACAGCCCTAGAACTACGAAATCAGTTGGCTCAGAGTCCCGAGACAACGAATTTCATCGATCTGGACTTGCGGGACAGACGACACGTCGTGCACAGTGAGGACGTGGCCAGTCGAAGCGCAGACTCCCCCAGGACCGGGAACGGCTCTCCCACCGTGGACGCCGTCTCCCTCGCGATCATCGAGCAGTTGCAGGAGGACGGGCGCCGTCCGTACGCCGCGATCGGCAAGGCAGTGGGCCTGTCCGAGGCGGCCGTGCGGCAGCGCGTCCAGAAGCTGCTCGACCAAGGCGTGATGCAGATCGTCGCCGTCACCGACCCGCTCACCGTGGGTTTCCGGCGGCAGGCGATGCTCGGCATCAACGTCGAGGGCGATCTCGACCCGGTGGCGGAAGCGCTGTCGGCGATGCCCGAAGTCGAGTACATCGTGATCACCGCGGGCTCTTTCGACCTGATGGTGGAGGTCGTCTGCGAGGACGACGACCAGCTGCTCGACGTGATCAACAAGCGCGTCCGGACCCTGCCCGGCGTGCGCTCCACCGAGAGCTTCGTCTACCTGAAGCTCAAGAAGCAGACCTATATGTGGGGAACCCGATAGCCGTGAGCCAGGACCTCTCCAAGACCGCCTACGACCACCTGTGGATGCACTTCACCCGCATGTCGTCGTACGAGAACACCCCCGTCCCCACCATCGTCCGCGGTGAGGGCACCTACATCTACGACGACCAGGGCAAGCGCTACCTCGACGGCCTCGCCGGCCTGTTCGTGGTCAACGCCGGCCACGGCCGCGTCGAGCTCGCCGAGACCGCGTACAAGCAGGCCCAGGAGCTCGCCTTCTTCCCGGTCTGGTCGTACGCCCACCCCAAGGCCGTCGAGCTCGCCGAGCGCCTCGCGCACTACGCGCCGGGCGACCTCAACAAGGTCTTCTTCACCACCGGCGGCGGCGAGGCCGTCGAGACCGCCTGGAAGCTGGCCAAGCAGTACTTCAAGCTGCAGGGCAAGCACACCAAGTACAAGGTGATCTCCCGCGCGGTGGCCTACCACGGCACCCCGCAGGGCGCCCTGTCCATCACCGGCCTGCCCGGCCTGAAGGCCCCCTTCGAGCCGCTGGTCCCCGGTGCGCACAAGGTGGCGAACACCAACATCTACCGCGCCCCGATCCACGGCGACGACCCGGAGGCCTTCGGCCGCTGGGCCGCCGACCAGATCGAGCAGCAGATCCTCTTCGAGGGCCCGGAGACCGTCGCCGCGGTCTTCCTGGAGCCGGTGCAGAACGCCGGCGGCTGCTTCCCGCCGCCGCCCGGGTACTTCCAGCGGGTCCGCGAGATCTGCGACCAGTACGACGTGCTGCTCGTCTCGGACGAGACGATCTGCGCCTTCGGCCGCCTCGGCACGATGTTCGCCTGCGACAAGTTCGGCTACGTGCCGGACATGATCACCTGCGCCAAGGGCATGACCTCGGGCTACTCCCCGATCGGCGCCTGCATCGTCTCGGACCGCCTGGCCGAGCCGTTCTACAAGGGCGACAACACCTTCCTGCACGGCTACACCTTCGGCGGCCACCCGGTCTCCTCGGCCGTGGCGCTCACCAACTTCGACATCTTCGAGCGCGAGGGCCTCAACCAGCACGTGCTCGACAACGAGGGCAACTTCTTCAACACCCTCAGCAAGCTGCACGACCTGCCGATCGTCGGCGACGTCCGCGGCAACGGCTTCTTCTACGGCATCGAGCTCGTGAAGGACAAGGCCACCAAGGAGTCCTTCAACGAGGAGGAGACGGAGCGCGTCCTCTACGGCTTCCTCTCCAAGGCGCTGTACGACAACGGCCTGTACTGCCGTGCCGACGACCGCGGCGACCCGGTCATCCAGCTGGCGCCGCCGCTGATCGCGGACCAGTCGACGTTCGACGAGATCGAGCAGATCCTGCGCAACGTCCTCACGGAAGCGTGGACCAAGCTGTAAAGCCCACGCGCCACGCACCACCCCACGGCCCGGGTGCCCCGTTCGAGTGAGAACGCGTGCCCCCGGGCCGTGTGCTGTCCGTACTGTCCGGATATGTCCCTACGGTTCCTGTGACCGATCGGCCCAGTGACTCGTTCCCCCGTACGGGGGACGGCACCGCACTGATCCACGTGCGCACTTCCACGCCCTTCGTAACCGAACCGAGGTGTATCGCCATGGTGGCCCCACCGGACAACGACGTGCTGTGGGCACGCACCCTGCACTTCTCGCGCAACGGCACCCCCGCCCTCACCGGCGTCTCCGTCGGCGTGCGCGAGCAGGAGATCCTCGCCGTCGGCGGACCGCGCGGCAGCGGCAAGACGACACTGCTCCAGTGCCTGTCCGGGCAGCTCGTCGCGCAGCAGGGCGAGGTCTGGTTCAACTCGACGCCGGTGCACACCATGGGCCGGCTCGTCCGTGAACGGCTGCGGCGCGACAAGTTCGGCTGGATCGACCCGCAGCCGCGCCTCGTCCCCGAGCTCACCGCGTGGGAGAACGCCGCGCTGCCGCTGATGCTGCACGGCGTCGGCAACCGCACCGCCCGCAAGGCCGCCCTGGAGTGGCTCGACCGGCTCGACATCGGCAACCTCGCCCGCAAGCGCCCGCACGCCCTCACCCACGCCGAACGCCAACGGGTCGCCGTCGCCCGGGCGTTGGTCAACGAGCCGACCGTCCTGTTCGCCGACGAGCCGACCGCGCCGCTGCACCGCGCCGACCGCGCGCACATCCTGCGCACCCTCACCACGGCGGCCCGCTCGCACGGCATCACCGTCGTCCTCGCCACCCACGACGCCGACGTCGCGGCCTTCGCCGACCGCAGCGTCAGCCTGCTCGACGGCCGCATCGTCAACACCGTCCCGCTGCCCGCGGACGGCAAGTCGGAAGGCGCGGCGTGCTCGCTCTCCGTCTAGCCCGCGGCTCCCACCCCCTGGTCCTGCTGCGCCGGCTCGCCGTCGCCGCCGCCTCCGCCGGCACCGGCTTCCTGCTGCTCTGCGCCCTCGGGTACGCGCTCGGCCACCCGCGGGCCGCCGACTCGTCCGCGCTGCGGCTCGCCTGGTGCGCGGTGCCGCTCGCCGCGACCGTGCAGTTCGCGGTGGCCGTCGCCCGTACCGACCCGGCGACCCGGCCGCGCGCCGCGCTCTCCGCCGTCGGCCTGGGCCCGGCCCGCCTGATGCTGCTCTCCGCGATCTCGACGGCGATCTCCTGCACGCTCGGCTCGATGGTCGCGCTGCTGCTCTTCCTGCACCTGCGCGGCGACATCAGCGGCCTCCCCCTCGACGGCGCCGCCGCCGAACTCCTGGGCGCCGGGCAGCCGTTGCCGGTCGCGGGGGTCTGCACGCTGCTCCTGATCGTCCCCGTCGCGGGCACGGTCGCGGGCGCCCTCGCCCTGCGCCCGCGCACGGCCACGCCATCCAAGAGCACCGCCAAGTCCCTTACGGACAAGGGCAGTTCGGACCCGGTCGAGGACGCCGTGAACGCCGGGGCCGTCGACGGTGAGCCCGCGCCGCCCCTCCCCCAGCCCGCCGGGCTGCCCTGGGGCGTGGCGCTGATGGCGGTCGGCCTCGCCGTCGAGACGTACGCGGCGGGCGGGGGCGGCGGTGCGGGCGGTGCTTCCGGGTTCCCGCTGCCGGGGCGGTTCGCCTCGTCGTCGGCCGCCGTCCTCGCCGGCTGGGCGATCACCGCCGCCGGACTCGCCGTCGCCGGGCCCGCCCTGACGTACCTGTGCGGGAAGCTGCTGCAGTCGGCCCGGCCCGGCGCCGCCCGGCTGCTCGCGGGCCGCGCGCTGCAGGAGGAGTCCCGCCGGATCGGCCGCCCGCTCGGCGTGGTCTGCGCGGTCGCCTCCGCCGGGATCGCCGCGCTCGGCCTGTACGGCGGTGCCGGGCCGCGTATCGGACCGCTCACCGTGCTCGGCGCGGGCCTGGTCGCCGGGTGCGCACTGCTCACCCTCGCCACCGCCGCCGTCGAGGCCCGTCAGTCCCGGGCCGACACGACCGCCGCCCTGCTGCAGCTCGGCGCCCCCGCCTCCCTGCTCCGCGGCGCCGCCGGACTGCGCGCCCTCGCCCTGCTCGCCGTGTTCGGCCCGCTGACCTGGCTGGTCGGCACGCTCGCCGCGGCCCCGCTGACGGGCTGAACTCCGCGCCCGCCACGGCCGGTTCGGGCTCCCTCGGGCCACCCCCGAGGGAGCCCGAAGAAAATTTCCCGCAATTCTCGCCGTACAGCGATGAGTTCCGCCCGCCCGGCCCGTCTACCTCCAGTACGGCTCTGCCATGCACGGCAGGCCGGCGCGGAGACGGAAGCCGAGGAACCCCACATGGCCGCACGCCCCTACCAGCAGATGGTCTTCATCAATCTCGCCGTCCAGGACGTCGAGCTGTCGAAGAAGTTCTTCAGCGAGGTCGGCTACGGCATCAACCCGCAGTTCAGCGACGACGAGACCGTCTGCGTGTCCGTGAGCGACACGATCGCCCTGATGCTCCTCCAGGAGGAGAAGTTCGCCCGCTTCGCGGTGAAGCCCGTCTCCGACTCCGCCCGGTCCACCCAGGCGCTGATCTGCCTGAGCGCCGAGAGCCGCCGCCAGGTCGACGAGCTGACCGAGCGCGCCCTCGCCGCGGGCGGCTCCCCCGCGGGCGAGCCCAGCGACCTGGGCTTCATGTACGGGCGTTCCTTCCTCGACCCGGACGGCCACCACTTCGAGGTGATGTGGATGGACCAGAACGCGGTCCAGGGCTGACCCCCGGCCTCCGAGCCGAACCCCGACACGCAGCAAGGCCCGCACCGTCAAAACGGCACGGGCCCTGCGTCGTACGTACGTCTCAGCGGCGCGAACCGACGAGCCGCGCGATGCCCCAGCCGGCTGCGGCGGCGAGGACGAGGCCGAGGAGCGAGAGCATCCCGGACCCGGCGTCCGGACCCCACCAGGCCTCGGCGGGGAAGAAGGGGTGGTCGCGCAGCAGGAAGGTGATGTCGCTGCCCGCCGTGTCGAGGTAGGTGGCCACGAACGCGTTGGTGCTGCCGAAGAACGTGCCGAGCGCGCCGATGATTCCGGCGGAGATGTGCGCACCGTTGCTGCGCCGGCCGACGAGTCCGGCGACGGCGCCGACGGCGGCACCGTTGAGCAGCGCATGACCGTAGTACAGGCCGTAGCCCGCGGCTTCCTCGGTCAGGCTCTCGTAGGCGGCGAAGACCACGCCCACGTAGATCAACGAGATCACGAACGACACCAGCCAGCCCAGGAAGAACGCCCCGACCGCGCTGCCGCCGCCGGGCTGCGGGCCCGGGTACGGCATCGGGGGCTGCATGCCGGGCATCGGCGCGGGCTGGCCCGGGAACTGCTGCTGACCCGGAAACCCCTGCGGCGGCATCTGCGGCGGGCCGGCCGGCGGCTGCGGGGGCATCGGCGGGGGCGCGCCCGCTCCGGACCCGGGCGACTGTGCGTACGGGTTGCCGCCGTCCGGCTGGGGCGGCTGCGGCTGTGCGGGTTGCCAGGGCTGGCTCATCGGTCCCCCGGTGAAGCGGTGAGAAGGCTGAGGGTCCAAGCTATCAACGCGGTCAACAGGCCTGAACAGCCAGGACCTGCCCGTTCGTGGGCGACCGCGAGCGAGCCCGACCGCACGCCTCCGCTCAGCCGAGGACCACCACGTCGTCCGCGTCGAACTGCACGCCCACCGCGTCCCCCGTCTCCGGCGCGTCCCGCAGCGCGCAGGCCGCTTCGAGGCGGGGCGTGGCCGGGTCGGTGGGCTGCAGGTGCACGGCGACGTGGGTGCCGCGGAAGGTGCGTGCCGTGACCGTGCAGGTCAGGCCGTCGGCGGGGGCGACGAGGCGGACTCCGGCGGGCCGTACGAGGACGTCGTGCGGGCCCTGCGCGGAGCCGGGCGGGACGGGGAGCTTGCCCCACGGGGTGTCGGCGGCCTCGCCGGTGACGGTGCCGGGGGCGACGTTGTCGAAGCCGAGGAAGCGGGCGACGAACGCGTCGGCGGGCCGCTGCCACACGTCGAGGGGGGTGCCGCTCTGCGCGATCCGCCCGTCCCGCATGACGACGACCCGGTCGGCGAGCGCGAACGCCTCGCCCTGGTCGTGCGTGACGGCGAGCACGGTGGTGCCCAACTCCCGGAAGAGCTCCCGCAGTTCGACGACGAGGCGTTCGCGCAGGGACCGGTCGAGCTGGCCGAGCGGCTCGTCCAGCATGAGCAGCTTCGGCCGCGGGGCGAGGGCGCGGGCGAGGGCGACGCGCTGCTGCTCGCCGCCGGACAGCGAGGCGACGGCCCGGCGCGCGGCCCCGGGCAGTCCGACGAGTTCGAGCAACTCCCGTACGCGGGCGTCCTGTTCGGCGCGCGGTACGTGGTGCATGCGCAGGCCGAACGCGACGTTGGCGCCCACGTCGCGCTGCGGGAACAGCTGGTGGTCCTGGAACATCAGGCCGACGCCCCGCTTGTGCGCGGGCACGCCGCCCTGGTCGTGCCCGGCGAGCAGCACACGCCCGGTGTCGGGGGCCTGGAGTCCGGCGACGACGCGGAGGAGCGTCGACTTGCCGCTGCCGCTGGGGCCGAGCACGCAGACGGTCTCGTGCTCGGCGACGTCCAGGTCGACGCCGTCGAGCGCGGCCTGCCCGGCGGGGCCGCCGAAGCGTACGGAGACGTCGTCGAGGCGCAGCATCAGAACTCTCCGGTCCGGTCGGTGCGGATGCGTTCGAGGAGCAGCAGCGAGACCGCGCACACCAGCATCAGCAGGGTCGAAAGGGCCATCGCCTGGCCGTAGTTGAGCTCCCCGGCCCGGCCGAGCAGGGTGGCGACGGCGACGGGCAGGGTGGGCCGGTCGGGCCGCGCGATGAACACGGTCGCCCCGAACTCGCCGAGCGACACGGCGAACGCGAACCCGGCGGCGACGAGCAGGGCCCTGCGGACGAGCGGCAGGTCCACCTCCCGCCACACCCGCCACGGGGACGCGCCGAGTACGGCGGCCGCTTCCCGGAGCCTGTCGTCGACGGCGCGCAGCACGGGCAGCATGGTGCGGACGACGAAGGGCACGCCGACGAGGGCCTGCGCGAGCGGCACGAGGATCCAGGAGTCGCGCAGGTCCAGCGGCGGTTCGTCGAGCGTGATGAGGAAGCCGAACCCGACGGTCACGGCGGACACCCCGAGCGGCAGCATCAGCAGCGCGTCGAAGCCCCGTACGAGCCGTCCGGCCTTCCTGGTGAGCGCGGCGGCGGCGAGACCTCCGACGACCAGGGCGATCGCGGTGGCGGCGAGCGCGTACTGCAGGGAGTTCGCGACGGCCTCGACGGGCGGGACGAGGAAGGCGCCGCCGTCGGTGGAGCCGAGTTCACGGAAGTAGTCGAAGCCGTAGCCGTCGGAGGGGTGGAGGGAGCGTTCGACGAGGACGGCGAGCGGGACGAGGACGAGCAGCAGCACCGTCGCCAACACCCCGCCGAGCAGCGCCCATTGGGCGGGGCCCTGCGGGCGGCGGGAGGTCTGCGCGGCGTCGACGAGCCGGAGGGCGCTCTCGCGGCGCCGGACCGTCCAGGCGTGCACGGCGAGGACCGCGCCGACGGCGGCGAACTGGACGAGGGTGAGGACGGCGGCGGTGTCGAGGGCGAGGAGCTGCGCGGTCTGCCGGTAGATCTCCACTTCGAGGGTGGCGAAGCCGGGCCCGCCGAGGATCTGCACGACGCCGAACGACGTGAACGTGAACAGGAACACCATCAGCGCGGCGGCGGCGACGGCCGGACCGAGCGCGGGCAGCGTCACCCGGCGCCAGGCCGCGAGCCGGGAGGCGCCGAGCATCCGCGCGGCCTCCTCCTGCCGCGGGTCGAGCTGCGCCCAGAGACCGCCGACGGTGCGGACGACGACGGCGTAGTTGAAGAAGACATGCGCGAGGAGGATCGCCCACACCGTGGTGTCGAGCCGCACGCCCCACAGCTCGTCGAGGACGCCGCCGCGCCCGAGCAGCGCCAGGAACGCGGTGCCGACGACGACGGTGGGCAGCACGAACGGCACGGTCACGACCGCCCGCAGGAGCTGCTTGCCGGGGAAGTCGAAGCGCGCGAAGACATACGCGCCGGGCAGCGCGATCAGCAGGGTGAGCCCGGTGGAGGCCAGGGCCTGCCAGGTGGTGAACCACAGGACGTGCTGGATGTCCGGGTCGGCGAGGACGTCCCCGAGCCGCCCGAGCTGCCAACTGCCGCCCGCCCTGCTGTCCTTGAGGCCGCGCGCGACGATCGCGGCGACCGGGTAGGCGAAGAACACCGCGAAGAACGCGACGGGCAGGACCATCAGGCCGAGCCGCACCGCGCTCCCGCGGACGTCCCTCCGGGGGCGGGCCCCCGTGGTTACTTCAGGACCAGCGACTGCCACGACTTGACCCAGTCCTCACGGTTCTCCGTGATCTTCTTCGGGTCCATGGTCTTCGGGTCCTCGACCTCGACTCCGAACTCCGTGAACAGCTTCGGGAGTTGGGCGCCCTCACGGACCGGGTTCACGAACATCTGCAGCGGCATGTCGTCCTGGAACTCCTTGGTGATCAGGAAGTCCAGGAGGGCCTTTCCGCCCTTCTCGTTCTTCGCGCCGTCGAGCAGTCCGGCGAACTCGGTCTGCCGGAAGCAGGTGCCGGTGGCCACGCCGGTCGGCGCCTCCTTCGGCTGCGGCTTCGCGTACAGCACCTCGACGGGCGGGCTGGACGCGTACGACACCACCAGCGGCCGGTCCGCCTTGGCCTTCTTGCCGCCCGCGGAGCCGGAGAACTCCTCGTTGTACGCCTGCTCCCAGCCGTCGACGACCTTGACGCCGTTGGCCTTCAGCTTCTTCCAGTAGTCCTGCCAGCCCTTGTCCCCGTACTCGGCGGCGGTGCCGAGGAGGAAGCCGAGGCCGGGCGAGGAGGTGGCGGCGTTCTCGGTGACGAGGAGGTTCTTGTACGCGGGCTTGACCAGGTCGTCGAGGGTCTTCGGCGGGGCCAGCTTCTTGTCCGCGAAGTACTTCTTGTCGTAGTTCACGCAGATGTCGCCGCTGTCGACGGGCGTGACGTGGTGCTTCTCGTCCACCCGGTACTCGGGCAGAACCTGGTCCAGGCCCTTCGCCTCGTACGGCGTGAACAGGCCGTTGTCGACGGCGCGGGACAGCAGGGTGTTGTCGACGCCGAAGAGGACGTCGCCCTGCGGGTTGCCCTTGGAGAGGACGGCCTTGTTGACGACCTCGCCGGCGTCGCCGCCCTTGAGGATCTTGACCTTGTACCCGGACTGCTTCTCGAAGGACTTCAGGACGTCGGGCGAGACGTTGAAGGACGAGTGGGTGACGAGCGTGACGGTCTTGCCGCCGCCTTCACCGGAAGCCTCGGATCCGTTGTCGCCGCCGCAGGCGGCGAGGGTGCTGACGCCGAGCGCCCCGCAGAGCACGATCGTGCAGGCACGCCGAAGACTGATGTTCATGACTGGTGCTGACTCCCTACGCCGGTATGACCCGGATCAGGTCCGAGGGTCTGCGGCACTGCCGCACTCTCAGCGCCCTGACGGCGCTCCCCTGTCGGAATTCATTTGTACGAATGCACGGTACTGCACGCGTGCCGGGCTCCTCCGCGGAGGGCTCGGCACGCGTGGCCGGCCGACGGTCGGGCGGCTCAGCGCTCGGAGGCGGCGAGCTGCCCGCAGGCCCCGTCGATCTCCTGGCCGCGGGTGTCCCGGATGGTGACCGGCACGCCGTGCGCCGCGATGGCCTCGACGAACGCCTTCTCGTCCTCGGGCCGCGAGGCCGTCCACTTCGAGCCGGGCGTCGGGTTCAGCGGGATCAGGTTGACGTGCACCCGCTTGCCCTTGAGGAGCCGGCCGAGCCGGTCCCCGCGCCACGCCTGGTCGTTGATGTCCCGGATCAGCGCGTACTCGATGGAGATGCGGCGGCCCGACTTGTCCGCGTACTCCCAGGCGGCGTCGAGGACTTCGCGGACCTTCCAGCGGGTGTTGACCGGCACGAGGGTGTCGCGCAGCTCGTCATCCGGGGCGTGCAGCGAGACCGCAAGGCGGCACTTGAAGCCCTCGTCGGCGAACCGCAGCATCGCGGGCACCAGGCCGACCGTGGACACGGTGATGCCGCGCTGCGAGATGCCGAGGCCGTCCGGCTCCGGGTCGGTGAGGCGGCGGATGGCGCCGACCACGCGGTTGTAGTTGGCGAGCGGCTCGCCCATGCCCATGAACACGATGTTGGACAGCCGCGCGGGACCGCCGGGGACCTCACCGTCGCGCAGCGCGCGCATGCCGTCCACGATCTGGTGGACGATCTCGGCGGTGGACAGGTTCCGGTCGAGCCCGGCCTGGCCGGTCGCGCAGAACGGGCAGTTCATGCCGCAGCCGGCCTGCGAGGAGATGCACATGGTGACCCGGTCCGGGTACCGCATCAGGACGGACTCGACGAGCGTCCCGTCGTGCAGCTTCCACAGCGTCTTGCGGGTGGTGTCGTCGTCACAGCTGATGTGCCGCACGACCGACATCAGCTCGGGCAGCAGCGCTTCCTGCAGCTTGCCGCGAGCGGCGGCGGGAATGTCCGTCCACTGCTCGGGGTCGTGCGCGTACCGCGCGAAGTAGTGCTGGGACAGCTGTTTGGCGCGGAACGGCTTCTCGCCGATCGCGGCCACCGCTTCCTTGCGCTCGGCGGGCGAGAGATCGGCGAGGTGCCGCGGGGGCTTCTTGGCTCCGCGGGGCGCGACAAAAGTGAGTTCTCCGGGCTTAGGCATGGCTCTACCAGTGTCGCAGACATACGACAGCGGGCCCGCCGCCCTGTGGACAACGAGCCCGCCACCGAAGAAACAGCAGGTCAGCGCAGGAAGCGCGGGTACTTCACGTACCCACGAACAGCACCAGGAGCAGCCAGACGACAGGCGCCGTCGGCAGCAGGGAGTCGAGGCGGTCCATGATCCCGCCGTGGCCCGGGAGCAGCGTGCCCATGTCCTTGATGCCGAGGTCCCGCTTGATCATCGACTCGCCGAGGTCGCCGAGCGTCGCGCTCGCCGCGACCGCGAGGCCGAGCAGCAGGCCCTGCCACCAGGTGCCCCCGTCGATCAGGAACTCCATGCACAGCGCGCCCGCCGCCATCGCGAAGGACACCGCGCCGAGCAGGCCCTCCCGGGTCTTGCCGGGGCTGATGCGCGGCGCCAGCTTGTGCTTGCCGAACCGCCAGCCCACCGCGTACGCCCCGGTGTCGCTGACGACCGTGAGGAGCAGGAACGTGAGCACCCGCTCCGCACCGTCGTCCGCGGTCAGCATCATCGACACGAACGTGGCGAGGAACGGCACGTAGAACGCGGCGAACACCCCGGCCGTGACGTCCCGCAGATAGCCCTCGGGCGGTTCCGTCATCCGCCACACCAGGACGGCGAGCGCGGTCAGCGCCATCGCCACCCAGGCACCCTCGGCGCCGCGCACGTACCCGGCGACGACCATCGCCGCGCCGCCCACCGCGAGCGGCACGAGCGGCGCCTTGATGTCCTTGCGCTCCTGCAGACGCGTCGTCAGCTCCCACAGGCCGACCACCACGGCGACCGCTATCACCGCGACGAACACGGCCTTGACGACGAACAGCGACGCCACGATGACCGCGCCGAGTCCGACACCGACCCCTATGGCCGCCCGCAGATCGCGGCCCGCACGCTTCTTCCGGGACGGCTGCGGAACCTGAGGTGTGGGACTGGCCATGGGCTCCTGCAACATCTCGTCGCGGAACAAGGGGCCACTCGTCAGAGCGGCCCCCGCCTCGCTGTCGTACCGGTCTGCGGCGGCCTTGCCGGTGTCGGGCACACCGGGCACGGTCGGCATGGGCCGAGTCTGCTGCGCGCCGGCCTCATCGTAGGCAGGACCCGCCGGGGGGCGCCCCTGGACGGGGCCCGTCCCGGGCGGTCCCATGTAACCGGCCGGCGGCGGAGCCCCCCACGAAGAGTCGTTCATCAGACCTCGAGCAGCTCGGCTTCCTTGTGCTTGAGCAGCTCGTCCACCTGCGCGACGTACTTCGCGGTGGTGTCGTCGAGCTCCTTCTCCGCGCGACGGCCCTCGTCCTCGCCGACCTCGCCGTCCTTGACGGCCTTGTCGATGGTGTCCTTGGCCTTGCGGCGCACCGAGCGGATCGAGACCTTGGAGTCCTCGGCCTTGCCCTTGGCGACCTTGATGTACTCCTTGCGGCGCTCCTCCGTCAGCTCGGGGAACACCACTCGGATGATGTGGCCGTCGTTGCTCGGGTTGACGCCCAGGTCCGAGTCGCGGATGGCCTGCTCGATGTTGCGGAGCGCGCTCTTGTCGAACGGCGTCACCACGGCCATGCGCGGCTCCGGCACGGAGAACGAGGCCAGCTGGTTGATCGGCGTCAGCGCGCCGTAGTAGTCGGCCACGATCTTGTTGAACATCGCCGGGTGCGCACGCCCCGTACGGATCGCGGCGAAGTCCTCCTTGGCGACCACGACGGCCTTCTCCATCTTCTCCTCGGCCTCGAGGAGGGTCTCTTCGATCACCACTTGCTCCTGCGTGTCTTGAGTGGGCTGGGGGCGCCCCGCGCGTCCCGTCTGCGGGTACGGCAAGGGCACCGGCTGCGTCGCGTCTCTTCCTGCACGGTGTCCGACCGGCAGGACATTGTCCATCCCCCGGGCCAGGCCCGGGAGATGAGGGTCAGGACCGGGTGCCCTGGTCGCTCACGAGAGTGCCGATCTTCTCACCCTTGACGGCGCGGGCGATATTGCCCGCCGCCAGCAACTCGAAGACCAGGATGGGAAGGCTGTTGTCCCGGCACAGGGTGATGGCGGTCATGTCGGCCACCTTCAGGTCCCGGGTGATGACCTCGCCGTACTCGAGGGCGTCGAACTTCACCGCGTCGGGGTTCTTCTTCGGGTCCGAGTCGTACACCCCGTCGACGCCGTTCTTGCCCATCAGCATCGCCTCGGCGTCGATCTCCAGGGCGCGCTGCGCGGCGGTGGTGTCGGTGGAGAAGTACGGCATGCCCATACCGGCGCCGAAGATCACGACGCGGCCCTTCTCCAGGTGCCGCACCGCACGCAGCGGAATGTACGGCTCGGCGACCTGCCCCATCGTGATGGCGGTCTGCACCCGGCTGTCGATGCCTTCCTTCTCCAGGAAGTCCTGCAGGGCGAGGCAGTTCATGACCGTGCCGAGCATGCCCATGTAGTCGGAGCGGGCCCGGTCCATGCCGCGCTGCTGCAGCTCCGCACCGCGGAAGAAGTTGCCACCGCCGATGACGACGGCGATCTGCGCGCCGTCCCGGACCACGGCCGCGATCTCGCGGGCGATGGCGTGCACCACGTCGGGGTCGACGCCCAGGCCTCCGCCGCCGGCGAACGCCTCGCCGGAGAGCTTCAGCAGAAATCGGCCGGTCGTTTTCCCGTCGCCGCTGTTGTCGGCCTTGGTCATGGAGATCTCCTCGTGGTGCACATACAAGAAGGCCATTGCCGGGGGTACTTGCGTCCCACTGCGGCAATGGCCTCCTCGTCAGATCTGCGGCCGCCCGCCGCCCGCGGCACTCCGCGGGCGCATCCTGTCCCGGACGGCTGCTGTCGACCCTAGCGGGGTCTTGAGTCGAGCGCGGTACGGACTCAGATGCCGACCTTGATGCGCGAGAAGCGCTTCAGGGTGACACCGGCCTCCTTGAGGACCTGCTCGACGGACTTCTTGTTGTCCAGCGCGTACGGCTGGCCGAGCAGCGTGGCGTCCTTGAAGAACGCGTTGACGCGGCCCTCGACGATCTTCGGGAGCGCGGCCTCCGGCTTGCCCTCGGCGCGCGTGGTCTCCTCGGCGACGCGACGCTCGGACTCCACGACCTCGGCCGGGACGTCGTCACGGGTCAGGTACTTCGGGGCGAACGCGGCGATGTGCTGCGCAACGCCCTTCGCGAGGTCGGCGTCGGCCTTGTCCAGCTCGACCAGAACACCGATCTGCGGGGGCAGGTCGGGCATGGTGCGGTGCATGTACGCCGAGACGTACGCGCCCTCGAACTGGGCGAAGCGGTCCAGGACGATCTTCTCGCCGAGGTTGGCGTTGGCCTCGTCGACGTACGCCTGCACGGTCTTGCCGGCCTCGATCTCGGACGCGAGCAGCGCCTCGATGTCGGCGGGCTTGGTGGCGGCCACGTGCGCGGCGAGCGCGTTGGCAACGGCCTGGAACTTCTCGCCCTTGGCGACGAAGTCCGTCTCGCACTTCAGCTCGACGATGACACCGGAGGTGTTGTCGTCGGCGATCAGGGAGACCACGGCACCGTTCTCGGCGGAACGGCCCTCGCGCTTGGCGACGCCCTTCTGGCCCTTGATGCGGAGCGCCTCGACGGCCTTGTCGACGTTGCCCTCGGCCTCGTCGAGCGCCTTCTTGCAGTCCATCATGCCGGCGCCGGTGAGCTCCCGGAGCTTCTTGACGTCGGCGGCGGTGTAGTTCGCCATGATTCAGTGAATCTTTCTCGAAGTCTGTGACGGCCGCCGGGCTCGAACACGGGCGACCAGAGGTGCGGATCTACGGTGACGGGTCGACGGCGGGGGCGCCAGGGCCCCCGCCGTCACCTACCGAACCTGTGACCTGTGAAAGGTCAGGCCTGCTCGGCGGCCGGGGCGTCAGCCGGCTTCTCGGCCTCGGCGGCCTTCTCGGCGTCGGCCGGCTTGTCGGCCTCGGCCTTCTTCTCGCCCTCGAGCAGGTCGCGCTCCCACTCGGCGAGCGGCTCGCCGGCGGCCTTCTCGCCCTTGCCCTCACCGGCACCGCCGGAGCGGGCGATGAGGCCCTCGGCGACGGCGTCGGCGATGACGCGGGTGAGCAGCGTGACGGAGCGGATCGCGTCGTCGTTGCCGGGGATCTTGTAGTCGACCTCGTCGGGGTCGCAGTTGGTGTCGAGGATCGCGACGACCGGGATGTTCAGCTTCCGGGCCTCACCAACGGCGATGTGCTCCTTCTTGGTGTCCACGATCCAGACGGCGCTGGGCACCTTCTGCATCTCGCGGATACCGCCGAGGGTCTTCTCCAGCTTGGCCTTCTCGCGCGAGAGGACCAGGAGCTCCTTCTTGGTGAGGCCGGAGGAGGCCACATCCTCGAAGTCGATCTGCTCGAGCTCCTTCAGGCGCTGCAGGCGCTTGTAGACGGTCGAGAAGTTGGTGAGCATGCCGCCCAGCCAGCGCTGGTTGACGAAGGGCATGCCGACGCGGGTGGCCTGCTCGGCGATGGCCTCCTGCGCCTGCTTCTTCGTGCCGACGAACATGACCGTGCCGCCGTGGGCGACGGTCTCCTTGACGAACTCGTAGGCGCGGTCGATGTACGACAGCGACTGGAGCAGGTCGATGATGTAGATGCCGTTGCGCTCCGTGAAGATGAAGCGCTTCATCTTCGGGTTCCAACGACGGGTCTGGTGACCGAAGTGGACGCCGCTTTCCAGCAGCTCCCGCATCGTGACGACGGCCATGGCCGTACTCCTTGTGTTTTTCTCGGTTGTGTCCTGACACCCCGGCGCGCGCCGTGCCACGTACCTGCGTACGGGACCGAGGGGCGCTGACACCTTCGGCGTTTCGGCCAGGTGTCGGGGCGTGCGAAGTCGACCCGGTGGCCCGGATCGCCACATGAAGTGTACGGGACCCGCGACGTACCGGGTGACGCCGATATCCACAACCGGCCGGTACTCCACAGATCCGCACCAAGATCACCGCCGGGAGCCCGTTCCGCGGCAAGCTCCAGCCATGCGTCTCACACCCCGAACCCGGCCCCTCGCCGCGCTGATCTGCGCCTTGCCCTGCGCCCTGCTGTGGCTCATGGCCGCGGGCGCTCTTGGGGCGTGGAGGGAGCCCCTCCGGGACGCCGCGGGGCCGGACTCGGCAGGGTCGTACGCCGAGGCCGCCGCGTGGGCCTGGCCCGTCCGCGGTACGGGCGGCGCCGGTCCACCGGTCCTCCGCGGCTGGGACCCGCCGGCCTCGCCGTACGGTCCCGGACACCGCGGCGTCGACCTCGCCGCACCGCCCGGCACCGAGGTGCGCGCCCCGGCGCCCGGCCGCATCGCCTACGCGGGACGCGTCGCGAACAGAGGAGTCCTCACGATCGACCACGCCGACACCGGCGACCCGCCTCTGCGCACCACGTACGAACCCGTGCGTGCACTCGTCGAGAAGGGCGACGAGGTGGCCGCAGGCGAGGTCGTGGCGAGAGTGGAGCGGCCACGGACCGGCGACTCGGTCCCCCACTGCCCGCAGTCCTGTCTGCACTGGGGCCTGCGCCGGGGAACGGCCTATCTCGACCCTCTCGCCCTGCTGCCGCCGCGCCTGCTCGACCGGGGGCCTTCGCGGTTGCTGCCGCTGGGTTCAGCCCTGGACGCCGCGTAGCGCCATGCGCACAGCCGCGTCCGTGATCGCGTCCGGGTTCTCGGCCGCGCCGAGTTCGATACGTCGTACCGCGGAGTCGACGATGCCCTGGAGGAGCATCGCCGCGAGGCGGGGTTGTTCGTGGCCGAGGGCTTCGAGCGCCTCGACGATCATGGCGACGAGGCCGCCGTGCGCGGCGCGGATCTTCTCGCGAGCGCCCGCGTCGAGCTCGCTGGACGAGATGGCGACGACGGCGCGGTGCCTGCGGTCGCCGACGAGGGCGAGCTGACTGCGGACGTACGCCTCGACCTTGGCTTCCGGGCCCTCGACGGCCTGCATCGCCGATTCGACCTCGGCGGCCCAGACGGGGAAGTCGACCTCGCAGAGTTCCTCGACGACGGCGGCGCGGGAGCGGAAGTACTCGTAGACGGAGGATCTGGCCAGCCCTGTGCGTTCGGCGAGCGCGGGGAAGGTCAGCGCCTCCGTACCGCCCTCGGACAGCAGGGACCGGGCGGCGTCAAGGAGGGCGCCGCGCTGCATCGACCGGTGCTCGGCCACTGAGGCCGCTCGAATCCTTGGCACGTGTCCCACTGTACGGAGCGGACGTCCTGTACGGGAGTCGGCTGGGGCGGGGTTCCAGCGGCGGTGTGGTGGTCCTGGGCGCGTTGTCCGCGTGTGCGGCGTTCGTACGCGCCGTCGCGTCGGGCTAGCGCCTCGGGCGGTTTCGCGGGCCGTTGTGCGTGGTCGTGGAGGCAGGACCGATTCAGCGTCCGAAGCCGGCGAGCTTGGCGCGCAGCTGGAGGACGGACTTGGTGTGGATCTGGCTGACGCGGCTCTCGGTGACGCCGAGGACGTTGCCGATCTCGGCGAGGGTGAGGCCTTCGTAGTAGTAGAGCGTGACGACGGTCTTCTCGCGCTCCGGCAGCGTGTTGATGGCCCGGGCGAGGAGCCGGCGGAGCTCGCGGTCCTCGGCGATCTCGACGGGGTTCTCGGCGGCGGTGTCCTCGAGGGTGTCCATGAGGCTCAGCCGGTCGCCGCTCTCCCCGCCGACGTGCAGGAGTTCCTCGAGGGCGACGACGTTGGCGAGGGACAACTGGCTGAAGACGGAGTGGAGTTCTTCCAGCGGGATGCCCATCTCCGCGGCGACTTCGCTTTCGGAGGGGGTGCGGCGGAGTTGCGCTTCGAGCGTCGCGTAGGCGCGTTCGACGTTGCGTGCCTTTTGCCGTACGGAGCGTGGGATCCAGTCGAGGGCGCGGAGTTCGTCGATCATGGCGCCGCGGATGCGGGTGATGGCGTACGTCTCGAATTTGATTTCGCGGTCGATGTCGAACTTCTCGATGGCGTCGATGAGTCCGAATACGCCGGAGGACACGAAGTCCGCTTGTTCGACGTTGGGCGGCAGACCCACGCTCACACGGCCGGCGACGTATTTCACCAACGGTGAGTAGTGGAGGATCAGTTGTTCGCGCAGTCGTCCGTCGCCCGTCGCCTTGTACGACCTCCAGAGTTCGTCGAGCGACGAGGGTGCGGGTGGCCGCGCGCCGTCACGGGCGGCGGGGGGAATGGCCGCTGCCCGGTCGGACCCGGAGGTGTGCTGGGGCATTCGTTGCCTTGAGCCGTTCTGCTGTGGTTCGAGTACGTGCGCATCGGAGTCGGAAGCTTTGTGAGCGTAGCGTGACTGGAGTGTCGCAGTGTGCGAAGAGTAGGGGATCTGTCGGCGTCGGCTTGTTCAGTCGGGGTTGGCACACCTCCTTCTCGTCGGGTGCGCGACTGCGGCTTGCGGAGCCGAAATCACAGAATCTGCCAAGGTCATCGGGGATCGTCCGGACGGCGCAACGTGACGTTTCCGGTGTCTTCGCGTTTGTCTTCGCATCGCGAAAAGTCGCTTCGGGTGCTCTGGCGTGTCAACTTCCAGTTGTCGCCGTGTCGTTCGACGAATCCGAGGGATTGCAGTTCGTACAGGCTGGCGATGGTGTCGTCGGTGGTGGCGGCGGCTTCGGCGGCGATGAGGGCGACGGGTGCGGGGCGGCCTGCGGGCAGGGCGGCGAGCACGCGGCCGGCGCGGGGTTCGAGGAGGTCTCTGGGCACGACGGGGCCGCGTGGTTCGGGCGCGAGTTGGCCCATCTCCCCGATGAGTTCGATGACTTCGGCGGCGTCGGTGACGAGGGTGGCCTCGCCGCGCAGGAGTTGGTGGACGCCCGCCGACTGCCCGCTGGTGGCGGGGCCCGGGACGCCCATGGTGTGGCGGCCGAGGCGGGTGGCGTTGCGGGCGGTGACGAGCGCGCCGCTGCGGTGGGCGGCTTCGACGACGACGGTGCCGCGGGTGAGGGCGGCGATGACGCGGTTGCGCTGGATGAAGCGGTAGGCGGTGGGGTGGGCGCCCGGGGGTAACTCGCCGATGAGCAGGCCTTGTTGGGCGATGCGCTGGAGGAGCCCGGTGTGGCCGCGGGGGTAGGGGGCGTCGATGCCGTTGGCGAGGATGGCCGCGGTGGCGCCGCCTGCGGCGAGGGTGGCGCGGTGGGCTGCGCCGTCGATGCCGTAGGCGCCGCCGGAGACGACGACCCAGCCGTGTTCGGCCAGCCCGGCGGCGAGTTTGGCGGCCATGTGCGCCCCGTACTCGGTGCAGGCGCGTGCGCCTACGAGCGCGACGGAGCGCAGGGCCCAGATCCGCAGGTCGGCGTTGCCGCGGACCCAGAGGCCGAGGGGCTGGGTGTCGCCGAGGTCCTGGAGTTGGCCGGGCCATTCGGGGTCGGTGGGGATGAGGAAGCGGGCTCCGACGGCGTGGGCGGCGTCGAGGTCGGTCTGGGGGTGGGTGAGGGTGGCGCGGTTACGCAGCCCCGCGAGGCGCTTGGGGCCGACGCCGGACAGTGGGGCGTCGGGATGGGAGAGGCGGTGGAGGAGGCCGGTGGCGCCGTAAGTACGAAGCCAGCGGCCGGTGTTGCCGTCTCCGGGTTCGAGGATGCGACTGAGGGCGATACGCGCGAGGCGTTCGTCCTGCGGGGGCGGCGGGTGGGGTGCGGGCATGGGGACGCTTTCTGGGGGGGGGCGATGTGGGCGGGCGGGTGCGGTTTCGCGCGTGCGAGCCAGGACGTACGGGCCGACGCCGTCCAGGGCGTACGGATCGACGCGTCCCTTCCGGCCGGAACGGGCGGCCAGGGACGAAGAG
>NZ_JBJURH010000029.1:0-96768 GCF_046098215.1 Streptomyces sp. Da 82-17
GGGTGGGGAACACGTACGAGTTGACGGGGTTGGGGAGGGTGAAGCCGCCGGGTACGGAGACGCGGGCGTTGAAGTTCTCGAATCCGGGGATCACGCGGGATATCCGGTCCCGGATGGTGCCGTAGTCGTTCTCGAACTCCTCCCAGGGCAGGGCGGGTTCGTCGCCGAGTGTGGCGCGTGCCATCCGGGCGATGATCGCGACCTCGCTGAGCAGGTGCGGCGAGGCGGGCGGCAACTTGCCGCGGGAGGCGTGCACTTCACTCATCGAGTCCTCGACGGTGATGAACTGCTCCACGCCGTTCTGCACGTCCCGGTCGCTGCGGCCGAGCGTGGGCAGGATCAGTGCCGTGTCGCCGCACACCGTGTGGGAGCGGTTGAGCTTGGTGGAGATGTGCGCGGTGAGCCGGCACTTGCGCATCGCCTCCTCGGTGACGGCGCTGTCGGGGGTGGCGCGGATGAAGTTGCCCGCGACTCCGAGGAACACCTTGGCCCGGCCTTCGTACATCGCGTGGATGCCGTTGACGGCGTCGAGCCCGTGGTGTGCGGGCGGGGTGAACCCGAACTCCTTCTCCAGCGCGTCGAGGAATTCCTGCGACATCTGCTCCCAGACGCCCATGGTCCGGTCGCCCTGCACGTTGCTGTGCCCGCGTACGGGGCAGACGCCCGCGCCGGGGCGGCCGATGTTGCCGCGCACCATGAGGAAGTTGATGACCTCGCGGATGCTCGGGACGCCGTGCTTGTGCTGGGTCAGGCCCATCGCCCAACACACAATGATCTTCCCGGCGTTGAGGACGCGGTCGAAGAGCTCGTCGATCTCCTCGCGGGGCAGGCCGGTCGCTTCGAGGATGTGCTCCCAGGAGACGCTGCGCGCGTGCTCGGCGAACTCTGCGAAGCCGGTGGTGTGGGCGTCGATGAAGCTGTGGTCGAGGACGGTGCCCGGCGCGGCGTCGCCCGCTTCGAGGAGCATCCGGTTCAGGGCCTGGAACAGGGCGAGGTCGCCGCCCGCGCGGATGTGCAGGAACTGGTCGGCTATCGCCGTGCCGCGACCGATGACGCCGCGTGCCTTCTGCGGGTTCTTGAACCGCATCAGGCCCGCCTCGGGCAGCGTGTTCACCGCCACGACCTGGCCGCCGTTCCGCTTCGTCTGCTCCAGGGCGGAGAGCATGCGCGGGTGGTTGGTGCCGGGGTTCTGGCCGACGACGAACACTAGGTCGGAGTTGTGGATGTCGTCGAGGGAGACGCTGCCCTTGCCGATGCCGAGGCTCTCCGCCATGGCGAAGCCGCTGGACTCGTGGCACATGTTGGAGCAGTCGGGCAGGTTGTTCGTGCCGTACGCGCGGGCGAAGAGCTGGAGCAGGAAGGCCGCCTCGTTGTTGAGCCGCCCCGATACGTAGAACAGAGCCTCGTCGGGGGAGGCCAGGGCCTTCAGCTCGCGGGCGAGGATCTCGAACGCCTCGTCCCAGCCGATCGGCTCGTAGTGCGTGGCACCGGGGCGCTTGACCATGGGCTCGGTCAGGCGGCCCTGCTGGTTCAGCCAGTAGTCCGACTTGCCGTCGAGCTCGGCGATGGAGTGCTCGCGGAAGAACTCGCGGGTGACGCGGCGCGAGGTCGCCTCGTCGTTGATGTGCTTGGCGCCGTTCTCGCAGTACTCGTTCAAGTGCCGCTTGCCCGCGGGTGGTTCGGGCCAGGCACAGCCCGGGCAGTCGATGCCCTTGGCCTGGTTGATGTTGAGCAGGGTGAGCGCGGTCCTGCGCGGGGAGGTCTGCGACAGCGAATACTCCAGAGCGTGCGTCACCGCCGGAACGCCCGTCGCCCAGGTCTTGGGCTCGGTCACCTTCAGGTCGTCACGCGGGTCTTCGATGCCACTCATGATCGGAACTGCCTCTTTTCCTGATACCGCATTCAGTCGAATTCGACTCCGTTGCCGGAAAGTAGTTTCTGTTGACGTCGAGAAGACTGTCAAAGAGGGGTTTCCGATGGGCTGATAGGTGCTGCCTATTGCCTGTTTTCGCAGGTGGCGGCGTGGATCGGGGGCGGAAATAGGCGTCACCGATCAACCGATAAGGGCTTCCTCTTTGACTTGTTTTCCCGTCGCGGCGGAATGTGGGGCGCGAGGGAATTCATTCGATGTCAGTGAGGAGACATCTGCCGTGGACCTGGCCTTGGCCCCGGAGACGATCGCGCGATGGCAGTTCGGTATGACCACGGTCTACCACTACCTGTTCGTGCCGCTGACGATCAGTCTGGCCGCCGTCACCGCAGGTCTGGAGACCGCCTGGGTGCGCACCGGGAAGGACAAGTACTTCCCCGCCACGAAGTTCTGGGGGAAGCTCTTCCTGATCAACATCGCGATGGGCGTGGTCACCGGTCTCGTCCAGGAGTTTCAGTTCGGCATGAACTGGTCGGACTACTCCCGCTTCGTGGGCGACGTGTTCGGGGCGCCGCTGGCCCTCGAAGCGCTGCTCGCCTTCTTCTTCGAGTCCACCTTTATCGGGCTGTGGATCTTCGGCTGGGACAAGCTGCCGAAGCGTATCCACTGCACCTGCATCTGGATCGTCTCCGTCGGCACCGTGCTGTCCAGCTACTTCATCCTGGCCGCCAACTCCTTCATGCAGCACCCCGTCGGCTACAGCGTCGACGAGGCGAGCGGCAAGGCGCACCTGACCGACATCGGCGCCGCGCTGTTCCAGGAGACCACCGTGGTCGTCGTCGTCCACACCCTCACCGCCGCCTTCCTGACCGGCGCGGCCCTGCTCATCGGCATCTCCGCCGTCCACCTGCGGCGCGCCTCCCGCCGGCAGCGCGCGGGCAGGACGACCGACCTCGAGCAAGTGGCGGTCATGCGCACGTCGTTGCGGCTCGGCCTGACCCTCGCAGTGGTCTTCGGCCTCGGAACCGCCCTGAGCGGCGACACCCTCGGCAAGGTGATGTTCGAGCAGCAGCCGATGAAGATGGCGGCGGCCGAAGCGCTCTGGGAGACCGAAGCACCCGCCCCCTTCTCGGCGTTCGCCGTCGGCGACGTGGACGAGGGACACAACACCGTCGACCTCAAGATCCCCGGCCTGCTCTCCTTCCTCGCGCACGGCGACTTCAGCTCACCGGTCCCCGGCATCAACGACATCGCGGCCGAAGCGGCGAAGGAGTACGGCGGCGAACCCGCCGACTACCTCCCCAACGTGCCCGTCACCTACTGGGCGTTCCGCGGAATGATCGGCTTCGGCATGGGCACCTTCGCTCTCGGCGCCGCCGGCCTGTGGCTGACCCGACGCAAGTTCCGGGTCGCCACCGAACACCGCACCGCCCACGACGAAGTGCCCCGCCTCATGCTCACGAGGAACCGCGAACTCGGCGCCGCGGCAACAGGGTTGGCCTGGCGCGTCGCCATCCTCACCATGGCCTTCCCGCTCATCGCCAACGCCTGGGGCTGGATCTTCACCGAGATGGGCCGCCAGCCCTGGGCCGTGTACGGGCTGCTCCGCACCGCCGACGGCGTCTCGCCCGGAGTCTCCGGCACCGAGCAACTCGTCACGCTCATCGGCTTCACCCTGCTCTACGCCGCACTCGCCGTCATCGAGGTCCGCCTGCTCGTCACGTACGCCGGCGCCGGACCGCACACCTCGGAGCAGCCGCCCGCACGCGACCCGAAGCTGCGCGGACCGTCCGCACGCGAGGACGACGCCGACCGGCCGCTCACGTTCGCCTACTGACCGCGCCCCACGTACAGAAAGTCCGGACCGTGCAACTCCACGACATATGGTTCGCCGCCATCGCCGTCCTGTGGACCGGCTACTTCTTCCTGGAGGGCTTCGACTTCGGCGTCGGCATCCTGACGCGGCTCCTGGCCCGGGGCGAGAAGGAACGCAGGGTGCTCATCAACACCATCGGCCCCGTCTGGGACGGCAACGAGGTCTGGCTGGTCACCGCCGCCGGCGCCACCTTCGCGGCCTTCCCCGACTGGTACGCCACCCTCTTCAGCGGCTTCTACCTGCCGATGTTCGCGATCCTGGTGTGCCTGATCCTGCGCGGCGTGGCCTTCGAGTACCGCCACAAGCGCGACGGCACACGCTGGAAGCGCAACTGGGAAGCGGCCGTCTTCTGGACGTCTCTGGTGCTGTCCTTCCTGTGGGGCCTGCTCTTCGCCGCGATGGTGTACGGACTGCCCATCGGCGCCGACAGGAACATGGACGCCGACCTGTCCGTGCTGTTCCACCCGTACGCGCTCCTCGGCGGCCTCACCACCACCGGGCTGTTCACGTTCCACGGCGCCGTGTTCACCTCGCTGAAGACGGCCGGAGACATCAGGCGCCGAGCCCGCGGCCTCGCCCAGGGTTCGGGGCTGCTGGTCGCGGCCCTGCTCATCGCCTTCCTGGCCGTGACGCAGCTCCGTACCGGCAACTACGCGAGCCTCGTCGTGGCCGTCGTAGCGGTGCTGACCTTGGCGGCCGCGCTGCTCGCGACGGGCCGGGGCAGGGAGGGCTGGGCGTTCGTCTGGTCGGGGGCCACGGTGACGGCGACCTTCGCGATGCTCTTCGTCGCCCTCTTCCCGCAGGTCATGCCGTCGATCCTCGACTCCGCCTGGAGCCTCACGGCCGCCGACGCGGCGGCGGGGCCGTACACGCTGCGCATCATCACGTGGGTCGCGGCCTTCGCCACACCCCTCGTCCTGCTCTACCAGGGGTGGACGTACTGGGTGTTCCGCCGGCGCATCGGCGTCCAGCACATCCCCGGCTGACGCCGACCGGGCCCGCGTACCCGCACCGCACACCTGCCCTCGGGCAGAGGAAGAAGGCATACCGTGCCGCAACCGAACTCCGACCCGACCGACCCGACCGGCGCGCCGACCGCGCCGAAGCACGGCCGAGCCGGGGCCGCCCACCCCGCCGGGCAGGCGCCGCCGGTGGACCGTTTCGGCCGGGTGCACACGGACCTGCGGGTCTCGCTGACCGACCGCTGCAACCTGCGCTGCACGTACTGCATGCCCGCGGAAGGCCTCGACTGGCTGCCACGGGCCGAAGTGCTGACCGACGACGAGGTGGTCCGGCTCGTCCGGATCGCCACGGACCGGCTCGGCATCACCTCGGTCCGGCTGACCGGCGGCGAACCGCTGTTGCGCCGCGGGCTGCCTCAACTGGTCGCGCGCCTGGCCGCGTTGGCGCATCCGCCGGAGCTGTCGATCACCACGAACGGTATCGGCCTGGCCCGCAGCGCCGAAGCCCTGCGCGAGGCGGGCCTCGACCGCGTCAACGTCAGCCTGGACACCCTGCGCCCCGAGCGGTTCGCCGAGATCACCCGACGCGACCGCCTCCCCGACGTACTCGACGGCCTGCGCGCAGCCCACGCTGCGGGCCTCGCCCCGGTCAAGGTGAACGCCGTGCCGGTGCGGGGCGTCAACGACGACGAGATCGCCGACCTCGCGGCCTTCGCCGTCGAGCACGGCTACCGGATGCGGTTCATCGAGTCCATGCCGCTCGACGCCCAGGGCGCCTGGGACCGCGAGCGGATGGTCACCGCCGAGGAGATCCTCGACCGGCTCGGCGCCCGCTTCGACCTCACGCCGGTCGAGCGGCGCGGCAACGCACCCGCCGAGGAGTGGCGGATCGACGGTACGGACGCGCTCGTCGGCGTGATCGCCAGCGTCACCCGGCCGTTCTGCGGGAGCTGCGACCGGGTCCGCCTCACCGCCGACGGCCAGTTGCGCAACTGCCTGTTCGCCACCGACGAGTCCGACCTGCGGGCCCTGCTGCGCGGCGGCGCCGACGACGCCGGGATCGAACGGGCCTGGCGCACCTGCGTCGGCGGCAAGGGACCCGGCCACGCGGTCGGCAGCCCCGACTTCCGCCGCCCCGAACGACCGATGTCGGCGATCGGCGGGTGAGCACAGAAGGGACCGAAGAGGCAGAACCAGCGGATGAGACCGAAGAGAAGGTGCATGGCATGCGCAAGTGGATCGACGCGGTGAAGGACGAGCTCGACGTCGAACTGGACGTCGACGTACCGGAGTTGCTGGAGATGACGAAGGTGGTGGCACACGGAGTGGCCCGTCCCGCCGCACCGCTCACGTCGTTCCTCGTGGGATACGCGGCCGCGGCCCAAGGCGGCGGACCGGAAGCCGTGGCGGCAGCCGACCGCAAGGTCATGGCGCTCGCGGAACGCTGGGCCGCCGAACGCCAGGACGCGGACACCGCATGACCGGGACCCGGACCATGACAGGGCATGGGCATGGGCATGGGCATGGGCATGGGTATGCACCGACCTGGAGCGAAGCCCGACGGCGCGCCCGTGACTGCGCCGAACCGCTGCCCGCCGTCACGCTGCCGTCGGACGGGACGCTCGGCCACGCCCTCGCCGCACCCTTGACCGCGCTGACGGATCTGCCGCCGTTCGACACGTCCGCGATGGACGGCTGGGCCGTCGCCGGCCCCGGGCCCTGGCACGTCGGCAGCGAAGCCGTACTCGCCGGTGACCGGCCCGCCCTGCTCGCCGAGGGGAGCGCCGTGGCCATCGCCACCGGGGCGCGGCTCCCCGTCGGCGCGACTTCGGTGCTGCGCCGCGAACACGGCGAGTTGGCAGGCCGTTCCGGCACGCTGCACGACCGCTCGGGCAGTACAGAACCCGTGCCCCCGGGCCGCGACATCCGGCCCCGCGGTCAGGAATGCGGTACGGGCGATCTGTTGTTGCCCGCCGGGGCCACCGTGACTCCGTCCGCCCTGGGCCTGGCGGCCGCCGCGGGCTACGACACGCTCGCCGTGCACCGCCGTCCGACCGTCGAACTCCTCGTACTGGGCGACGAGTTGCTGCACTCCGGGCCGCCGCGCGACGGACGGATCCGGGACGCGCTCGGACCGCTGCTCCCGCCCTGGCTGCACAGCCTCGGCGCGGACGTGACGAGCCACCGCACGGTCATGGACGACCCGACACGACTGGCGGAGGCGATCCGCGAATCCCCCGTCGACTTCCTGCACCCCACCCTCCGCGCGGCCGGAGCCCGCCTCCTGGTCGACTCGGTGGCCGTACGCCCCGGCCACCCCATGCTGCTCGCCGAGCTGCCGCCGCACGCCGACGGGCGGGCCCGTCGACTCGTAGGCCTGCCCGGCAACCCGCTCGCCGCAGTCGCGGGCGTACTGACGCTCGCCGCGCCACTGCTGCGCCGCCTCGGCGGACACGCGGCTGCGGCACCACTCCACGTACGGGCCGGTGCGGCGCTGCCGGGGCATCCGACCCACACGCGGCTCCTCCCGGTGCGGCGCGCAGGCGACGCGGTGCTGCCGCTCCCGTTCGGCGGACCGGCCATGCTGCGCGGCCTGGCCCTCGCCGACGGCCTGGCCGTGGTCCCGCCGGGCGGCGCGCAGCAGGGCACGGCCGTGGAGCTGCTGCCCGTACCGGGGCAACGGCCGGCACCGGGGCCATGACAGCACCAGGCCCATGACAGCCCCGTACGACGGAACCCGAGCACCAGGAGAAGCACGAGCCATGGACAGCTCCGCAACACCCGAGGGCACCATCCGCTACTGGGCGGCAGCGAAGGCCGCCGCCGGCACGAGCGCGGAGCCCTACCGCGCGACGACCCTAGCCCAGGCCCTGGACCAGGCCGAACGCCTGCACGCGGACCGCCCCCGGTTCGCCCTGGTGGTCGGCTACTGCTCGTTCCTCGTGGACGGCCGACCGGTCAGCACCCGCGACCACGCGACGGTCCCGCTCAGCCACGGAGGGACCGTCGAAGTCCTGCCTCCGTTCGCGGGCGGCAGATCCGGCCCCGCCGCCGTACGACACACATCCGACCCGAACACGGCCCAACTCGCAGGACCCGCAAGCCACTTACCCCCCCCGCGCACAGGAACGAGGAAATGCAGCACACCCCTGACTCCGACTCCGCCCACCCCGCGATCCGGCTCCTCGGCCTCCGGGAGACCCCGCTCTCGCTGGACGAGGTGTACGCCGCGGTGGGAGACGACGCGGCAGGCGGCACCGCGGTCTTCGTGGGCACCGTTCGCGACCACGACGGCGGCCGGTCGGTCGCGGCCCTCGACTACAGCTCCCACCCCAGCGCCCAGCGCGAACTGCGGCGAGTGGCCGAGGAAGTGGCCGCCGAGCACCCGGTCCGCGCCCTGGCGGCCGTGCACCGCACCGGCTCGCTGAACGTCGGCGACATCGCGGTGATCGCGGCCGTCTCCTGCCACCACCGGGCAGAGGCGTTCGCAGCCTGCGCCCGGCTCGTCGAGGACATCAAGCATCAAGTCCCGGTGTGGAAGCACCAGTTGTTCGCGGACGGCGACGAGGAGTGGGTCGGCGCCCACGCAGACCGAGGGCGCTGAAGGGCGCCTCACCCGACAGGCGCGATGGTGACCTTCACATGCTTCATGATCGGCTGGTCGCTCTGCGTGCTGTAGTCGCCGAGCGCGCACAGCACGTTCATCTCCGGCATGTACCCGGCCGCGCAGCCGCGCGGGATGTCGTACGGGATGGCCAGGTAGCCGTTGAGGTGCCGCTTGCTGCCGTCGCGCGCCGTGCTCGTGATGTCGACGGGGGCCATGTCGTCGATGCCGCGTTCGCGCATGTCGGCGCGGTTCATGAAGACGAGGGTGCGGAGGTTCTTGATGCCGCGGTAGCGGTCGTTGTCGGAGTAGATCGTGGTGTTCCACTGGTCGTGCGAGCGCATCGTGCCGAGCGCGAGGGTGCCCGCCTCGGGGACCACGTCCGGCAGGGGAGCGGCCGAGAACTCGGCACGCCCCGACGGGGTGAGGAACACCAACTCCCGCGCGGGTTGCTTGATGCGGAAGCCGAGCGGCAGCCGTACGCGGCGGTTGAAGTCCTCGAAGCCGTCGAGGGCTTGGGCCATGGTGTCGCGGATACGGTCGTAGTCCTCGACGTACCACTGCCACGGCGTGGGACTGGACGGCAGCGCGGCACGGGCCATGCCCGCGACGATGGCAGGCTCGGACAACAGGTGCGGCGAAGCGGGCTTCTTCATGCCGAGGGACAGGTGCACCATGCTCATCGAGTCCTCGACGGAGGTCCGCTGAATGCCCTTGCGCTGATGGTCCTTCTCCGTGCGGCCCAGGCACGGCAGGATCAACGCCCGCTTGCCGTGCACGACATGACTGCGGTTCAGCTTCGTGCTGACCTGCACGGTGAGGTCGCAGTTGCGCAGGGCCGCGTACGTGACGGGGCTGTCGGGCGCCGCGAGCGCGAAGTTGCCGCCCATGCCGACGAACACCTTCACGTCGCCGCGGTTCATCGCCTGGATCGTGCCGACCGTGTCCAGGCCGTGCTCGCGGGGCGGGTCGATCTTGCAGACCTCGGCGAGCCGGTCGAGGAACGCGTCGTCGGGCCGGTGGTCGATGCCGCAGGTGCGGTTGCCCTGCACGTTGCTGTGCCCGCGCACGGGGGAGGGGCCGGCTCCCTCGCGGCCCAGATTGCCGCGCAGCAGAAGGAGGTTGACGATCTCGCGGACCGTGTCGACGCCGTGCTCGTGCTGGGTGAGACCGAGACACCAGCTGATGATGGAGCGGTCGGCCTCTTCATAGACACGGGCCGCCTTCAGGATGTCGGCGCGGCTGATCCCGGACTGGAGCTCCAGCTCGTCCCAGGAAGTGGACTCGCACAGTTCCTTGTACGCGTCGAAGCCGGTGGTGTGGCGGTCGATGAACTCGCGGTCCAGGGCCTTCGGGTCGGTCGCCGACTGCTCCAGGATCGCCTTGGCCATGCCGCGGATCAGCGCCATGTCGCCGCCGATGCGCACCTGAAGGTTGAGGGTGGACGTCTTCGTGGTCTTGAACAGGGCCATGTCGAGGAAGTCGTGCGGCACGATCGTCCGTGTCGCCGCCGCTTCCACGAGCGGGTTGACGTGCACGATCTGCGCGCCCCGGTGGTACGCCTCGGCGAGCGCGGTCAGCATGCGGGGCGCGTTGGAGGCCGCGTTGACGCCGAAGATGAACAGCGCGTCGGCGGTCTCCCAGTCCTTCAGGTCGACGGTCCCCTTGCCCGTGCCGAGCGAGGCCTGCAGGGCGCGGCCGCTCGCCTCGTGGCACATGTTGGAACAGTCCGGCAGGTTGTTGGTGCCGAGCTCGCGCGCCATCAGCTGGTAGAGGAACGTGGCCTCGTTGCCGAGCCGCCCGGACGTGTAGAACGACGCCTGGTTCGGGTCGTCGAGGCCCCGCAGGGTGCTGCCGACCAGCTCGAACGCGTCCTTCCAGCTGATCGGCACGTAATGGTCGGACTCGGGGTCGTACGACATCGGCTCGGTCAGCCGGCCTTGATCCTCCAGGTCGAAATCGCTCCACTCGGAGAGTTCGGTGACCGAGTGGGCGGCGAAGAATTCACGGTCGACGCGCTTACGGGTCATCTCCCACGTGACGTGCTTGATGCCGTTCTCGCAGATGTCGAGTTTCAGACCCTTGGTGTCGTCGGGCCAGGCGCAGCCCGGGCAGTCGAACCCGGACCGCTCGTGGTTCATCTTCACGATCGCGCGCGGCCCGTCCACGGGCTCACGCTCGCGTACCAGGAACTTGGTGACGCTTTTCGCGGCGCCCCAGCCCGCGGCGGGGTGGTGGTACGGCTGGAATTCGGGTTCTCCCTGCGGAGTGGGCCCGACCTTCAGCTCCACGGATTCCGGACCATCGTGGGACGCGTTCAAGGGTCTCACCTTCCGTCACGCGGAACCTGGGCCGCTCGACGATTCCTCGCTCAGGCTAGGTCGGGGGTCTCGCGGGTGCCACCGGGGGCGACAGGCGGGCCGTGGCTGCGTATTCGTCGGTTGTGCCGGTCAGGAACGCCGGTTGCGCCGGTCAGGAAATGGCCGCAGACGACTACCGCACGAATGATGTGAGGCGCGACAAAGACGTTGAGTGCGTGCCACAAAAATCGGAATCGTGGTCCCGGCGGAAAATCAGCCGGCGATTGCCCGGAACAGCTCACGAGCCCGCTCGCAGAACTGCTCGACCTCCGCGATGTCCGGCTCGTCGCCGTCGGCCAGCATCCGGGCCTGGAGCTGCTCGGACCGCAGCCCGCCGTAGCGGGCCCGCACCTCGGCGGTCACCGGCTGCACCGCGACGTGCAGGTGCTTGCGCGCGTCACGCCCGTGCGACCACGTACAGACATACGTCTGCTCGGGCCGGCACAACGTCTCCACGACGCGAGCGGTGACACGCAGCAGAGGGCCGAGTTCCGCCGCCGCCTCGTCGTCGAGATCGGCGACGGCCACGACGTGCTCGCGCGGGCCGACGATCAAGGTGCCGAGATTCATCGGACCGACCACGTGGTTCACCACCCACGCGGAGGTCTCATGCAGAACACCCCCGGGCAGCTCCCGACGCCCGGCCAGGAGGTCACACCCGAGACACCCCGTCACATCCACGGACGCCAGCCTATCCAGGCCTCGCGGCCTCACCGCCCAGAGGTGTCGGGGGAGGGGCGGTCGAGCAGCAAGTCCGCGGCGCGGGTGAGGACTTCGGTGCGGGTGCGGCCTTCGTGGTCGGCGGCGAGGAAGTGGGCGCCGATGGCGGCGCAGAACGCGAGCAGGCTGCGGGCCTCGACCTCGTCGGGGTCGGCGCAGAAGGTGCCGATCATCTCGCGCAGCAGGTCCATGCGCCGGTTGTCGACGCGGCGCAGTCGCTCCGCGGCCGTCTCGTCGTTGCGGGCCCAGGCGCGGATCGCGAGGTCGATGGGCAGCAGGCGTTCGTCGGAGAAGGTGAGCAGGCCCGCGCGGTGGATCTTGGTCTTCGGATCGCCGCCCTCACGCTCGATGCGTTCGATGACCGCGTCGGTGCTCTCCCGCTCCCAGGTGTCCAGCATCGCCTGCAGCAGTGCGGGCCGGTCGGCGAAGTGCCCGTAGAAGCCGCCCTTGGTGACGCCGAGCCGTTTGGCCAGGACTTCGACGCGGACCGCGTCGACGCCTCCGTCCGCCAGGACGCTCAGGCCCTCTTCGATCCAACGCTCTCGCGGGGTCCGGGTCGTGGCCACGCTGTGTCCCACCTCACTCTCGGCCGAGTATACGGCTCCGTATAAACAGGTCTACGCTTCATCTATACGCTACCGTATGTGAGCGGAGGCACCCTTGTGACCAGTGGTTTTGTGTGCGTCCGAGCCGCGTTCGGTCGTGGTCGGACCCTGCCCGGCGCGGCCGTCGGCGTGCGACCTGGAACGGCGAGGTAGCGGCCATGGCGACCAGACTTCCCGGCAGCGCGCACGCCGCGCGCCCGTGGCGCATCCACGAGATCGCGGGCGACTTCCAGGTCGAGGACGTGTGGGCGTTCCGCACGCCGGGCGCCACAGCGGGCGACTTCCCCGCGATGCTCGCCGCGATGCGGGAGCCGCAGCGCGATCCCCTGCTGATGCGCCTGCTGTTCGCGGTGCGCTGGAAGCTCGGTTCTCTCTTCGGCTGGGACGCGCCCGCCGCAGGAGTGGGCGGACGGGTGGACGCCGTACGCGACCGGCTGCCCGACGACCTGCACGCGAACACCCCTGTGCCGAACGCGGGGTTGGGCCCCTTCACGCCGGTGTACGAGCTCGACGACGAGTGCGCCCTGGAGATGGCGAACAAGACCGTCCACACCGTCATGCACCTCGGCTGGGTGCCGACCGCGCACGGCGGGTACGAACTGCACATGACGGTGCTTGTCAAACCCAACGGCCGACTCGGGCGGCTCTACCTGACCGGCATCACACCGTTCAGACGCCTGCTGGTGCTGCCCGCGTTCATCCGCCAGAAGGAACGCGCCTGGCAGGAGCAGCGCACCCCGCACCGCGCAGGCGGAGCGCAGCACACCCCGCACCGCGAAGGGGGAGCGCAGGGCACGGTCACCGGGGCGGTCGGGGGCCAAGTCCCGGACGCGGCCCGCTCGTTGAGCTCCCTGTCGGCCATCGACTACGTCGACGACTTCACCCTCCGTACCGGTACCGTCGCCACACCGGAGCAGTGGGCCCGGGCGATGTTCGGTGACGTACCCGGGCCGGCGGCCCTGCTGATCTGGCGCGGCCTCCTCGGCCTGCGCCTCAGCCGAGGGCCGTCACCGGACACCGTGGCCGGCTGGCGCATCGCCGACCGCGGCGCGGACTGGATCCGGCTGGAGGCCGCTTCCTGGTTCCTGACCGGCAACCTCGTCGTACGGACGGCCGAGGGGCGGGTGTCCCTGGCGACCCTGCTGCACTACGAGCGGCGCCTCGGCCGCACGGTGTGGGGAGTTCTGTCCGCCGTCCACCGCCGTCTCGCGCCCGGCCTGCTCTCCGGCGCCGAGGCGAACCGGTGCGCCGCCGCGTCGGCAGAGGCGAGGATGGGGAAGAAGATGGGGCAGTCTTGAGGCGGTCAACTCGCCGGGAGACAACACGTGTTGAGCACTCCGGCGACGCCCCGGTGTCAACAGCCCCAAACCCAGGGAGGTTTGCATGGCCGACAGCGCGCTTGTCGTGATGGACGTCCAACGGGACGTCGTGGAGATCGCCGACGACGGATCCGGCTACCTGTCCCGGCTGCGGCGGGCGATCGACGGCGCCCGCGCCGCCGGTGTGCCGGTGATCTACGTGGTCATGGCGCTCCGGCCCGGCGAAGGGGAGGTCGGCCCGCGCAACAAGCCGATCAACCATGTCGTACAGGCAGGTTTGTTCACCGAGGGCAGCCCGGGAACCGAGATCCACCCCGCCGTCGCGCCCCGGCCGGGCGACGTCGTGGTCACGAAGAGACGTGGAAGCGCGTTCTCCGGCAGTGACTTCGACCTCGTCCTCAGGTCCCGCGGCATCCACAGCCTGGTCCTCACCGGCATCGCCACCAGCGGCGTCGTCCTCGCCACGCTGTGGCGCGCCATCGACCTGGACCTCGGCCTCACCGTCCTGACCGACGCCTGTCTCGACACCGACCCCGAGGTCCACCGGATGCTCACCGAGAAGCTGTTCCCGCAGTGGGCGGACACCGTCACCGTCGACGACTGGCTCCACACCGTCGCCCCGAACCACCCGCCCGTGAAGCAGAGTTGACCAGCCGCCCACCTGGCGGGCCTCGTGCCTCCGGGTGCGGTGCGGCGGCTGGGCCCGGCTCGGGCTGTGCGCCCCGCTCTGCACCCCGCTGACCTGGCAAGATGCCCTCGTGGACACCGGTTTCCCGTGGGGATCGACGCCAACGGTCGACCTCCGTCTGTGGCGCTCCGACAGCCGCACCGCAGGTCCACCGCGCGGCACCGCTCGGCTACGCAGCGCTCTCCACGGTTCACCGACATGCGGTGCGGCCAGGCGCGCAGCACTCTGAACATGAGGGTGCCCGGCCGCGCCGCCCGTCGCGTCGGTCTGCGTGCCGAAGAAGGTGGTCGATGTGGAGCAGGACGACGTCACGCCCGGGTCGACGGTGGGCGAGGCGGCTTCCGAGCCGGGGGCTCTGCTGGACCTGCTGGGACTTGCGGCGGCGGTGCTCGACGACGAGGGCCGGATCAGGCTGTGGAGCCCCGGCGCGGAGAGTCTCTTCGGGTACGACGCCGGCGCGGCCCTGGGCCAGTACGCGGCCGAGCTCCTCGTCGACCCGGAGCACAGGCCGAAGGTGTTGGAGCTGTTCAGCCGTGTGCTGGCCGGTGAAGCGTGGGCGGGCGGGTTCCCGGTGCGCTGCGAGGACGGCACGGTGCGGCAGACCGAATTCCGGAACGTGCCGCTCCGGGATGATCGGCACCGCCCGTACGCCCTGGGCGTCGCCACCGACCAGAAGCAGCTGCGCGACCTGGAGACCAGTCTGGCCCTGGCCTCACGCCTGTTCCATCAAGCGCCGTTCGGCCTGGCAGTCCTGGATCCCGACCTGCGGTACGTACTGATCAACCCCGCTCTGGAGAAGATCCACGGCAGGCCGGCAAGCGAGTCGGTCGGTCTGCACCCCTGCGAAGTCATCCCCATCCCGGACACCTCCCGCATCGAAGCCACCATGCGTCGCGTGCTGGCCACCGGGCGGCCGATCCTGAACCAGTCCACTCTCAGTCCGACGCCCGCCGACCCAGACCCCGACCGACTGCACGCATGGTCCGCCTCGTACTACCGGCTCCAGGACGGCCGCGGACGCGTCGTGGGCGTGGGCGTCTCCGTCGTCGACGACACGGAACGGCACAAGGCGGCCGCAGACGCCGCGCACGTACGCAGACGGTTGGCGACCCTGGCCGAAGCCGGAGTGCGGATCGGCGCAACCCTGGACCTGGAGCGAACCGCGCACGAGCTCGCCGACATCGCCGTGGACGACCTGGCAGACGTGGCCGCCGTCGACGTACTGGACGTGATCTTCACAGCAGCCGACCCGGCCCTGCCCGACCTCGGGGAGTGCAAAGCCTTTCGCCCCCTGGCCGTGGCCGCCCGCCCGCCCACCGAAGCCGCCCAGGCCGCCGACCCGGTGGGCGAGATCGCCCGCTTCGACGCCGACCGGCTGGTCAGCGAATGCGTGACCACCGGACAGCCCGTCCTGGTGCCGCACCTGGACCACGAGACCCTCAAGCGCGTCGGCACTCCCCCCGGCTCCGAAGCGCTGACCCGGTCCGGCGCCCACTCCTACCTGGCCGTCCCCCTCACCGCACACGGCTGCGTCCTGGGCGCACTCTCACTGCTGCGGGTCCACAACCCACGGCCCTTCGACACCGACGACCGTGCCTTCGCCGCCGAACTCGCCGAGCGGGCGGCCATCTCCATCGACAACGCCCGCTGGTACCGCCACGAACGCGACACCGCCCTCGCCCTGCAACGCGCCCTGCTGCCCCTCCGGGTGCCCGACTGCCCCGGACTCGACCTCACCACCCGCTACTGCCCGGCCCACGACACCTCCGAAGTCGGCGGCGACTGGTACGACGCACTGCCCCTGGCCGACGGCAGAACGGCGCTGGTCATCGGCGACGTCATGGGCAGCGGAGTGAAAGCCGCCGCCACCATGGGGCAACTCCGCACCGCCACCCGCACCATGGCGCGCCTCAACATCCCGCCCGCCGACGTCCTGCACCACCTGGACTGGCTCGCCGAAAGCCTCGACCCCTCCTTCGCCACCTGCACCTACGTCACCTGCCAACCCGCCACAGGCCAGTGCGAGTTGGCCACCGCAGGGCACCTGCCACCGGTCCTGATCCGGCCCGACGGCACCGCCGAACTCATCAACCCGTCCCCCGAACCACCCCTCGGCCTCGGCGGCACCACCTTCACCACACACCGCTTCACCCTCGCCCCGCACAGCCGCCTCCTGCTGTACACAGACGGCCTCGTCGAGACCCGGGCCGACCCCATCGACCAGCGGCTGCAAACCCTCCTCGACCTGCTCACCGGCACCTCGCACCCCTTGGAGGACACCTGCGACCTCCTCCTGGAACACCTACGCAGCCCCGGGGCCGGCGACGACGTCGCCCTCCTTCTGGCCGAGTACACCCCCTAGCGGGTCGCCGAGGCGGCACGCCGCGGTGGCTGCGTTGCCGACGTGAGCGGAGGGGCGAGGGCAGCCGGCGGCTAACGCGGCTGGTTGTTCCGATGCCCGTCGCTTGCCTTCTGCAGCGCGGCTTCGTAGTCGTGGAGGGCGGTGACGACCGTGGCGCGCTCCGCGGGGGCGAGGCTGCGCATCACGGACTCCCAGGCGGAGGCGCTGCCGGAGAGCCATTCGCTGATCGGTGCGGCGTAGGCGGGGGCGATGGCGACGATGCGGCGGCGACGGTCGGCGGGATCGGGAGTGCGTTGGCGTGACCGCCCTCGGGCCCCCGCTCGTAGTACAGGGCGAGGCCGACGCCTGGTGGCGAGGCATGGACTCGCTCATCGCCGTGGAGGAACGCGGGCGCCGCGCGACGTCTCGCACTTCGGGCGGCTGGTTGGAGGGCCCGCCCGGGACCGGTAAAGCACTGGCCGCTGCCGTGCCTCGTGTCTAGGGTCGAACCATGCAGTGCTTCGCTTCCTGGCGTACTCGCGGCTGAGGTCGGCCCTGCGCCTTGTAACGGCGTGAGGGCCAGAGGTGTCTCCTTCCCTCCCTCCGTTCCGAGAGGTGCACTTCATGCTCATTCGCGACTTCGATCAGGCTGACCTGCCGCGTCTGATCGAGCTGACCATCGACACCTTCCGCCCGTTCTTCGAGGAGTCCCTCCGGCCACTCGTGGGCGAGCAGGTCTTCGACGTTCAACACGGCGACTGGCGGGGCGACTACCGCGTCGAAGTCCCCAAGTTGCACGACCCCAGGCAGCACAAGCATGTTGCGGTCGCCGAGACCGCCGGAACCGTCGTCGGGTACATCGGCTGGCGCGCTGATCCAGCAGCCGGATACGGCACGGTCGAGATGCTCGCCATCGCGAGCGGACACCGCCGAGCCCATGTCGGCACGGCCTTGTGCGAGTACGCATTCGGCGAGTTGCGTCAGGCCGGCGCGAAGATGGTGGAAATCGGCACGGGCGGCGACGCGTTTCACGCACCGGCCCGGGCCCTGTACGAGAGTCTCGGGTGCGTCAAGCTGCCCACGGCCGTGTACTTCCGGGAACTCTGACGGCGTTGGGGGTGTGCCGCAGCGTTGCGGCGTTACCTGGCCCCGGGGCACGCCCCCTTCATCTTCCTCGTGACGCCGCGGCAGCGGCCATGAGGGCTTGCGCCTGTGTGCGGGCATGGCTGATGGCGTCCGGGAAGATGTTCAGGCCGTGGGCGACGAGCGCGCCTTCGTGAAGGAGCATCAGGGATCGGCCTAGGTCCTTTGCCCCGTCCGGGGCGATGTCCGCGGCGAGGTCGGTGAAGAGGGCGAGCGTCCATTCCTTTTGGCGGGTGATCGTCGCGTACGCAGGGTGGGCCGGATCGCTGATCTCGGCGTGGGCGTTGACCATGCTGCACCCCTTGGGTCCGCTGCGTGCCGACCACTCGCGTGAGGCGTCGAAGACCGCCAGGACCCGAGCGGTCGGGTCCGCTTCGGACATCTCCAGGCGCTCGGCGAGGAAGACGCGCCAGCGCTCGTCGCGATCTCCGAGGTAGTCGACGACGAGCTGCTCCTTCGAGCCGAACCGCTCGTAGAGGGTCTTCTTCGTCACTCCGGCCTCGGCGGCGATGAGGTCCACTCCGACGGCGTGGATGCCGCGCTCGTAGAACAGCCGTCCGGCCGTCTCCAGGATGCGCACGGCGGCAGGTGTCATCGCGTTCCGGCGCAGGTTCTCGCTCGTACCCATGCGTCGAAGGATACCGATCTGTATAGTCACACGGAGGAGTAGACAGATCTGTTTAGTCGAGGTGTGTGGCCGTGAACTTCCTGCTCTCGATCGCCTTCGTCCTCTGCTGGAGTTCCGGGTTCATCGGGGCCAAGCTCGGCGCCGGCAGCGCATCCGCCGTCACGATCCTGATGTGGCGCTTCCTCCCTCTGGCGCTCATCCTCGGCGCCATCGCAGCCGTCGCAGCTGTCGCAGCCCGGGCGACCTGGCGCGGTCTCACGGCACGGAGTCTGGGCAGGCAGGTGCTGATCGGGGCGCTGTCGCAGAGCGGCTACCTCCTCACCGTCTACTACGCGATCCAGCTCGGCGTCTCCAGCGGTACGACGGCTCTGATCGACGGCGTCCAGCCCCTTGTCGCCGGAGCCCTGGCCGGACCGCTCCTGCACCAGTACGTGTCACGCAGACAGTGGATCGGGCTGTTGCTGGGAGTCGCCGGCGTCGCACTCGTCACCACCGCCGACGCCTCCGCCGGCGGCGACGTGGCCTGGTGGGCCTACCTCGTACCGTTCCTCGGCATGCTCTCGCTGGTGGCGGCCACCTACCTGGAAAGCCGGTCGCGCACCCACGTCGCGCCCATGGTGTCGATGACCATCCACTGCACCACGAGCGCCGTCATCTTCACCGCGCTCGCGCTGAGTTCCGGCGCCGCGAAGCCTCCCGCGGAGCTCTCCTTCTGGGCCGCGATCACCTGGCTCGTGGCGCTCTCCACGTTCGGCGGATACGGGCTGTACTGGCTCATCCTGAAGCGCTCGGGAGTCACCAAGGTCAACACGCTCATGTTCCTCATGGCCCCCGTCACCGCGGTCTGGGGAGCCCTGATGTTCGGCGAACCCTTCAGTGCTCAGACGGCGTTCGGCCTGATCGTCGCCCTCGCCGCCGTCGGCATCGTGCACATCGGCAGCACTCGCAGAACCGGCAGCACCGGCAGCCTCGGCAGGTTCGGGAAGGCGGAGGTTGCCGCCCGTACACCGGACACCTCACCGACACGTCGCCGTCGCCTGGAGGTGAAGCTTGCAGGGGTGCCGTCCCATGGTGTTCTGAGCCGAGTGCGGGCAGCTCTCCGGGAGTTCGCGTACGGGATCGATACAGCGCACGCGATCCGGCACGGAGTACGGCCCTCCGGTCGCAGTTCGCGAGCACGCACCGCCTGCGGGCCATCCGCACGTGGGTGAGAGGTAGGCGCGGAGGTCCGGGAGGTGGTGGGGAGCGGGGAGGGGGTGGATGCGCCAGGTGCGGGCGTAGGCCATGGGGTGTTGGTCGCCGAAGAGGAGGAGGGCGACCGGCTGTTGTCGGGCTGCGGCGGCCAGTCCGGCGGGCGTGATGCTCTGGTCGTGACCACCGGGCTGCCGGGAGGCGCAGCCGACTCGGAAGGCGACCCGGATGGATTCCATGCCCGTGATCACGCACGGCGGCCGCACTCCCTGAGCGCGCAGCTCCGCGGCGATCCGTGTGTGCAGGGTGTGGTCGTAGCGGACGTGCCGGGTCAGTCCGTCGAGGACCTTGTACTGGACCGTCAGATGTCCGATGACCGCGAGGGCGGTGCCGACGGTGACGGCCCAGCGCCGCGGCGACCGTGCCCGCGATCCGCTCACGATGTGGGTCAGGCACTGCGCCACTGGCAGGCTCAGCAGGGCGTACGCGGGCAGCAGGAACCGGGGGGCCGCGTAGCCGACGGTGAACAAGTACGGTGCCGCCAGGGCCAGTCCGGTGCCCGTGGCGAGGAGAACCGCCGCCTGGCGCCGGGTGCGGACGGCTGCCCACGCGCCGCCCGCGAGGAGCAACGGCAGCAGGAGGAACCAGATGCTGGTGTCGGGCTGATCCCATGGGACGTCGCAGGGGCGGCAGAGCACGCGGCCGGACAGCGCGCGGGCATGGTCGTCGACGGCGAAGTACGCGCCCAGCTGCCCCTGAATCTCGCTCGCTCGCTCCAGGCGGGCGGAGAAGCCCCCGTACCGCATGAACGCCTCGATGATCCACGGCGCCCAGCCGATGATCAGGCCGATGGCCAGAGGGAGGAGCAGGAGCAGGCGCCGGGCTCGTTTCAGCAGGGCCGTCAAGGCGAGCGGGAGGGCGAGCCACACGGCGTCGACGGGACGCATGAACGCGGCGAACGCCACCGCGGCGGCCACGCACGGCAGCATCCCGCGGTCACCTCGGCGGATGGCGCGCAGGAAGCAGCCGGTGGCCACCAAGGCCGCGTACGCGACCCAGAGGTTCGGCATGACCTGCGCGCCGTAGAACGCCGTGACCCACAGTGTCGCGAACAAGCCGCCGGCGACGGCGAGTACGGGCGTGGGCAGGAGCCGTCGCCACACCCACAGGGCGATGAACAGGCCGACGCCGGAAAGGAGCGCGAGGTAGACGCGGAGCGCCGTCACGGACGTGGTCAGCTCGGTGACGGGCACCACGAGGAACGTGATCCCTCGCGCCCGGGGCGCGCTGAAGAACGCGGCCGGGGCCTGCGGGCTGACCTGGCTGACGTACACCGTCTCGTCCCAGCCGAGTCCTGTGCCCGGTACGACGAGGACGAGTTGGACGAGGGAGAAGGCAGCGGCGACGGCCGCCAGCCAGGGGAGCGGGCGAACTGCGTCAGGGCCGGTCCGCGCGATCCGACGTGCCCGCCGAGGAGCGTCGAGACTTCCGCCGGCCCGGCGAGGCTCTTTGGGCGGCTGCAATAGCGCGGTGTCCGGGCGCAGGGACGCCGCACCGGGGATCAGGTCTGGTTCTGGCACGCCCCTGGCCCTCTCAGGCGTTCGATCGAATAGTCATCGAGCAGTCAGGGCCGCAGCTCGCATCGGGGCTGCGGCTGCGGCTGCGACTGCTTTTGCAGGCTGCCGTCGCTCGCGGCGGCCCGCCACGTCCGTGCGGCAGTCGGCCGAGCGCCTCCGCCTGGAAGGGAAGACGCTGGGAGGCGCCGCTGCGCCCGCACCCCGCTCAGGGGCCCGCGTACACCTGAGCCTGTTCCTGTTCCTGTTTCTGTGCCTCTTCCCGTGCCAGTTGGTCGATGAGTTCCCGCAACTGCCGCATGAGCTCTGCGGCCTCCGCATGGCTCTTGCCGATGCACAGCGCCCCGAATTTTCCGTGCCGCATGACGGGGCTCATCATGTGCAGCACGACGCCCGTTCTGCGGTCCGGGTCGTATCCGAGGGAGGAACCGGTGACGGCATCGATCAGCTGGGACGGGCGGAGGCCCTCGTAACGGCGGTCCATGATGCCGTCCGATGTCACGTAGACGTATTCCGTGCCGTCGGACAAGAAGCGCCCGTCGGGAGTCGGGGCCACGCCGAGGAGACCGGAGGCCATGGTGAAGGCGTGCTTGGTGGCCGTGGCGCGGAGGTTGACCTCGCAGCCGAGCAGGCGCCATTCGGAACCGTCTGCACCGGGCCCGGCGCTTGATGGGACTGCGAGGAAGTCGACTCCGTAATCACCGCTGCCGACGCCGAGTTGCAACAGGGCCTCGCCCACCCGCGTTCCGCCGTCGATGACCGCCTGCCGGTAATCCGCGTGGGCCGGGAAGCTGCACCCGGTATAGCTCTGGCCGTCGACGCCGAGGACCTGGTCGTGCGTCGAGACGACCTCCACCTCACCGTTGTCGGTCAGTCGGCCTTGGAAGCTCGGGCTGAGCAGCGGGTCGCCTTCGATCATTTCCTCGGCGATCGCACCGGACCCCTTCATGAGGGCGGCGAAATCGTCCCAGGTGATTTTCCCGTCCACCAAGGACGCGCGGGGAAGCTCATTCAGGACGAGCTGGTCCAGGTCGTCGTCCGGTGCGGACGCGAGGGCCGGGTCCAATGCGAGCAGAGCGTTTCCGAGCCCGCCGCCGTATGCGGTGCTGTTGAGTTTCAGCACCACCTTGCGGTGTCCCGCCCGTACCAGATCGGCCACTGCGGCGGCGAGCGCGGCGGGGGAGTCGCACAGTTCGGTGCCTGCCGGGACGGGGACGCCCGCGGCAGCGAAGATACGGCGGCTGCCCTGCTTGGTTCCCAGCGGAATGTGGGCGGACGACGTCTGCGTACCCCGCACACCGAGGTCGCGGGCCAACCGTTCGAGCGGCCGTGACGGCTCGAAATAGCTCAGCCGCACATCCGCCCCGGCGCGCTGATGAGCATCCGCGAACTCGCGCAAAACATCTCGTACGGAGGCGGCCTCGGCGCTGTCGGGGTCGAGGACCTTTTCGCTCAGCCAGCGGGAGGAGGCGTCGTCCAGCGTCACGATGCGGACGCGCGCACGCGCCTCCTGCGGCCGGTAGGAACTGCCGCCCTGCTCCCCGGCGAGCAGGCTCAGGTAGTAGTCCACCTGCTGATCGGCATCGAGCATGGGCGGAGCCGTGACATAGAGAAGATGTCCACCGCCGCGGCAGACCGTGTTGACGATCGCCTGCCCCAAGAGACGTTCGGGGAAGTACGTCGCACCGGTCAGCCGTTCAAGGAGCTGGGGACTGCACTCGCGGCTCTCGATGTGGATGCGGGCCAGGGGGCGGCGGTGGTCTTCGGTCACAACGTCCTCGTTGCTACAGACGACAGTCGGGGTTACGCAAAGCAACAACATGGGTCCCCGCGTCGAAGTCACGGTTTCCCACGGTGGGATGCACGCGGCGGTGTTCCACGAATGCCAGACCCTCGTCCTCGGCCAGTGCCCTGAAATTCTCGACGTAGGTCTTGCGTTCGACGTCGTAGTCGATTCCCGCCACCAGGGCCTCCAGCTCCAGCACGCAAAATCGTACGCGCTGCCAAGGGCTGTCGTCTCCGGCATAGAAGAGTCGTTCCCGACGCGTTTCGGCCAACAGGGACCGCAGCCCTGTCGGCGTCCGCCGGTCCGTGTCCCGTAGAGCCCGAAGCCGCTGCTGCTCGGCCGCCGGCAGATCCTCCTCCTGAATATGAGCGAGGGCCTGGTCGATATAGACGAAATGGTGGTCGATGATCGCCTGCGTTCGCTCGGATTCCGACGAGAAGGGGGCGATCATCTCGTCCGCGACCACGATCAGACCCCCCGGTGCGGTGTGCCGCTTCAAGCCGCGGAGGAACAGCCGGGTGTCCAGGTGATGAGAAGCCCCGACCGAGACCGTCACCGGGTAATTCCGCGGCCCCGCGAAATCGGTTATCCCCGTGTTGTGCGCGACGATCGAATGCCCTGCGATGTTCTGCAGCAAGTGCGGAAAGGCGGCAGCGCTGGGCTCCACCGCATCGATCCGCGCGCCGGGGAACATCTCGGCGAGCATCACCGTCGGCAGGCCCGGGCCGCTCCCCACATCGAGCACGGTGTCCGGCAGCGCGGGGCAGTGGGCCCGCACCATACGGCCCACCGCCACCATCTGCGCCGCGTACGCCGGATGCACGGCCTCGAAGAGCGCGTACTCGTCGACGCTGATGCGCGCCTCCCACACCTCGGTGAAGGCGCCGTCGGCATGTGGCAGTCCGCCGGGGCCGCCCTGCTCACCGGCCGGCAGGGGGTCGTGGTCCCGTACGAACTGCGGCACCGCCGGTACCCCGGCCCGGTTGAGCGCGTCGCAGGCGAGCGTGGCGACCAGCCAACTCGTGTGCTTCAGCGCACCCGTGAGCAGGGCCTGTTCCTGGAGGAGCGCCGGGCCGGGCTGGGGCAGGAGGCCGGCCAGCCGCTCGGCGAGCTGCCAGACCTCGGCCGCCTCCTCCGGCGCCGGTAACGCCTGCGGTGACGGCTGCGGGGGCTGCTCCGTACGGTGACAGGAGACTGCCACCGCCCCCGCCATCCGCTCGACGGTCAGCACCGCCCGTGGGACGCGTAACTCCAGCCCGGACTCATGTGCCGTCAACGACGCCTCGGTGCGGCGCGCGTAGCCGGCGACACGGTCCTGAAGTACGGGCCAGTCCACGTCGGTCGTCACACGCAGAGCCCGGCCCGGCAGACCGTTCTGGCATTCCTGAACCGTCTTTGCCACCACGTCCTCGAACCGCTCGAGCGAGTCGATCTCGAGCGAGTCGACCTCTATCCAGGGGCGGCGCACGTCCACGGTTGTCCTCCCGATACAGCGACGTCCGGCGGCATACGGCCGGGGGCGGTCTCATGTCTGTGGTACGAGAGCGAGTCACGCTGTTTGCAGTTGAACGGACCAAGATTCCGTCCAAGTCTGAGGCGGCCGACCTACCGGGGCAAGACCGCCTGTGGTCGCCGATGCCGCCTGCGACGTCCGACACCGCGTTGCCAAGGGGCTGTTCACCGACTGCGCGGGGCGGGCGCCTGGGGAGGCTGGTTATGGCCTTGTGTTTCGATGTGCAACGTGTAGGAAGCCGCCCGATCTGTCGGACCTCGACGGCGCCGGTGCGGCGGCCGTGGCCTCTCATACTCCTGGCCCCGATCGGTGGGCGGCATCGCGCCGACGCGGCCAGGCTGGGTTCGTACCCCCGTCACCTGAGGAGCCGCCCCATGGCTGCGACCGCGTACCGCTACGACGACCTGCGTGCCCTGTTCATCAACTGCACGCTCAAACGCTCGCCCGAGACCAGCAACACCGAGGGCCTGGTCGACAGGAGCCGCCTCCTGATGGAGCGGAACGGGGTGGCCACCGAGGTGATCCGCGCCGTCGACCACGACATCGCCACCGGCGTCTGGCCGGACATGACCGAGCACGGGTGGGAGCGTGACGAGTGGCCCCAGCTGTACGAGAAGGTCATGGCCGCCGACATCCTGATCCTGTGCGGGCCGATCTGGCTCGGTGACAACAGCAGCGTCATGAAACAGGTCATCGAGCGGCTGTACGCCTGCTCCAGCATCCTCAACGAGCAGGGCCAGTACGCCTATTACGGCCGTGTCGGCGGCTGCCTGATCACCGGCAACGAGGACGGTGTCAAGCACTGCGCCATGAACGTCCTCTACAGCCTCCAGCACCTCGGCTACACGGTCCCGCCCCAGGCCGACGCCGGCTGGATCGGCGAGGCGGGCCCCGGCCCGTCCTACCTCGACCCCGGCTCCGGCGGCCCTGAGAACGACTTCACCAACCGCAACACCGCCTTCATGACCTGGAACCTCATGCACCTGGGGGCGCTGCTCAAGCGCGCGGGCGGCATCCCCGCCCACGGCAACCAGCGCTCCGAGTGGGACGCCGGCTGCCGTTCCGACTTCCCCAACCCCGAGCACCGCTGACCGTCGGCCGGGCCGTGAACGGCCGTCGATGCGGCCCGAGTTGTGCGGCAGGTCGAACCCCGGTCGTGAATTCGGCGGATCCTTGCGCGATCCATTGACGCGTCCCCGGTTGGAGCCTACGTTCCCCGTCTTGCACGACGTTCGGGTTTGCGAGCGGCATTCGAGATTTCGGACAAGCGAACACCCTCGCCGAACCGGAGCGTGCCACCCCCGCCTCGCTGAACGCCACCGGCAACCCCTCCCGTGCACAAGGCCCCGACGGAAGGATCCCGATGAGACGACGACACCACCGCGCCCGTCTTCCCCTGCTCGCCGCGGCTGTCGCGCTCGGCGCCACCCTGCTCGCCGCGCCCCCCCGGCACGGCGGCGCCCGACACCGACGAGCCACGACGCAGCGCCTACGCCGGATACCTCTTCACCTACTTCACCGGCGAGGGCACCGCCGACGGCGAGCAGATCCGGATGGCACTCAGCCGCGGCAACGACCCCCTGCACTGGCGGGAGTTGAACGGCGGCAGGCCCGTCCTCACCTCCGACCTGGGCACCAAGGGCCTGCGCGACCCGTTCGTGATCCGCTCCCCGAAGGGCGACAAGTTCTTCCTCATCGCCACCGACCTGCGCATGTACGGGGGAGAGGGCGGCAGTTGGGACCAGGTGCAGCGCACCGGCAGCAAGTCGATCACGGTGTGGGAGTCCACCGACCTGGTCCACTGGACCGACCGCCGCCTCGTGAAGGTCGCCCCGGACACCGCGGGGAACACCTGGGCCCCTGAGGCGTACTGGGACGAGCAGCGCGACGCGTACGTCGTCTTCTGGGCGTCCAAGGTGTACGCCGAGGACGACCCGGACCACACCGGCTCGACGTACAACAAGATGCTGTATGCGACCACGGAGGACTTCCGTACCTTCAGCGAGCCGAAGGTGTGGAACGACCCCGGCTACTCGGTGATCGACTCCACCGTCGTCAAGGACGGCGACACCTTCCACCGCTTCACCAAGGACGAGCGGGACCCCGCGTCCGGCACGCCCTGCTCGAAGTTCATCACCGCCGAGAAGTCCCGCGAACTCACCGACACCGCCTACGAGTTCGTCGCCGACTGCATCGGCAAGGGGACCGTCGAACGCGGCGAGGGCCCGACCGTCTTCAAGTCCAACACCGAGAACAAGTGGTACCTGTTCATCGACGAGTTCGGCGGCCGCGGCTACGTCCCCTTCGAGACCACCGACCTGGCCTCGGGCAAGTGGACCCCGTCCACGGACCACGACCTGCCCGCCAGCCCACGGCACGGCACCGTCCTCCCGGTGACCGGCGCCGAGTACGCCCGGCTGCAGAGCGCCCTGTCGGCACGATGAGCAGCACCCTCCGCCCCGCCTTCCGCCCCACCCGTCACCGCGCCTGCCGTCCCGCCCGGCGGCGAGCCCTGATCGCCGTCCCCGTCGCCGCGCTGCTCGCGCTCGTGCCGAGCAGCGCCACCGCCTATCCCGCCCCCGGCCGGGTCACCGGCGACGTCGTCGTGCACGACCCGACGATGGTGCGCACCGGCGCCGGGAAGTACCTGCTCTACGCCACCGGCGGCGGCCTCGGCCACCGTGCGTCCGGCGACCGGATCGCCTTCGCCGCGGGCACCGACGCGTTCCGCACCAAGCCCGCCTGGTGGGCGCGGTACTCGTCGGTGCCGGAGGCCTGGGCGCCCGACCTCTCGTACCACGGCGGCAGATACGTGATGTACTACTCCGTCTCGTCCTTCGGCTCCAACAACTCGGCCATCGGCCTTGCCACTTCGGCCACCGGCGAGCCCGGCAGCTGGACCGACCAGGGCGTCGTCGTCACGTCCAGCACCTCCGACGACTTCAACGCCATCGACCCCAACCTGTTCGTGGACGACGACGGCAGGTGGTGGCTGTCGTACGGCTCCTGGTGGACCGGCATCAAGCTGATCCGCCTCGAACCGTCGACCGGCAAGCCGCACGCCACGGACACCGCCCGCCGCTCCCTCGCCTCCCGGCCCACCGGAACGAAGGCCGTGGAGGCGCCGTCCATCGTGAAGCGCGGCGGCCACTACTACCTGTTCGCGTCGTACGACACGTGCTGCGCCGGGAGCAGCTCCACGTACAAGGTGAAGGTCGGCCGCGCGACGCGCGTCACCGGGCCGTACGTGGACCGGAACGGCGTGCCCCTGATGGAGAACGGCGGCACGCCGGTCCTGGAGTCGCACGGCCGGTACATCGGCCCCGGCGGGCAGTCGATCATGTCGGACACCGACGGGGACCTGATCGTCTACCACTACTACGACCGCGACGACAACGGCACCCCGAAGCTCGGCATCAACCTCCTCGACTGGTCGACGGGTTGGCCCGTGGCCTACTGAGCAGCCACGCCCTCCACGACGAAGGACGTCACCGACTGCGCGGGCACCTCCACGCTCGCCGTGCGGTCGGTGACCGGCACCGGGTCGAGGCGCTTCAGCCTGCCGTCGGCGCTGGTGACCACCGGGGTGACGGTCGCCGATGAGTCGACGCGGCCGAACTTCGCCAGGTCCACGGTGACCGTACGCGCCTCCGTCGTGCCGTTGACGTGCACGACCGTCGCCGCGTCGCCGGACTTGGAGACGGCGGCCGCGCTGGAACCCTCGTCGGTCCTGATGAGCCGGTCGCCGGGCTTGATGAAGTGCGTGAAGTTGCGGGCCGTGTCGTACTTCGTGTTCGTACGGACCGGGCAGGTCTCCAGGGTGTCCTCGGACGTGCAGCTGAACGGGATCTGGATGCTGCCCCAGTTGCCGCCCTCGGCCGACTCGCCGCCCGGCTTCATGTTGTCGTAGTCCTCCACCGGCTGCCAGAACACCCAGGCGCGCGGCTCCAGTTCGCGCAGGTCGTCCACGATGTGCTGGGCGAGGCCGAGGCCGGGGCGCATGTCGTCGAAGTCCTGGCCGTCGCCCCAGTCGCCCTCGACCTCGCTCATCCACAGCGGCTTGCCCGCCTCCTTCGCGAGGTCGCGCACGACGGGGCGGTCGGCGGTGCCGTACGTGTGGACGTTCATCTGCGCGACGAGATCCCGGACTTCGGCCGGGTACGCGTTCCAGTTCCGGGCGAAGATCGTGGGGTTGGTCTCGTCCATCGCGGCGATCCCGGTGTCGCTGCGCTCCTTCCGCAGCCGGTCGGCCAGCGCGCGGATCACCTTCACCTGGAGCTCCGGGCCCATGTGCGCGCCCTCCTGCCGGCCGCCGACGGGTTCGCCGTCGGGGCCGAGGCGGGTGCTCCAGTAGCCGGTGTTGGGCTCGTTGAACGGGTCGAGCGTGTCGACGTCGATGCCGTGGGCCTTCTCGAGCCGCCGCGTCGCACCGGTGAGGTACGCCGCGAAGTCGTCCACGGAACCGGGCTTCAGCTGGTCGGCGTTGGCGTCGAAGCCGCCGGAGACGTAGCCGCTCTCGGTCATGAACCAGGGCGGCGAGTTGCTGAACGTCTCCCAGTGGTCGACGTCGTTCTTGATGCGGTCGACCCACCAGCGCTGCGTGCTGTCCGCGTCGTCCTTCCAGTCCTTCGGGTCGTCGGGGCTCCACCACTCGGTGTCCTCGCGGGTGGTTCCGGCGGGCGCCCGCCACCAGCCCTCGACGGCGCCACCGGCCCGCAGGTAGTCCTTCACGTCGGGGGCGTTGCCGCCGCCGATGTTGTAGCGGGCGATGTTCAGGGCGAGGCCCTCGTCGCCGAAGAGGAGCCGCGCGAGCTCCTCCCGGATCTCCTCGGGATAGCCGCCGGTGACGTTGGCGAACCAGACGAGGCTGGTGCCCCAGCCCTGGAACTTCTCCTGCTGCGTCGACGGGTCGGGCCGGACGGTGACGGCAAAGGCCGCGGCGGCGGGCGGCGGCCCGGTCACCAGGGCCGCCGCGGAGGCGAGGGCCGTGGCGACGGCGATACGGACGAGACGGCGCGTGCGGTTACGGGGATGCGTGCGGTGTGCCAACGGATGCTCCCAACTCGGTGCCAACGGATGCCCCCAACGCGTGAGGGCTGCTGCGCAACCGTGCCCCGGGCGGGGCGCGGCCTGGTACGGAAGGCGCTGGACGAACGGAACGGAGGTCAGGGGGTGAGCGGGTGCCGCAGGACCGTGACGTCGCGGGGCGGCAGGACCAGGTCACCGTCCGCGCCCGACTCGGCCTGCCCGGCGAGGACTTCACCGCTCACGCCGACCAGGCCGGGCAGCGGCACCGCCTCGTCGGACCGGTTGACCAGGAACAGGAACCGGGCGTCGGCGCCGCGCCGCACCGTCAGCTCGACCCGGCCGCGAGCGGACGCCGGCAGCTCACTGGCCACCCCGGCGGGGGCCAGCAGACCGGGCAGCAGTGCGGCGAGCCCTTCCGGGCCGAGCCGGGTGGACACGTATGCGGCGGAACCCCCGCCGGTCGTACGGCGCGTGACCGCGGGGCGGCCCGCGTACGCGCCGTCGGCGTACGACGCGAGCACCTCGACGTCCTGGCCGGTGACAGTGACGCGGTCGGTCCACACCGAACCGGCCAGGTCGCCGCCCGCCGCGTCGCCGGGCCGGTCGAGGGCCACGCTCTCGCCGTCGAGCAGCGGGCCGAACTCCTCCACGCGGATGCCGAGCAGCTCGCGCAGCGCCCCCGGGTAACCGCCCAGCCACACATGGTCGTTCTCGTCCACCACGCCGGAGAAGTACGTGGTCACCAGGTGCCCGCCGCCCTCCGCGTACCGGGTGAGGTCCTTGGCGAGCTCGGCCGGCACCACATGGAGGACCGGCGCGATCAGCACGTCGTACCCGCCGAAGTCGGAGCGGGGCGTGACCACGTCGGCGCGGACGCCCAGGGCGAGCAGCGCCGAGTACCAGTCGAGGGCCTCGCGGTGGTAGTCGAGACGGGACGTGGGGTGGGAGTCCTGCTCGGCGGCCCACCACGAGTCCCAGTCGAACAGCACACCCACCCGTGCGGGCTCCCGCACGGAACCCGCGACCGGCGCCAACGCGCCCAGAATTCCCCCTAGTCGCACGACGGAACGGAACACCTCGCTGTCGGCGCCCGCGTGCGGGACCATCGCCGAGTGGTACTTCTCCGCGCCGGCCGCCGACTGCCGCCACTGGAAGAAGCACACCGCGTCCGCGCCGTGCGCGACATGCAGCAGCGAGTCACGGACCAACTCGCCCGGTTTCTTCGGCACGTTGACGGGCTGCCAGTTGACGGCACTGGTGGAGTGCTCCATCAGGAACCACGGCCGGTGCCCGGCGATGCCGCTGGTGAGGTTGGCGGAGAACGACAACTCGTCGCGGGCCTGCGGTCCCGGCACCACGTAGTGGTCGTTGGAGACGAAGTCGACCTCGTCCGCCCAGTCCGCGTAGTCCATGCCCCTCGTGCCGCCCATCACCATGAAGTTGGTGGTGACCGGCACCCCCGGCGTCAGCTCCCGCAGCACCTCCCGCTCGGCCCGCAGATACTCCTTCAGCGCGTCCGAGGAGAACCGCTTGAAGTCCAGCTGCTGCGTCGGGTTGGGGTGCGAGGCCGCGAGCCGCGGCGGCAGCACCTGCTCCCACGCCGTGTACCGCTGCGACCAGAAGGCCGTGCCCCAGGCGTGGTTGAGGGCGTCCAGCGTCCCGTACCGCTCGCGCAGCCAGTCGCGGAAGGCGCGCGCGGCGTCGTCGGAGTAGTCGTGCACGTTGTGGCAGCCCAGCTCGTTGTTGACGTGCCAGGCGACCAGCGCCGGATGGTCCGCGTACCGCTCGGCGAGCTTCCGCACCAGGCGCAGGGCGTGCCTGCGGAAGACCGGCGAGGTGGGCCGCCAGTGCTGCCGCGCCCCCGGCCACACCGTCTCCCCGGCCGCGGTCACCGGCAGGACCTCCGGGTGCGCCGTGGTCAGCCAGGGCGGCGGGGACGCGGTCGCGGTGGCCAGGTCGACGCCGATGCCGCCCGCGTGCAGCAGGTCGAGCACGTCGTCCAGCCAGCCCAACTCCCAGGTGTCGGGGCCGGGTTGGAGGCGTGCCCAGGAGAAGATGCCCACGGACACGGTGGTCACCCCGGCCTCCCGCATCAGCCGCACGTCCTCCTCCCACACCTCCCGCGGCCACTGCTCGGGGTTGTAGTCCGCGCCGTACACGAGCCGCGGACCGCCGTCGGCGCCGCGCGCGTACGGGAAACGGGACGCAGGGGTGGACGGGGGCAGCGGCGAGGGGCGAGGCGGAGTCATACGGGTCCTTCCGGTAGGTCGACGGGGAGGGGCGGCCGGGCCGGTCACCGCAGCGTGAAGCCCTGTTCCTTGCCGTACTTCACGGAGGCGTCCTGCCACGCCTTCAGGCCCTGGGCGAGCGAGGTGCCGGACACGTACGCCTTGCCGACGGTGTCGTTGAAGACCGAGTTGGCGTACACCTGGAACGGCAGGTACTGCCAGTCGTCCCGGACGCGCGCGGCGGACTCGGCGAAGATCTTGTTGGCCTTCTGACCGCCGAAGTACGGGAACGCGGTCTCCTGGAACTTCTTCGCGTTCAGGTCCTTCGTGGTGGCCGGGAACGCCCCGTTCTCGATCCGGGTCCGCACGCCGTCGCCGGAGTTGGCGTACTCGACGAAGGCGTACGCGAGTTCCTTGTTCCGGCCGAGCTCGGGCAGGGCGAGGGAGCTGCCGCCGTTCTCGGCGCTCGCCTTCTCGCCCTCTCTCCACTGCGGCAGCGGCGCGGCCCGCCAGTCACCGGCCGCCTCCTCGACGCCGGTCGCGAAGTTGGCGGGCATCCACGCGCCGCTGGGCAGCGTGGCGATGGTGCCGTCGCCGAGCGCCTTGTACCAGTCGTCGCTCCACGGCGTGATCGAGGTGGCGACGAGCTTCTCGTCGATGAGCTGCTGCCAGGTGTCGGTGTACTTCTTCGCGCCGGCGTCGCCGAAGTCGATGCCGACGTCGGTGCCGTCGACCTCGTACGGCCGGGCGCCGGCCTGCCACAGCAGACTGGTGGTCTGCCCCGCGTCGCCGCTGTCGCTGGTGATGTACGTCTTCGGGTCGGCCTTGTGCAGCTTGCGGGCGGCGTCCAGGTAGCCGTCCCAGGTCGTCGGCACCTCGATGTCGTGCTTGTCGAAGACCTTCTTGTTGTAGAACAGCGCCATCGGGCCCGAGTCCATCGGCAGTCCGTAGATCCCGCCGTTCGCCTGCACGGCGTTCCACGGGCCGGGGGAGTAGGACTTCGCGAGCTTGTCCGCGCCGAACGCCTTGAGGTCGGTGACGCCCTTGGTCAGGGCGTACTGACCGAGGGCGTAGTACTCGATCTGCGCGACGTCGGGGACGCCCTTCTTCGCGGCGATGGCGTTCTGCAGGGCGGTGTACGCATCGACGTTGGTGCCCGAGTTCACCAACTTCACGTCCACGCCCGGGTGTTGCTTCTCGAAGTCGGCGGCCACCTGCTTCAGGGTGGGTTCCCAGGCCCATACGGTGACGGTGCCGCCCTTCTTCAGGGCCGCGTCGATGGCGGCGCGGGACACCTGCTTCCGGTCCGCGGTGTCGTCTCCGGAGCCGCAGGCGGCGGCGCCCAGGGCGAGCGCGCACAGGAGGGCGGTGCCGCGCAGCAGGCGGCGGGGGTGCTGGGGCATGGCGGTGTTTTCCACTTCCTCGTGGGACGACGTGGGACAACGGGGGACCCGTGGAGAGACGGCCGACGGCCGGACTTCCCGGGGCCGGTCTGCGGCGCTATTCCTTGACGCTTCCGGCGGCGAGCCCGGACTGCCAGTGCTTCTGCAGGAGCAGGAACGCGGCGACCAGCGGCACGATCGTGACCAGGGAACCGGTGATGACCAGATGGAACACGGGCTCACCCCCGGCCGTGGCCGCCTGGTCGTTCCAGCTGTCCAGGCCCAGGGTGAGCGGATACCAGTCGGGGTCCTTCAGCATGATCAGCGGCAGGAAGTAGTTGTTCCAGGTCGCGACCGTGGTGAAGAGCAGCACGGTCACCGTGCCGGGCGCGAGCAGCGGCAGCGCCACCTGGAAGAACGTACGCAACTCCCCGGCACCGTCGATCCGGGCGGCCTCCAGAAGCTCGTCCGGCACCGACTGGCCCGCGTAGACCCACATCAGGTACAGGCCGAACGGCGAGATCAGCGAAGGGATGATCACCGCCCACGGCGTGTCCGTCAGGCCCATCGAGCTGAACATGAGGAACGTCGGCACGGCGAGCGCGGTCCCCGGCACCGCGACCGCCCCGATGACGGTCGCGAACACGGCCCGCTTGCCGGGGAACGAGAACTTCGCCAGCGCGTAGCCGCCGAGCACCGCGAGGAAGGTCGCCCCGCCCGCCCCGACCACCACGTACAGCAGGGTGTTGAGGAGCCACCGCGTGAACATCCCGTCGTCGTACGTGAAGGTCTGCACGAGGTTGTCCCACAGCGCGAACTCGCCGTCGAACCAGAGCCCGAACGAACGCGCCAGGCCCCGCTGCGACTTGGTCGCCCCGAGCACCAGCCAGACCAACGGCACCAGGCTGTAGAGCAGTACGACCCCGGTGAGCACGGTGAGCAGCACACTGCGGCGCGGCCGGGCGGGGGAGTGCCGCCGGGGAGCGCGCAGCCGGGGGGTGGAGCGCTTGGCCTTCGGGGACTCGACTGCCGTGGGGGCGGCGGTGGTTGTGGTCATCTCACGCCTCCTTCCTGCGCATGCCGCGCAGCTGGACGGCGTAGGCGACGGCCATGGTGATCAGCCCCATGACGATGGCGACGGTCGCGGAGTAGTTGTGCTGCTGCCCGGAGAACGACAGCGAGTACGTGTACAGGTTCGGCGTGTACGAGGTGGTGATGGTGTTGGGCGCCAGGTTCTGCAGGATGTTCGGCTCGTTGAAGAGCTGGAAGCTGCCGATGACGGAGAAGATCGTGGCGATGACCAACGCGCCCCGGATCGCGGGCAGTTTGACGGCGGCGATGACGCGCCACTGGCCGGCGCCGTCGATCTCCGCGGCCTCGTACAGGGACTGCGGGATCACGCGCAGCGCCGAGTAGAAGATCAGCATGTTGTAGCCGACGAACTCCCAGGTCACGATCGAACCGATGGACGCGAGCAGCAGGCCGGGCGAGAGCGGGTCGGGCAGCGTGACGCCGAGCGCCTCCTCGAGGTCGCCGACCAGGCCGAAGCGGGTGCCGTAAAGGAAGCCCCACATCAGCGACGCCACCACGGCGGGCACCGCGTACGGCAGGAAGATCGATATGCGGAAGAAGTCCTTGCCGTACAGCCGCCCGCTGTCCAGGGCGAGCGCCACGAGCAGGGCGATGCCCAGCATGACCGGCACCTGCACGGCGAGGAACACCGACACCCGGCCGAGCGCGGCCCAGAACTGGTCGTCCTGCAGGGCCTGTCGATAGTTCTCCAGGCCGACGAACGTCGTGCCGCCGACGAGTCGGTCGCGGAACAGGCTCAGGTGGAGCGAGTACGCGAGCGGCGCCAGGAACACCAGGGCGAAGACCGTCACGAAGGGGCCGACGAAGCCCCAGCCGATCCAGGAGCGGTGCCGACGCCGTGCGGGTGGCCGGTCCGGGCGCCGCGAGGCGGCCGCCGGTGCTTGCAGAGTCGTCATCTGGTTCCTCGCTCGTCCCTCTCGGAACTCGTCCGTCTCGGGTCTCGTCCGTGCCGGTCCCGGCTCAGGAGCGCTACGTCGGACGATGTTTACGCAAACATCGACGGCCGCGAAGAACTGCGGGTGTTATGTTTGCGTAAACATCGGGTGGCGGCATGTCTACACTGCGCCGTTGACGGGGGTCAAGAGTTCGTCCGTGGACCGGGCGCCGGAAGCGATGAGGGAGACGGTGACAGCAGCGGACCGCGCCAGGACGGCGAAGAAGCCGGGATCGTCCGGCGGTACGGAAGCGGCGGACGGCACGAGCACGGCAGGCAGCGGCGCCGCGGCACGCGAGGGAGCCGCAGGGCGCAACGGAACTGCAGGGCGCAACGGCGCCGCTGGACGTGGCCGTCGTCGTACACAGAACGCGTCCATGGCCGACGTCGCCCGGGTCGCCGGCGTCTCGGCGCAGACGGTCTCGCGCGTCGCCAACGGCTTCCCCGGCGTGCACGAGCAGACCCGCAGACAGGTGCTCGCCGCGATGAAGGAGCTCGGCTACCGCCCCAACAGTGCCGCACGGGCCCTGAAACGCGGCGAGTTCCGCACCATCGGCGTCATCACGTTCTCCCTCTCCACCACCGGGAACGTCCGCACCCTCGAAGCCATCGCCACCTCCGCGGCACAGGAGGGGTACGCGGTGACCCTGCTGCCCGTCGCCGTACCCACCCAGGACGAGGTGCGCGGCGCCTTCTCCCGCCTCGGGGAACTCGCCGTCGACGCGGTCATCGTCATCATGGAGGTCCACCTCCTCGACGCCGCCAAGCTGTCGCTGCCGCCGCACGTCCAGGTGGTCGTGGCGGACTCGGACGCCGGCGACCGCTACACCGTCGTCGACACCGACCAGGCCGGCGGCACCCAGGCCGCCGTCCGCCACCTCCTCGACCTCGGCCACCGCACCGTCTGGCACCTGGCCGGGCCCGTGGAGTCGTACGCCGCGCAGCGCCGCGCGGACGCCTGGCGGGCCGCCCTCACCGAAGCGGGCTGCGCGGTGCCGCCCGCGGTGCGCGGCGACTGGACCGCCGAGTCCGGCTACCGTGCGGGCCTGCGCCTCGCCGAACAGCCCGACTGCACCGCGGTGTTCGCGGCCAACGACCAGATGGCGCTCGGCCTGCTGCGCGCCCTGCACGAGCGCGGGCGCAAGGTTCCCGACGACGTCAGCGTCATCGGCTTCGACGACATCGCGGAGGCGGGCTCCTTCCTGCCGCCGCTGACCACCGTCCACCAGGACTTCGCCGAGATCGGCCGCCGCTGCGTGGACGGCGTGCTGCGTCAGGTCCGCGAGGGCGCGGCGGAGCGGGGCACCACACTGGTACCGACGCGCCTGGTCGTACGCGAGAGCACCGCGCCGCCGCCGGCGTGAGCGTCCCCGCCTTTCAGACGTCCCCGCCTTTCAGACGTCCCCGCCCTTCAGAGCCGAAGGTGCCGAGGGCCCGGAGCAGCCGTCGGCAGCAAGGGCCACGCCGGCTTGGGCACGAGTGCCTCGACGGCGGCGCCCACGCGGAACACGGCCGGCTCGTCCAACGGGTGGCCGACGACCTGGACCCCGGTCGGGACGCCGTTGCCGGCGACGCCGCTGGGCACGGCGAGCACCGGGCAGCGGTTGGCTACGTTGAACGGGCTGGTCAGGTGCCCCTCCCAGTAGTGGTCCAGGTGGCGGTCGCCGACGTCCAGGCCGTCGAGGTAGTCGCCGTCGGCGTCGAGTGCCGTCACGGCGTTGGTCGGGCAGAGCAGCACGTCCACGTCCGCCATCGCGGTGGCCAACTCCCGTTGCAGCGCCGCGTCCAGGGCGAGCGAGTCCACCAGCCCGTCCCGCTCGGCGGCACGGCGGGCGTCGGCGACGAAGCGCTGGGCGTACGGGGCGAGGGCGGCCACGTCCCCGCACTCGCGCTCCATCGCCGGGCCGAGGATCTGGCCGAAGTGGGCGAAGATCGTGCGCCTGATCCGGCTCGACGTCCAGGGCAGGTCGACCGGAACGACGGTGGCGCCGGCCTCCTCCAGGCGGGCGGCGACGTCGAGCGTGGCGGCCTCGACCTCGGCCGCCACCGGGAAGTCACCGAGCCGCACCGAGAGACCGACCCGCACGCCCCGCACCGCCGCCACCGGATCGTCGGGCAGCTCGACCGGCACGCCGTGCGGCCCCCAGGAGCCGTGGTCCGCGGGGTGCCGGCCGGACATGACGGCGGCGAGCAGGGCGGTGTCGGCCACGGTTCGCCCCATCGGGCCGTCGCCGCGGTACCAGTCCGCGCTGAGCGGCGGGAGCCCGGGGATCCTGCCGTACGGGGCCTTGTAGCCGACCGTGCCGGTGAAGGCGGCCGGCACCCGGGTCGACCCGGCGATGTCGGAGGCCGTCGCAAGGGTCGTCATCCCGGCCGCGAGCGCGGCGCCCGCCCCGCCGGAGGAACCGCCCGGGGTGGCCGACAGGTTCCACGGGTTGCGGGTCACGCCCCACATCGGGCTGTGCGTCACGGTGGCACAGCTGAACTCCGGCGAGGTGGTGCGGGCGTGGACGACTCCGCCCGCCTGCCGAATCCGCTCCACGACAGGGTGGTCGATTCCGCTGATCCGCCCGGCGTGCGCCGCAAGCCCCTGCTCGATGCGGCGGCCGGCGAGGTTGTGCTTCTCCTTGGTGGCGACCGGGACGCCGAGGAGCGGCGCCGTCGGCGAGCCGTGCCGCGCGGCGTCCAGGTATGCCGTGGCCGCCTTCTCGGCGAGTGCGCGGGCCTCGTCGGGGAAGGTCTCGGTGAACGCGTTGATCCCGGTCGCACGGTCGCCGTTGACGCGCTCCGCCTGGGCGGTGACGGCGTCGAGAAGCTCGACCGGCGACAGTTCCAGACTGCGGAAGGCGCGCAGTGCCGTGACCGCGTCGAGGTGGGCGAGGTCGCTCATCGGGTGCCTTCCTGCGCCGCGCGCTGCACGGCGACCTCGTCGAGCCCGCCTGCGAGGAGTTCCCAGGTCGCCTCGGTCAGGGCAGCCACGCCGACGGCCATCTGCGCGTCGCTGGTCAGCTCACGCTCGCAGTGGCTCACCCCGTCGATGGACGGGACGAACATCATCAGGGCGGGCACGATCCGGTTCATCGGCACCGAGTCGTGGCCCGCCATGGTGTTGATCCGGCGCACGCCGACGCCGAGCCCGGCCGCGACCTTCTCCGTGATCTGCAGGCCGCGTTCGGGGAAGCTCTGCACGGGCCGTACGTCGAAGTCCCGTACGTCGATGGTGAGTTGCTGCTCGCGGGCGACGTCCGCGATGCGTTCGAGGAGCAGCGCGCGGGCCTCTTCGACGATCGCGGGGGAGGAGGCCCGGAGGTCGGCGACCAGGTGGACCCGCCGGGGCACCACGATCGGGGAGTTCGGCTCCAGGGTGAGATAGCCGACCGACGAGACGATCGACTCCGGCTCGAACTCGCCGGTCACGTCGTGCACCAGGCCGATCACCCGGGCCGCGGCGACCAGGGCGTCGCGGCGGTCGGCCATCGCCGTCGCGCCGGTGTGGGACTGCTCGCCGAGCACCTCGACGTCCAGCTTCTGCGTGTACCAGCTGTGGTCCACGGCGCCGATCGCGATGCCCTCGCGCTCCAGTACGCGGCCCTGCTCGATGTGGATCTCGGCGTACGCGACCGGGGTGGGGCGAGGGTCGGAGCCGCGGTACCCGATGGCGTCGAGGGCCTCGGCGACGGTGACGCCCTCCAGGTCCGTGACGGCCAGCATCTCCTGCTCGTCCATGAGTCCGGCGAACACCGAACTCCCCATGATGGAGGGGGCGAAGCGGCCGCCCTCCTCGTTGAACCAGTCGACGACGGCGAGGTTGTACTTCGGCGCCTCCTCGCCCCGCGCGACCCGCCGCGCGAGCCGTTCCGCGGCGTGCAGGGCCGCGATCACGCCGTACGCACCGTCGAACCGGCCGCCGCGCGGCTGGCTGTCCAGGTGCGAGCCGACGAGCACCCAGTCGGCGCCCGGACGCCACTCGACCAGGGCGAACATGTTGCCGATCGAGTCGACCCGCACGGGCCAGCCCCGCTCGGCGGCGAAGGCGGCGAACCAGTCCCGCATCTCCTTGTCCTCGGGCGTGGCCGCCTGCCGTTCGACACCCCCGGCGGGGGTCGCGCCGATCGCGGCCACGTGGTGGAAGTCGGTCAGGAATGCCTCTGCGCTCATGGCGCTCTCCTCCAACGGGTGGTGACGGTCGGTCAGTCGGCGACGGCAGCGCGCTGCGGGTGGGTCTCGGGCACCCGGGTGGCGAGCAGCAGGACGAGGACGATCGCAGCGGCGGCCGCCATGTAGTAGCCGGGCGAGGCGGGGACGCCGGTCAGTCCGGTGAGCCAGGTGCCGACGAACGGGGCGGTGCCGCCGAAGAGGGCGTACGCCACGTTGTAGCTCACGGCCGCCGACGTGAACCGGGTACGGGTCGTGAAGATCTCGACGAAGAACGTGTAGCAGCCGCCGCCGTACAGGGTCAGGCAGACCACGAACAGCGCCTGACCGAGCAGCGCGAGACCGAGCGAACCACCCGTCACCAGCGCGAAGGACGGCACCGCGACCACGGCCAGGGCCACCGATCCCGCGATCAGCATCGGCCGCCGTCCGACGCGGTCGCCCACGATGCCCCACACCGGCAGCAGGACGGCGTACAGCAGCATCGCGGCCGCGTTGGTGAGCAGCGACTGCTCCCGGCTGAGACCGCCCGCGGTCTCGATGTACGACACGAAGTAGCCGCTGACGAAGTAGAAGCCCATCGCGGTCAGCCCCATCACCAGGACCACCTGCAGCATGCGGGCCTTGTTCTCCCGGAACGCATCCTTCACCGGGCTGTGCTCCTGGCGCTCCGCCTGTTCCAGGACCTGTCGGAACGCGGGGCTCTCCTCCGTACGGCTGCGGATCCACAGGCCGAAGAAGGCGAGCGGCAAGGAGAGCAGGAACGGGATGCGCCAGCCGTACGACTGGAAGGCGTCCTGGCCGAGCGTCCGCGACAGGACCAGGAACAGCGTGCCGCCCACCACGGACGGCAGCGCGGTCGCCGCAAGGGTGATGTTGAGCCAGAAACCGCGGCGGTGGAGCGGGGCGTGCTCGAAGACGAAGGCCGGCGCGCCGACCGACTCGCCGCCCGCGGAGAAGCCCTGGACGAGGCGGCACAGCACGAGCAGCGCGGGGGCCGCGGCGCCGATGGTCGCGTAGGTGGGGAGCAGGCCGATCAGGGCGGTGGCGGTGCCGATGGACAGCAGCGTGATGTACAGGACCCTGCGGCGGCCGATCCGGTCGCCGAGCGCGCCGAAGAAGAGACCACCGAGCGGACGGACGAGGAAGGCCACGCCGAACGTCGCGAACGTGGAGAGCAGACTGGCCAGTTGACTCTGGCCGGGGAAGAACAGGGATGCCAGCGTCACGGCCGACAGGGCGTACAGGGTGAAGTCGTAGAACTCGATGAACTGGCCGACGCTGCCGCCGGCCAGGACGCGTTTCTGGATGCGTGTGGGCCGGGCCGGGTCGGCTCCGTCGGACGGCGACGAGGTTCTTGCGGTGGCTGGTTCGCTGGTCGTCATCGGTGGCTCCCCAGGTCGAGTGCAGCCATGTTTGGGGAGCGGCCTTCGAGGTGTCTAACAGATTCTTTCGCTGCGCATCATCGACTCGGTCGATGCAAGAGCGGTCAGCGCGCGAGCCCGAAGATCCGAAGGCAGACCTCCTCGAAGGCCTGGGCCTTGAGTGTCGGCCGGGTACCGGCGGCGCGGACGAGGAGCACCTCGATCTGCGGCAGGCGCTCGGCTATGGGGATCCGGACCACCGGGCTGCCGGCGTAGGTGAGGTCGTGGTGCAGCCGCTGGTTGAGCACGGAGTAGCCGTGGCCGCGGCTGACGAACGAGCGGACGGTCTCGTAGCCGCTGGCGCGGTGCCGGATCATGGGCGCGATGCCGCACATCTTGAAGAGGCTGAGGTAGTACTCGCGGGTGTGCGGCAGGTCGAGGAGGATGAACGGCTCGTCGGCGAGGGCGCGCAGACTCACCGGCTTTTCGGGCTCTGCGGCGAGCGGATGGTCGGCCGCGACGATGACGTGCGGTGGGACTTGCTGCAGGGTCCGGCGCGGCAACTCTGCCCCCAGGCCCAGGTCGTACATGAGGGCCAGCTCGCACTTGCCGTCGCGCAGCGCCCGCCTGAGGAACTCCTGATCCCCCTCCAGGAAGGACAGGTGCACGCCCGGATGCTCGCGCTCGAACTCCTCCAGGACGGCCGGGGCCCGAAACGGTGCGAGCGGCGCGAACATGCCGACCGACAGCTCCCCGACGAGGGCGCCGCCGTCCTCCCGAGCCGTCTCCGGCAGCCGGTCGGCCTCTTCGAGCAGCAGCAGGCTGCTCCGCAGCAGCCGCCGCCCGGCCGGGGTGAGACGCAGGCCCCGCCGGTGGAGCCGGGTGAACAGCTGCACCTCCATGGCGTTCTCCAGCTGGGAGATCGCCGAGGAGAGCGTCGACTGGGTGACCTTGAGGGCGACGGCGGCCTCGGTCATGTTCTCCAGCTCGGCGACCGTGCAGAAGTAGCGGAGCTGGACCAGCGTGAACGACCTTGTCATTCACGACATTGTGCCGCCACGTGCTCCTGCCCGAGTGGAGGTGTCTCTCTCACATGCGGAAAGATCAACGCGTCTCGGGGCGGCTGGAAGGCCGCGCATTCGGGGCATTCGACGGTACGCCCCACGGTCCGACTGCCGTGGGGCGACGAGGGAGGACACAACCATGGCAGAAGCCCACCAGCCGACCGACACCGACTCCGGGGGCCGTGGCCGGGGAACGCACCCTGCCCCCCGGCGGAACTGGCTGCTCAGGCTGGGAGCGCCACCCGTCGCGGCGACCGCGCTGACGGCGACAGTCGCGCTCTACATGACCCTGGTCGTCTTCGGGAACATCACAGACTTCGGGACCAACCAACAGTTCGTTCAGCACGTCCTGAGCATGGACACCACGTTCAAGGACCCTGACCTGATGTGGCGCGCGGTCGAATCCCCCGCACTCCAGAACGCCGCCTACATAGCCGTCATCGCCTGGGAGGCACTGACCGCGGTCGTCCTCCTCACCGCCACCTGGTTCTGGATCACGGGGCTCCGCCACCACGCGTACGACCACGCCCGCGCGGCGAGCACGGTGGGCCTTGTGATGGTGCTGCTGCTCTTCGGGGTGGGCTTCCTCGTGATCGGCGGCGAATGGTTCGTCATGTGGCAGTCGTCCGACTGGAACGGCCTGGACGCCGCGGCCCGCAATGTCGCGCTGGCCGCCATGACACTCCTCTTGGTGCATCTGGCCGGTACTCGCCGGGCGGATCCTGAACGCCCCTGACACACCGACCCTGCGCCGCGCGGCGCCCGCCCCGGGCTGCTGGGCACCTTCACGCTCACGGAGTCACCCGATGACTGGTGAGCCCGAGAGCGCAAGCGAACCAGCTGGTCGTTGCCGGGCTGCGGCGCCCCGGTGCACATCGCGGGCCCGCGGCCTCAGGCCAGACGGATCACGTTCCAGGACAGCGGTTCGAGTACGGCGGTGAGGGTGCCGTCGGCGAGCGTGGTGCCGGTGACCGGGTGTGGGGTGACGCGGTCCGGGGCGGCGAGGGTGTTGCGGGCGTCCGGGTCGGCGTCGGCGAGCGCCGTGTGCTCGGCGATGCGGCTCAACTCCAGGCCGTGCAGGGCCACTTCGAGGGGCAGCGGCCGGGCCTGGTCGCGGTTGACGGCGAAGACGGTGACGGTGCCGTCGTCGGCGCGCACGGCGGTGGCGTGCAGCAGCGGCACGTCGCCGTACTTGGCCGTCGGGTACGTGGGCGCGGCCACGCGCACGTCGAGGACCTCGCCGCGGCCGTGCCGGGAGGCCTGGGCGAAGGGGAAGAAGGTGGTCTGGCGCCAGGCGGGGCCGCCGGGTTCGGTGAGGATCGGCGCGATCACGTTGACCAGCTGGGCGAGGCAGGCGACGGTGACACGGTCGGCGTGCCGGAGCAGCGCGATCAGCAGCGAGCCGAGCACGACGGCGTCGGTGACGGTGTAGTTGTCCTCGAGGAGGCGCGGCGCCTCGGGCCAGTCGAGGGAGCCGGCCTGGGTCTCGGTGCGGGACTGGTACCAGACGTTCCACTCGTCGAAGGAGAGGTTGATCTTCTTCGGTGACTTGAGGCGGGCCCCGATGTGGTCGCAGGTGGCTACGACGGCGTCGATGAAGGTCTCCATGTCGACGGCGGAGGCCAGGAACGAGTCGCGGTCGCCGTCGAGTTCCTCGTAGTAGGCGTGCAGGGAGACGTAGTCCACGAGGTCGTACGTCTCGGCGAGGACGGTGGCCTCCCAGGCGGCGAAGGTCGGCATGGCGCGGCCGGAGGAGCCGCAGGCGACCAGCTGCACGTCCGGGTCGAGTTGCCGCATGGCGCGGGCGGTCTCGGCGGCGAGGCGTCCGTACTCCTCGGCGGTCTTGTGGCCGGTCTGCCAGGGGCCGTCCATCTCGTTGCCGAGGCACCACAGGCGGATGCCGAAGGGCTCCTTGTCGCCGTGGGCGCGGCGCAGGTCCGAAAGGGCCGTTCCCGAGGGGTGGTTGGCGTACTCCTGGAGGCGCAGCGCGTCCTCGACTCCGCGGGTGCCGAGGTTGACGGCCATCATCGGCTCGGCCGGGCCGCCGAGTTCGCGCAGGAAGCCCATGAACTCGGAGAGGCCGAACCGGTTGGTCTCGGTGGACCGCCAGGCCGGGTCGAGGCGGCGGGGCCGCTCCTCGACGGGGCCCACGGAGTCCTCCCAGCGGTATCCGGAGACGAAGTTGCCGCCCGGGTAGCGGATCACGGTGACGCCCAACTCCCGTACGAGGTCCAGGACATCGGTGCGCAGACCGTTCGCGTCGGCCGACGGGTGGCCGGGTTCGTAGAGGCCGGTGTAGACGCAGCGGCCCAGGTGTTCCACGAACGACCCGAAGAGCCGCGGATCGACCGTGCCGACGCGGAACGCCGGGTCGAGGGTGAAGCGGGCGCGGCCGGAGGAAGCGGGCTGTACGGCACGGGACATGGCGTGTTCGGCCCTTTCGGTTCGCGTACGGGGGAGCGCAACAGGCGTGCGCAGTAGGGGCGTTGGTGTACGGAGGCTGCGGGGGCGGTTACTGGCCGGCCACTCGGACCGGTGTGGGGAACGGGTTTCGCGGCTCGTGCTCGGCCTCGCGCACCACGGTCAGTGCTGCCGGTCCTCCTTCTTCGCTGCGGCCGAGAGCGCCGCGCTGATCGCGTCGTACGCCGGCTTGTGCCGGAGGTTCTCGTCCCACGGCAGCGCCGCGCCCTCGCCGGGGAAGGTGCCCGGGATCCAGGAGTGGCGGTCCGAATAGCCCCAGGTCGTGATGCCGACACAGCGCTCGACCGCGAGGCAGGCGCGGGTCACCTGGCCGTACCAGTCGGCCTGGCGGGCGAGTTTCGCGGTGTCCGACGGCAGGATCATGCGGATGTCGAGCTCGGTGATCGCGACATCGATGCCGAGGTCGGCGAAGCGCTGGATGTTCTGCCGCAGCTGGTTCGGGAAGCCGTTCTGCAGCGCCAGATGGGCCTGCATGCCGAAGCCGTCGACCGGCACGCCGTCCGCCTTCAGCCGCTTGATCAGCGTGTAGTACGCGTCCGACTTCGCGCCGACGGCCTCGACGTTGTAGTCGTTGAGGTACAGCTTGACGTCCGGGTCGGCGGCGCGGGCCCAGCGCAGGGCGTCGGCGACGTAGGACGGGCCGATGGTCTTGTAGAAGATGTTCTCCCGGTAGGTGCCGTCCTCGTTCATGATCTCGTTGGCGACGTCCCAGTGGACGACCTTGCCCTTGTAGTGCGTGACCACGTTCGTGATGTGGTTCTTGAGGAGGGAGCGCAGTTCGTCCGCGGTCCAGTTGCCGGAGGTGAGCCAGTCCGGCAGCTGCTGGTGCCAGAGCAGGGTGTGGCCGCGTACCGAAAGGCCTTTGCTCTGCGCGTAGTTGACGATCTCGTCGCCCTGGGTGAAGTCGAATTCGCCGCGTCGCGGTTCGGTGGCGTCCCACTTCATGCTGTTGCCGGCCGTGGTCTGGCCGAACTCGCTGCCGAGCAGGTTCGCGTACTCGGTGTCGGCGAGTTCCGGGTTGTCGACGGCGGAGCCGAAGTAGCGGCCGGTCCGGTCGGCCAGTTCGTGCAGCGTCGGCGCCGCCTTCTCGCCGTCGGCGCCCGCCTGGGCGGCGGGGGCCGGGGCGAGGCCGAGCAGCAGGGCCGCGGCGGCGGCGAGCGCGGCAGATCCGACGCGGGAGCGGTGTGCGGGCGTGCGGGGCATGGTGCATCTCCTCGACTGTGGGGTGGGGCGGTGCAGTTGCCTTGCGCGGAACGGACGGGGAAGCGGGCTCGGGGGGCTACTTCACGCGCAGCTCGCACCGCATCCGGCGGTCGTGCCCGACCTCGCGCACCGGCCCCGTCAGCGTGAGCGGCACGGTGTGGTGGACGCGTTCGCTGGACGCGCCGACGCGCAGTTCGAGGGCGCCCGGTTCGACGACGCGGCGGCCGTCGGCGCCGGTGTACGCCGCGAGGTCGGCCGGGAAGGTGGCGTGGACCTCGGCGGACGCGCCGGGGTCGAGGGCGACGCGGGCGTAGCCGACCAGCCGGACCTCGGGCCTGGTGACGGTGCCGACCGGGTCGTGCAGGTAGAGCTGGACGACCTCGGTGCCGGGGCGGTCGCCGGTGTTGCGGACGGTGAGGCGCACGGTGGCCTCGCCGTCGGTGGGCAGTTCGGGCGCGTCGCACTCGGGGGCCTCCCAGGCGAACGTCGTGTACGACAAGCCGTGCCCGAAGGGGTAGAGGGGGGTCGGGTCCACGGTGCTGGGGAAGCCGTTCCGGCCGAGCGGCGGGGCGAGGTAGGGGGCGGGCTGGCCGCCGGGGTGGCGGGGCACGGCGACGGGCAGCCGCCCGGACGGTGCGACCCGCCCGGACAGTACGCCCGCGACGGCGCCGCCGCCCTCCTGCCCGGGGAAGAACGCCTGGACGACGGCCGCCGCCCGGTCGGCCCAGCGGCCGAGCGCGTAGGGCCTGCCGCTGAGGACGACGATGACGACCGGCGTGCCGGAGGCCACCGCCTCGTCGAGCAACTCGTCCTGACCGTAGGGGAGTTGCAGGTCCTCGGCGTCGCACCCCTCGCCCGAGGAGCCGCGCCCGAACAGGCCCGAGCGGTCCCCGACGACGGCCAGGCAGACCTCGGCGGCGGCCGGGTCGTCGCCGAACACGGCGCCCGGCAGTTCGGTGCGCAGCGCCTCCGCGAGCGTCGGCACCTCGACACCGATCGGTAGCTCGGGGTGGTGGACGCCGACGTGCCGCGGGAACGTGTAGCAGCCGAGCATGGCGGCCTGCTCGTGGGCGAGCGGGCCGAGCAGCGCGATGCGCAGTCCGTCGCTCAGGGGCAGCGCCCCGGAGTCGTTGGCGAGCAGGACGACCGACTCCTCGGCCACCTGCCGTGCCAGCTCCCGCAGGTGCGGGGGATTCAGGTCGACGGGCCCGCCGCCGGACATGGGCCCGCTGCCGGACACGGACCCATCGCCGGACACGGAGCCATCGCCCGATACGGGCCCGCCGACGGCAGAGGGCGCCACGTCGGGCAGCGGCTCCCAGTCGGGGTCGAGCAGTCCCAGTTCGCACTTCTGCGTGAGCACGCGCAGCACCGCCCGGTCGAGGAGGTCCTCGGGCAGCGGGTCCGCGGGGCTGAAGCAGCGCGCCGCCGGAAGTTCCACGTCGACACCGGCGGCAAGGGCGAGCCGTGCCGCGCCGCCCTCGCCGTCGGCGACCCGGTGCGCCTCTTCGAGGAGGGAGACGCCGTAGTAGTCGGAGACCACGGTGCCGCTGAACTCCCACTGCTCGCGCAGGAGTTGGGTGAGCAGCCCGGCGTGGGCGTGGGCGGGCAGGCCGTCGATGTCGTTGTAGGCGGGCATCACCGAACGGGCGCCGCCCTCGCGCAGGGCCATCTCGAACGGCGGCAGGATCACGTCGGCGAGTTCGCGCGGGCCGAGCGAGGCCGGAGCGTGGTTGCGGGCGGCGCGTGAGGCGGAGTATCCGGCGAAGTGCTTGAGGGTGGCGACGACCCCGGCGGTCTCCAGGCCGCGTACGTAGGCCGTGCCGATGGTGCCGACGAGGTACGGGTCCTCGCCGATCGCCTCCTCGGTGCGACCCCAGCGCGCGTCCCGTACGACGTCCAGGACCGGGGCGAGTCCCTGGTGGACGCCGACCGCGCGCATCGACGTACCGATGGCCCGCGCCATCTCGGTCACCAGGGCGGGGTCGAAGGTGGCGCCCCAGGCCAGCGGGGTCGGGAACACGGTGGCCTGCCAGGCGGTGAACCCGGTCAGACACTCCTCGTGGGCGATCGCGGGCAGGCCGAAGCGGTTGCCGCCGCGGATGGTCCGCTGTAGTTCGGTGAGCCGGGCGGCGCCCTCGCCGGGGTCGACGGGCACGGTGCCGAAGGGGCGGGTGAGGTGGCCGAGGCCGTAGGGAAGCAGCGCGTCGAGGGCGGCGCTGCGGGACGCGTAGGTGTGCTGGCCGGGAGCGACGTCCGCGCCCTCGGTGTCGGCCCCGACCCACACGCTGGACAGCTGGGCGGTCTTCTCCTCGGTGGTCATCCGGGCGAGCAGGTCCGCCGCCCGGGTGCGGGCGGGCCGGGTGGTGTCCTGCCATGGCTCGACCATGGAACTCCTCAAGTGCGGTGCGAACAGGGGGTGTTGGCCTGTGCGGGCAGCCGTCAGCCCTTGGTGGCGCCCAAGGTGATGCCGCCGATGAGCTGGCGTTCGGCGACGGCGTAGAAGCCGAGCGCGGGCACCATGGCCAGGACGAGATAGGCGAAGACGCGGGCGATGTCGGTGGCGTACTGGCCCTGGAACTGCTGGACGCCGACGGGGATCGTCCACCAGGTCTGCTCGCTGAACACGAGCAGCGGCAGCAGGAAGTTGTTCCAGCTGGCGACGATCGCGAGGATCGACACGGTGCCGAGCGCGGGACGCGCCATGGGCAGCAGGATCCGCCAGAAGAAACCGAGGGGTGAGCAGCCGTCGAGCGTGGCGGCCTCCTCCAGCTCGCCGGGGATCTCGCGGAAGAAGCCGCGCAGGATGACGATGGTCATGGGCAGGCCGAACGCCGCCTGCGGCAGGATCACGCCCCAGGGATTGTCGAGCAGTCCGAAGGTGCGCAGCAGGATGAACAGCGGCAGGATCGCCACGGCGAACGGGAACATGAGCCCCATCGTGAAGAGCGTGAAGAGCAACTCCCGCCCGCGGAAGGCGAATCGGGCGAGCGCGAAGGCCGCGAGGGCGGCGGCGCCGACCGTGAGCACGGTCGTGCCGACGGCGATCAGGGTGGAGGAGCCGAGCATCCGCCAGAACGATCCGGAGGCGAGCACGTCGGTGTAGTTGGACGTCACCCACGGCGAGGGCAGCCCGAAGGGGTTCCGGGAGAGCTGGTCGGTGGACTTGAAGCCGGACACGAACGCGTACAGCAGCGGCGTCACCATGAGCACGCCGACCAGCCACACGGTCACGTACAGCGGCATGGACCGCAGCCGGCTCCGTCCGGCCGTCGACGGGGCGCTCATCGGGAGGCTCGCATGGTGGTGAGGGCTCCTTCGGTGTCACGGCGCAGCACGGAGCGCTGGTAGACCAGGGCGAAGACGAGGCTGATGAGGAACATGGCGATGCTGATCGCGCTGGCGTAGCCGATCTGGTAGCGCTTGAAGCCGAACTGGAAGAGGGTGACGGCCATCGTCTCGGAGTGGTGGTCGGGGCCGCCCTGGGTCACCACCCAGACCAGGTCGAAGAGTTGGATGGCGCCGATGACGGAGAGGAAGACGCTCATGCGGATGGTCGGGCCGAGCAGCGGCAGGGTGATGGCGCGGAAGCGCTGCCAGGGTCCGGCGCCGTCGATGCGCGCTGCCTCGTGGAGCTCGGCGGGGATGCCCTGGAGCCCGGCCAGGTAGAGCATCATGTGGAAGCCGAAGTACTTCCAGGTCATGACGAGGAAGAGGGTCGGCAGGACGGTGTCCTGTCCGGCGAACCAGAGGCCCCCGGCGCCGTCGAGGCCGATCAGGCCGAGGACCTGGTCAGCGAGCCCGTCGTCGGGCGCGAAGATCATGGAGAAGAGGACGCCGGTGATGACCTCGGACAGGACGTAGGGGGCGAAGAACAGCATCCGGTACAGGGCCCGGCCGCGCAGCCTCTGGTTGAGCAGCACGGCCATGCCGAGCGCGAACGGCAGTTGGACGCAGACCGAGAACAGCACGAGCAGCAGGCCGCGCCACAGGTCCCCGAGGAAGACCGGGTCCTGCAGGAGCCTGCTGTAGTTGTCGAGGCCTGCGTAGTCCGAAAGGGCCCCGAATCCGCCCCAGTTGAAGAGGCTGACGTACACGGCGTACAGGATCGGGGCGAGCACGAGCGCGCCGAACAGGAGCAGGGCGGGCAGGGTGAATCCGACGGCGGTCAGCCACTCGCCGGCCCGCCGCGCCAGGGGCCGCCGGCCGCCGGTGCCCGGCTGGTGCGCCGACTTCTTCCTCGTCCTCTTCGGCGGCACGGCGGCGGGCGCGGAGTCCTGCACGTGCGCGGAGGTCATGTCGGTCACTGGCTCTTCGCGACCTGCGTCACCGAACGGGCCACCTGCTCGGGCGACTTGGACCCGGCGATGAGGGCGGCGACCGAGTCGTTGATCTCCTGGCCGACGGCGGACGGGAGGGCCTGGTCGAGGTAGAGCTGGAAGCCGGTCGACTTGGCCAGCGCAGCGGAGACGTGCCTGAGGTTGCGGTCGGTCAGGGCGTTGGTGGCCTCCTTGACGACGGGCATCATCGAGCCCTTCGACACGAGGACGCGGTCGGACTCGGCAGACAGGAAGAACTTCAGGAAGTCCACGGCCGCCTTGGGCGCGCCCTTGCGCACCGCGTATCCGCCGCCTCCGCCGAACACGTCGGTGACCGCTCCCTCGCCGCCGGCCACGGCCGGGAACGGGAAGAATCCGAGGTCTTCGCCGATGCCCTTGCCCGCGTCGGCCTGCACGACGGGCGCCCACTGGCCCTGCAGCTCCATGGCCGCCTTGCCGTTGCCCATCACGGCCGCCTCGCCGTTGGGGGTGGAGTACGCGGCGCCGAGGAAGCCCTTCTGGAACGGCTGGAGGCCGACCAGCTCCTTCAGGTACTCACCGGCCCTGAGGAAGGCGTCCCCGGTGAAGTCCTTGGAATCGACGGCCTTCTGCATGCCGTCCACTCCGGCGATCCGCAGGGCGAGGAACGCCCAGAAGTACATGCCGGGCCACTTCTCCTTGCCGGCGAGGGCGATGGGGGTGATCCCGGCGCTCTTCAGCTTCCTGACGGCGTCGAGGTAGTCGGCCCAAGTGGTGGGCGGGGCCTTGATCCCGGCCTTCGCGAACAGCGCCTTGTTGTACCAGAAGCCGACGGCGCCGATGTCGACGGGCACGGCGTACGTCTTCCCGTCGAACTGGTACGGCTCCAGCGACGCCGGTACGAACGTGTCCTGCCAGGAGTCGAGGGAAGGGGTGAGGTCCTCGACGAGCCCCGCGTCGATCTGCTGCTTGAGCACACCGCCGCCCCACGTGTGGTAGATGTCCGGAAGCTTTCCGGAACTGGTGAGGGCCGTCAGCTTCGCCTTGTAGGCGTCGTTCTCCAGCGCGACGGGCTTGATGCGCACGTCCGGGTTGGCCGCCTCGAATGCCTTGGCCCGCTCCGGCCACACCGACTTCGACGGCTCCGTGGTCTGGATGTGCCACCACTCCACGACGGTCCTGCCCTGGCTGTCGGTGGTGGCGGCGCCGGAGTCCGAGCAGGCGGACAGTCCGGCCGCGCCCAGGCCGACCGCCGAGGCGGTACCCAGGAACCGGCGGCGGGAGAAGGCCGAGAAGGAGGGGGACGTGGGGCCGGATGCGAACACGGCGGCACGGTCGAAGGCTGGCATGGCGCACCTTCCGGAAGTGATCCGATAATTATCGGGAGACGGCCTCGGAAGTTACGGGCATGCGTCGGGGGTGTCAACGGCCTTGGCGAAAAAGGCCGTTGACACCCCCGCGGAGTGTGATGTTCCGTCAGGCCTGCTGCGGCGGCGCGGTGCTGGAGCGAACCACCAGCTCGGTGGCGAGCTCCACGCGCGGGGACGCGGGCGCGACGGACCGGGCCAGGTCGAGGACGACGCGGGCCGCCAACTTGCCCATCTCCGCCAGCGGTTGGCGCACGGTGGTGAGCGGCGGCGCCGACCAGCGCACCTCCGGCAGGTCGTCGAAGCCGACGACGCTCATGTCCTCGGGCACGCGCAGACCGCGCCGGCGCAGCGCCTCGATCGCGCCGAGCGCCATCTGGTCGCTGGCGGCGAACACGGCGGTCGGCGGCTCGGCCAGGTCGAGCAGCTGGTTGCAGCCGGTGAATCCGGACTCGTGGTAGAAGTCGCCGGGCACGATCAGGGCGTCCTCGGCGGGTAGCCCCGCGACGTCGAGCGCGGCCCGGTACCCGTCGAGCCTGGCCCGCGAGCACAGCAGCCGGGGCGGGCCCGCGATGAACCCGATCCTGCGGTGGCCGAGGGCCAGCAGGTGCTCGGTCGCGGCCATCCCGCCCGCCCAGTTGGTGGCGCCCACGGTGGGCTGCTCCGAGGCGTGCGACCCGGCCGGGTCGATCACCACCAACGGCACGCCCAGGCGCCGCAGTTCGTCGTGGAGTCCGGGTTCGAGCACCGAGGTCACCAGGATCACGCCGTCCGACGCGCGGGCCCGCAGGTTGGTCATCCACTGCCGGGCGGCGCCCGCGCGGTCGTGGATGGCCGAGACCACGGTGCCCACCCCGGCCTCGTGCGCGGCCTCCTCGACACCCCGGATGATCTCCACGGCCCAGGGGCTGTCCAGATCGTTGAAGACCAGGTCGAGCAGGGCCGCGCGGTCGCCGGGGGCGGGCGGGCGGCGCCGGTAGCCGTGCAGGTGCAGCAGGTCCTCGACGCGGGCCCGGGTCGCGGGTGACACGTCCGAGCGCCCGTTCACGACCCGCGAGACGGTCGGCACGGACACCCCGGCCTCGCGCGCGATGTCGGTGATCGTCACCTTGGCCGGCCCGTCCGGGCGCTGTGTGGCTGTCCTGCGCTGAGCGCCGTCCCGGGCCACGTTCCCCACCTCCGTCGACACACGCTTCCGAAAGGTCTCCGGACGCCTTCCGGAAACTGTAGGACACGCCGTCGACCGCACACCGGTCAAGCCCTCGTTCCGTACGGCCCGCCGAACACCGGGGCCGAACCTGCCCGCGGGGCGCGTCCGATGCTCGGCGGGGTTTGTACGGCATCTCGGATGACCCCGCGTCAATCGGCCGGTGGGTTCGTAAAATAGAGCCTTGTTCGGCATCGCGAACGTTCCGGAATCGTGCCGATCCGTACCCCGTCGGTCGGCGATGCCGCAAAGTGCCTGCTCAGTACGGGAGTTGAGGGCTGCGCGCGGAAACTTCACCGCAACTGTTTCGGGACTCGGCCGAAAAAGTTGCGTTCGCAGCGTTGACCGGACTCCGTCGACCGCCCCATCATTCCAACGTCCGAAGGTCCGGCGTCCGTCCGGTATTTCAACCACCCTTTCGGCCATCCTTTCGGCATCCTTCGGTCTTGTCCGGTCCGGGTTCTCCGGCCGGCCACGCACGCTCACCAGATGCGCACCATTCGAGCCGCCAGGGAGCTGCCCCATGCCCTTGAAACACCGCCTCCGCGCCCGCCGCCCCCGCCATGCCTTGGCGGCCCTTTCCGTCGCCCTGCTGGCGGCATCGCTCGCCGTACCCGCCCAGGGGGCCACGCCCACCGACACCTCCGCTCAGGCCGACAGCTCCGCTCAGGCCGGCACCTCCGCTCAGGCACTCCCGGGAAGCTTCCGGTGGTCGTCCACCGGGCCGGTGATCTCACCGCAGCAGGACGGGAGCAACTCCGTCGCCGTCAAGGACCCCTCGGTGGTGCGGGACAAGGACGGCAGGTGGCACGTCTTCATGACCACCGCCGCGCGCACCACCGGCGACTGGAGCCTGGCCCACACCAGCTTCACCGACTGGTCCCAGGCTGCCGGTGCGAAACAGACCCACCTGGAGACCGCCTCCCAGATCGGCCGCGGCTACCGTGCCGCCCCGCACGCCTTCTACTTCGCCCCCAAGGACGAGTGGTACCTCGTCTACCAGACCGGGCTGCCGTCGTTCTCCACGACGAAGAACATCAACGACCCGACCAGCTGGTCTGCGCCGAAGAACTTCATGAGCAGCGTGCCCGACATCGTCAAGCAGAACATGGGCAACGGCAACTGGCTCGACTTCTACGTGATCTGCGACCAAGCCAAGTGCTACCTGTTCTCCGCGGACGACAACGGCCACGTCTACCGGTCCGAGACCACGCTCGCCAACTTCCCGAACGGCTTCACCAACACCCGAATCGTGCTCCAGGACTCCCGCTTCGCGCTGTTCGAGGGCGGCGCCGTCTACCGCGTCAAGGGCACCGACACCTACCTGCTGCTCTGGGAGGCCATCGGCTCCGACGGCAACAGGTACTACCGCTCCTTCACCTCCAAGGGCCTGGGCGGTACGTGGCAGCCGCTCGCCGCCACCGAGGCCAACCCCTTCGCCCGCTCCACCAACGTCACCTTCCCCGGTGGTGCCTGGACCAAGGACATCAGCCACGGCGAGCTGCTCCGCTCCGGCAACGACCAGACCATGACGATCGACCCCTGCCGGCTCCAGCTCCTCTACCAGGGCCGGGACCCCAACTCCGGCGGCGAGTACTCGCAGTTGCCCTACCGGCTCGGCCTGGCCACACAGACCAACCCCACCTGCTGAGACCCCTCTGCTGTCCCCTCCATCCCCCCTGCCATCCCTGTCCCCTCTGTCCCCCACACAAGGGATCAACCATGTCGCCCAGTCGACGCACCTTCCTCGGCCTAACCGCGGCCGTCGTGGCGGGAGCGAGCACCCCTCTGCTCGGCTCCGCCCTGCGCCCCGCCCCCGCATCCGCCGCCGAACCGGCCGCGCCCGCCGCCGAGTTCGCCGTCGGAGTACGCCAGTTCAACTGGAGCCGCGGCGCCCGCCGACTGTTCACCAAGGTCTTCTACCCCACACCCGGCACCCCCGGCGGCGCCCCCACACCCGACGCACCGCTCGCCGACGGCGTGTTCCCCGTCGCCGAGTGGAGCCACGGCATGTACGGCAACTCCGACTCGTACGCCTCGCAGACCCACGCCATAGCCGCCGCCGGCTTCATCTGCCCCGCCCCCTCGTTCCCCGACAACACCAACCTCGGCTCGGTGTACGGAGGCGAGTGGTCGAGGGACGTCTCCGAGGTCGTCACCCGGACCCTGGCGCTCGACGACGTGCCGGGCGGGCCCTTCGCCGGGCACATCGACACCGCGGCCGGGGTCGGAGTCTCCGGACACTCCATGGGCGGCATGACCACGCACGGTCTGGTGACCGCCTGGCCCGACGACCGCATCGTCGCCGCGGTCCCCGTCGCCTGCGTGGACATGGGCACCCCGGCCGCCTCGGTCGACGCGGGCGTGCTGTTCGTCCACGGCGACCGGGACCCCACCTGCCGCTACGAGCTGGCCCGGCAGGCGTACTCCGAACTCTCCGCGCCCAAGGCGTTCCTCACCCACCTCGGCGGAGACCACGCCGCGTACCTGAACCCGGGGCATCCCACCTTCGGCCAGACCCAGAACACGCTCGTGGACTGGTTCCGCTGGCGCCTGTACGACGACACCGCCGCCCGCGACCGCCTCCCCGCCGACGCCGCCTCCCCGGGCACCCGCTGGGAGTCCGCCCTGACCTGACGGGAGTCGGCCGCCCCCCCCCCGGCCCCTTCACACCATCACGCCCCACCCCCTACCACCCCCCGACAGAGAGGCACCCGCAATGACCGACAGGTCCTGCAGCAGGTCTTCCAACAGGTCTTCCAACAGGTCGTCCAACAGGTCGTCCCCAAGGCGCGCTCTGCGTCGCACCCGCGCGGCGCTCACCGCGCTGGCCGGCGGCGCCATGGCGGCGGCAGCCGTCCTGACGTTCGCGCCCAGCGCCCATGCCGCCGACACCCTCGGGGGCAGTGCCGCGCAGAGCGGCCGGTACTTCGGCGCCGCCGTCGCCGAGCAGCACCTCGGGGAGGCGGGTTACGAGTCCACGCTCAACCGGGAGTTCTCCAGCGTCGTCGCCGAGAACTCGATGAAGTGGGACGCCACGGAGCCCGCCCCGAACCAGTTCAACTTCAGCGCCGGCGACCGGCTCGTCGCGTACGCACAGCAGCGCGGCAAGACCGTCCGCGGCCACACCCTGGTCTGGCACGCCCAGCAGCCCGGCTGGGTCCAGGGGTTGACCGGCGACGCCCTGCGGCAGGCGATGCGCAACCACATCACCAAGGTCGCAGGCCACTACGCGGGCAAGATCGACTCCTGGGACGTGGTCAACGAGGCCTTCGAGTGGGACGGCAGTCGCCGCCAGTCCAACCTCCAGCGGCAGCTCGGCGACGGCTGGATCGAGGACGCCTTCCGCACCGCGAAGGCAGCCGACCCCAAGGCCAAGCTCTGCTACAACGACTACGGCACCGACGGCATCAACGCCAAGAGCGACGCCATCTACCGGATGGTCAGGGACTTCAAGGCACGCGGCGTACCGATCGACTGCGTCGGTTTCCAGAGCCACCTCGACTACAACTCGAACCTGAGCACCTACCGGCAGAACCTCCAGCGCTTCGCCGACCTCGGCGTGCACGTACAGATCACCGAGCTGGACGTCGGCGGCTGGGGCAACGACCAGACCAACGTGTACCGGCAGGTCACCCAGGCCTGCCTGGCCGTGTCGCGGTGCAACGGCATCACGGTGTGGGGCGTCACGGACAAGTACTCCTGGCGCTCGGACGTGACCCCGCTGCTCTTCGACGGCAACTACCAGAAGAAGCAGGCGTACGGAGGGGTCCTCGCCGCGCTGAACGGCGCGTAGGCCGGACGCCGACCGATCGACTGGCCTGACCACCGGCCTGACCGACCGCCCTGACCGGCTGGCCGGGGCCCGGCGACCGTCCCGCCGGGCCCCGTGCCGTGGCGAGCGCTCCCGCACACGCCACCGACCTTCGGGCCCGTATCAACTCCCCCCACCTCAAGTCCCCCCACCGGAAAACCGAGGTACCTGTCATGCGCCGCAGACTCCTCGCCCTGGCGGCAGCGCTCTCCGCACTGCCGCTGGCGCTCGCCACCGCCCCGTCGGCCCACGCGGCCGACCCGACGACCCTGACCGACGGGTTCTACGTGGACCCCGACTCCAGCGCGAAGCGATGGGTCGCCGCCAACCCCGGCGACGGCCGGGCGCGCCACATCGACGCCGCCATCGCGAACACGCCGACGGCCCGCTGGTTCGGCTCCTGGAGCGGCACCATCGGCACCGCCGCCGGCGCCTACGTGGGTGCCGCGGACGCCCGGAACAAGCTGCCCGTCCTCGTCGCCTACAACGTCTACAACCGCGACTACTGCGGCGGGCACTCCGGGGGCGGAGCCTCCTCGCCGGCCGCGTACGCGGACTGGATCGCCCAGTTCGCGGGCGGGATCGCCGACCGCCCCGCCGTCGTCGTCCTCGAACCGGACTCCCTCGGGGACTACGACTGCATGACCCAGGCGCAGATCGACGAACGCGAGAGCATGCTGACCGGAGCGCTCGCCGAGTTCAACCGCCAGGCCCCCAACACCTGGGTCTACCTCGACGGCGGCAACCCGGGCTGGGCGAGCGCGGCGACCATGGCCAAGCGCCTCCACGAAGCGGGCCTGCGGCAGGCCCACGGCTTCTCGCTCAACATCTCCAACTACCTGACCACGGCCGAGAACACCGCATACGGCAACGCCGTCAACAGGGAACTCGGCGTCCGGTACGGCTACACCAAGCCGTTCGTCGTGGACACCAGCCGCAACGGCAACGGCTCCGACGGCCAGTGGTGCAACCCCGCGGGCCGCCGCATCGGCACCCCCACCCAGCAGGGCGGAGGCGCCGAGATGCTCTTGTGGATCAAGGTCCCGGGAGAATCCGACGGCGACTGCGGCGTGGGAACCGGCACCACGGCCGGACAGTTCCTGCCGGAGGTCGCGTACAAGATGATCTACGGGTACTGAGGGGAGCGTTGCCGTGGCCCTGGCGGTACGAAGACACAGAACTCATTGCCTTCCGGGTCGGTGAGTACGGACCAACGAAAGCCGTGCTCGCGGTGGTCGCCCGAGACCTGCCGTGCACCGAGTTGTTCGAGTCGTGCGACCTCGGCGGCTAGGTTACTGGTCCCGAAGTCGAGGTCCAGGTGCATCCGGTTCTTGCCGCTCTTCGGCTCCGGAACTCGGTGCAACAGCAGGGTTGGCGCCGGGGCGGGGGCAGTCAGGCTGAGGTAAGGGGGCGCGTCCAGGGCGCGCCGGTATTGCAGCGGTGCGAGCGCGGCGAGCCAGAACTCGGCTTGGGCCTCAGTGTCGACACAGTCCAGCGTCACGACGATTTGCATGCCGGGAATGTAGGGGAGAGCAGCTGCCGCGGCCACCCGGTAGGCGCGCTCCCCTCCCTCCCGGCCGAAGGAGGCGGCCGGGAGGGAGGGGAGGCCTCAACTCCCCGCCGTAACCGTCCCATTGGCCCGGGGGAGCCGTGCGCGGAACAGTGCGTGCAGCAGTACCGCCGTCACCGTGCCCGCCACCACCCCGTTGCCGAGGACCGTACGCACCCCCTGCGGGAACGCGTCGTACAAGCCCGGCGAGACGACCGGCAGCAGGCCGGCTGCCAGGGCCACGGCCGCGGTGGTCGCGGCCGTGTGGTCGCCGAGCCCGGCGCGGCCGAGCATCTCGACGCCCAGAACCGCGATCACCGCGTACACGACGAGGGCCGAACCGCCCACCACCGGGGCCGGTACGGCGACCAGGGCCCGGGACACCGGGGCGAGCAGGCCGACGGCGACCAGCAGGACCCCCGCTCCCGCCGTGACGTAGCGGCTGCGTACCCCGGTGAGCCGCCCGATGCCGATGTTCTCGGCGCTGGTCACCATCAGGGACGTGCCGAACAGCCCGCCGACCAGGGAGACCAGGGCATCCGCGCGGGCCACCCGTGGAACGTCGCGGGCCGGTGCGGCGGGCCGGCCCGACACCTCGCTGTTGAGCACCGTCTGGCCGGTGATCTCCGCGAGGGTGGTGAGGGAGAACAGCAGCAACGGCAGCGCGGCGAGCAGGTCGAACTCCGGTGCCCCGTAAGGAAGTACGCGGGGCAGCGCGGACGGCGCCCCGCCCGCCCCCGTCGTCAACTCGCCCAGCCCGAGGGCGACTCCGAGCCCCGTGCCCACGACCATCCCGATGAGCACCGCCGTCTGCCGCCACACCCCGCGCAGGGCCAGGAAGGCGACGACGGTGGCCGCGACCGTGAGCCCGGCCAGCAACACGGCCGTCCGGCCCCCGCCTTCACTTGGTGACGCGTCCCCGCCGCCGGTGACGAGACCGGCCGCCACCCGGACCATGGAGATCCCGATGAGCAGCACGGTCACGCCCATCACCAGCGGCGGGAAGAGCCGCACGATCCGCGCGTAGAGCGGTACGACCGCGAGCAGCAGTCCTGCCGCCAGAAGCACCGCACCGCTCGCGACGGCGGGTCCCCGGTCGGCCGCGATCTGCAGGAAGAGCGCCGCGGCCGCACCGCCCGGCAGCATCACGAACGGCAGCCGCGCCCCGAACTTCCACACGCCGAGCGACTGCAGCAGCGAACCGGCGCCGCACAGCACCAGGACGGTGCTCAGGAGGGCGGCCGTGTCGGCGGGGGAGAGACGCAGCGCGGCCGCCGTGAGGAACACCGTCGACACGGGCGCGGCGGCCATCGCCAGCACGTGCTGGACCGCGAGCGGCACGAGACGGCGCACCGGCACGCGTTCGTCGGCCGCGTCAAGTCCCGCGGCCGCAGCAGGACTTGAGGCGGCCGACGGCGCCGCGACCTCGGACACCGCGCCCACGCCGCCCCCGGACTCCGCACTCGCACCCGCACCCGCACCCGCGTCCGCGTCCGCGTCCGCGTCAGCCCGGCTCACGGCGCGGCCGTGAGCGAGCCGAGGACCTCCGCCGGGTAGCGGTAGGCCCGGAACACCGCGTTCGGCTCGGCCGGGAAGAGCCGCCGCACCTCCGACTCCTCGTAGCTGCCGAAGTGCGGCACCACGTACTCCCAGCACAGATAGCCGTCCGCGGTCACCTCGAAGAGGCGGCCGCCGGGGGAGTCCGTCACCAGGGTGTTGCCGTTCGGCAGCCGCTGCGCCGAGCCCATGAACGGCGCGAAGAAGGACTCGCGCGCCGGGTCGTGGTACTCCCAGGCCACCTTGCCGGAGGCGCGGTCGATCTCGATGACCCGCGAGTACGGCACGTCGTGGCCCGGCCGGAAGACGCCGTTGTCGAAGACGAGGAAGTTGCCGTTCGCCAGCTCGGTGGGGGCGTGCTGCTGCGACACCGTGCCGGGGTCGGTGCGCCACAGCACCTCGCCGGTCTCACGGCTGATCACGACGACCGCCGACACGCTGCGCAGGCTGGCCAGGACGGTGCCGTCGGCGAGCGGGGTGACGCTGTTGATCAGCGGCCAGTGCTCGCGCGAGTAGTCCGGGTGCAGCGGGTAGGCGTCCGGATCGAGGTGGTCGGCGGCGCTCCAGGACCACAACAGCGTGCCGTCGGCGGCGACTTCCTTGATGGTGTCGGCCCACACCGTGCCGTCCGGCTCGGACCCGGGAACCCCGCCCCGCACCGCGGCCGCACGCTCCCCGCGCAGCGGCTCCAGGGCGGTGTAGAGGATGCGGCCGTCCTCCGAGTGGTGGGCGTCGTGGTGCTGGTACGGGTCCCGGTGCTCGTGCAGCACGGTGCCGTCGGCGGCGGCCTTGAGCATGACCCCGCCCCGGTACTTGTGCCACATCGGGAACAGCGCCTGCTCGCCGGGCAGCACCCCGTTGTACGCGAGCCGCCCGTCCGCGAGCAGCCGGGCGTGCCGGCCCGGGCGGTACGGCAGGCTCCAGGTGTGCACCGGTTCGCCGTGCAGGTCGACGAGGTACACCTCGCCGCTGCCGGTGAGCGGCGCGAACAGAGTGTGGCCGGGGCTCGCCGCGTCGGAGTCGAGCGCGATGAGTCCGGTGCCGCGACGGCGGCGCTGGTTCTGGTCCACGGGAGGCACGAGGGCCCTCACTTCCACGATCGGTCAAAGTTTTTTTGACGAGCTGAAACTCCTTTGAAGCTAGGTGAGTTGTGTGGCAGCAATGTGTCGGCCGTACGAAATCAGCTCCGGCCCCCGCCGGCGGGTACGGGCGGCCGGCGGGGACATGAGAGTCTGCGCAGGTGGACGACCAGATACGGAACGACCGGGCCTCGGACGGGCAGGAGCGCAGGTTCGGCGACGCCCTGCGGCGTCGCCGGCGCGCCCTCGACCTCACGCTCGCCGCGGTCGCCGAACGCAGCGGCCTGTCCGTGCCGTTCCTGAGCCAGATGGAGAACGAACGGGCCCGGCCCAGCATGCGCTCCCTGCAGCGCGTCGCGGACGCCCTGCAGACCACGGCCGTACAGCTGCTCGCCGCCGCCGACGCCCCGGCACGCAGCGTCGACCTGGTCCGTGCCGACGCCGACGCCGCCCTCGCCCCCGAGACCGGGGTACGGCCGCTCGTGCGCGGCAGACAGCAGATGCACGCCCTGGAGTTCACCGGGGAGCAGCACGCCGACCGTGAATTCCGGCACCGCAACGACGAGTTGATGTACGTGGCCGACGGCGCCGCCGAGGTCGAGGCCGAGGGCCGCACCCACCGGCTCACCGCCGGGGACACGCTCTACCTCACGGGCGGAGTACGCCACCGCTGGCGCACGACAGCACCCGACACGCGCGTCCTGATCGTGGCGGTGTCGGACCACATGCAAACCGACGGGATCTGAGCCGACCGGCCAGCAAGGTCTCGCGTCTCGGGCCCGGTTGGCGGGGACCGGGGCCGGGGCCACGCTGGCCGCGATCCGGGTCCGGGTGCGGGTTGCAGAGGGAGCGCGCCCCCTCCAACCCACCCGCCGCCGACTGCGGCCACCCGGCACCTCCGCGGTGCCGCCGGAACACCTTGGCCGTTCGTGCATGGATAGCGGGGCACGACTCGGAAGCCGTGCCGCAAGGCGGCAGCGACCTTGAGGGCCGTGCGGGCGTCGTTCTCGGCGAAGGGGTGCGGCGTTCCGAGTGGCCGATCTCGACCAACTCCGCGCCCGCGTCCGCTGCTTGGGGCACCGAGACCTCGCCTGTCCAGGCGTCGGCTTCGCCCAGTGGCGTTCTGCTCGCCGGTCAGGACGGGACAGTCGCCGTCAGCGGCGGTACGCCGATGGAACACGGCGGTGGGCCGAGCACGGGATCGCGGCCGAGAAGGAAGCGGAAGCCCTGGCGGGGCTGGGGAGTTGAGGGGGAAGGCCTCGATCGCCAGCGGTGCGGCAGAGTTCGCCTCGTACGGCCGCCATCCGCTCCAGGACACCGGCGCTCCGCCACGCCGGAGGGTACGGAGAAGACCGGTTCGAGGGCTTCGTGGGCGCCGGCGAGTTCACCGCGAAGCAGCCGGGCGCGTGCCAAGTCCACGGAGGCCTGGGGCGAGATGAGGATCGGCCGCTCGTCCTCGGTGGAGAAGCCCAACTCGCCACCGATGTCGTCGTGAAGGCCATCGCGGTCCCCGGTGCTCTGTGCGTGTCACCGCTACGCCGCCCGAGGTCGGCGTGATGGCTGATCGTGATACGGGGATACTCCGCTGCCATGAAGTGCACATCGCGGTCGCTGAAGGGCGACAAGAGTGCAGTCCGGAGCGGCATTTGGCCGCTCGGCACATGGGCCTCACCATCGGATCCGTGTCCTCAGCACGCATGTCGAATCTCCGTCGGCTCTTCCAGTGCGTCACGGGCATCACGCCGTCGGGGTACCGGAGCCGCTTCGGCATCGCGGCACGAGTCGACCGGCAGGGGGGCCTGTCGGCGGGTCAGGCGGTGAGGATCCGCTCCACTCCCTCCCGATAGCTCGTGACCTGGAATTCGGGAAAGCGGGCCGCGAACTTCGAGCTGTCGAAGATGTTGTCGTCCCGGTAGCGGGCGAGCAGCTCGTACATCTCGTCGAGCGGCTTGACGAAGCGGCGGCCGAGGCGGAAGGCGAGCATCGGCAGTACCGTGTAGCCGATCTTGCGGCCGGTGACCTCCCCGGCGATCTCGATGAGCTGGGCGTAGGACTTCCGGTCCGGGTCGACCGGCAGGTGCCACGTCTGGCCGTAGGCATCCGGCGTGTTGCCGAGCAGGGCGAGAGCGCGGCTCGCGTCGGGGGTCCAGATCAGCGAACGCTTGGCCTGGGCGTCGACCGGGACGAACGGCCGCTTGCCTGCCTTGATCCGGTCGAACACCAACGAGTTCGTGTAGCTCTTCGTCCGGCCGGGACCGTAGAACTCGGGCGCTCGGCCGATCAGGGCTTCGACCCGCCCGGACCTCATGGCCTCCAGCAGCATGGTCGCGAGCTCTCCGCGGACCCGTCCCTTGCGTCCGCCCGGAGCGAAGGCTGTCGACTCGGTCTGGGGCGTCGGCGTTCCGGGATACATGTACGTGTTGTCGAAGAAGACGAGCTTCGTGCCGTGTTCGGCGCAGGCGTCGATGACGTTCCGCATCATGACCGGGAACTGCCGCTCCCACAGCTCCGAGTCCAGGGGCAGGCCGACGGTGAGGTAGGCGATGTCGCTGCCCGCGACGGCACGGCTGGTGGCGTCGGCGTCGGTGAGGTCTGCGGCCACGAGCTCATCGGTGTCGTTCACCCTCGACGGCTTGCGGCTGACGAGGCGAATGTCCTTGGTGTGGTTGCGGTAGAGCTCGTGCACGAGCTCGTCGGCGATCGGTCCGCCGGCGCCGAGAACTGTCTGCATGGGGGTCTCCCTGAGGTGGATGGTGCGGGTGACGACGAAGGCTCAACTGCGAGGAGTGTCGTGCCACCACGTGACGATGCGGTCGACCGAGGTGGCTCGGGATTGCCACCCGTGTCGCTCGAACTCGGCGACCAGGGGCCGGTAGTAGCCGGAGCCGATGGCCATCGCCGGTGAGATGAGAACGCGTGCTGGTGCCGCCTTTGTCAACGTCCGGCATGGGTCGCTGTCTGGGAGGCGATCACGGTGAAGGAGATTCCGGCGTCGCCGAGCCTGCGCAGCAGGTTCTCTCCCATCGCGGTGGCGGTGGTGACCTGGCCGGCGGTGGGCGGGTTGTCGTCGAAGGCGAGGCACAACGCCGACTCGGCCAGCATCTTGGCTGTCTCGGTGTAGCCGGGGTCTGCGCCGCTGACCTGGGTGTGCACGGTCTGACCGCCGCCCTCGCCGACGATGTCGACGGTGAACCAGGTGCGATCCCGTCGCTCCGCCGACGGCCCCTCTCCTTGGGGGATGCGTCGGCCGATGGCGCGGCGCAGAGGCGGGACCTGTACGGCTGCCAGGGCCGCGGTGAAGCCGCCGAGTGCGCCGACGACGGTCGCGGCGCGCTGAGCCCCGGCGTAGTGGGAGTAGGTGAAGTCGGGCCCGTAGTCCGGGCGGGCGAGCGCGGAGCGCCGTACGACGTCGGCGTCGATCGTGGGCAGCGGGATCAGCCAGGTCCCGAGCGTGCGGTCGCGACGGGGGCGGCCGATGCGGGCGCGGACCTGTCGTCCCCGCGGTCGCGACTCGAGACGGCGGCGTCCGGCCGCCGCCTTCAGCATGGCGCGCGGTCGCGACAGCTGGCCGAGACCGGAGTGCAGCGTGCCGCCGGAGATGGTGGCGTTGGTGCGGACCACTCCCCGAAGGGTCACCGGCACCCCGGACGGCAACTGCTGGACGGTGAAGAGCGCACCGAGGTCGTGCGGGATCGAGTCGAAGCCGCAGGCGTGAACGATACGAGCACCGGTCTGCTCGGCCGTCGCGTGATGCTCGACGTACATCCGGTCGACGAACTCGGGCTCGCCGGTGAGGTCGACGTAGTCCGTGCCGGCCGCAGCGCAGGCCGCGACCAGTGGTTCGCCGTGCTCCAGGTAGGGGCCGACTGTGCTGATCACGACCCGCGCGGACTCGGCGACGCGGGCCAGGGACTGCGGATCCGAGGCATCGGCATGGAGCAGCGCAACGTCGTCCAGCTGCTGATTGATCCGGACGAGCCGGTCGCGAACGGCCTCCAGCTTGGCCTGGTTGCGTCCGGCCAGGGCGAGCCTGGCTCCGGGAGGGAGATGGGCCGCGAGGTACTCGGCGGTCAGAGCGCCAGTGAAGCCGGTGGCGCCGAGGAGCACGACGTCGAAGCGGCGCGCGTCCGTGCGTGGGGACATCGGGTCTCGGTTCCTTCAGACGTACGATATGTTTACGGTGCTAACAAAGCGTAGGAGGGTGAAGTAAGCAATGTCAACATCGGGCAAGAGTGGCTACCATCACGGCGACCTGCGGGCGGCGCTGCTGTCGACCGCTATGGAGATGCTGGAGAACGGTGAGCCCTTCTCGCTGCGCGCCGTCGCCCGCCAGGCCGGCGTGTCGCCGACCGCGCCGTACCGCCACTTCAAGGACCGCGACGCCCTGGAGTCCGCGCTGGCCGCTGAGGGCTTTCGCGCCCTGCTGGGCGACCTGGGCGGCGGGCACGGCCTGCCCGCATCGCCCGCGGACCTGGCCGAGTTCGCCGTCGCCTACGTCGCCTTCGCGCTGCGACGGCCGGCCCTGTTCGGCGTGATGTTCGGCAAGCCCTGCGACGACGCCGACGACGAGCGAGTCAAGGCCGCCGACGCCCTGCACGAGCTGCTGGCCGATGCGCTCGATCGCGTCTTCCCTGACGCGGACGCCTCGGCCCTGGCGTCGGCCGGCTGGGGGCTCGCCCACGGCCTGGCCTGCCTGCACCTCGACGGCAAGCTGCAGGCCGCATCGGAAGAGGAGGTCGCTGACCGGGTTCGCGGCGCCTTCCTCGCCATCACCTCGGTCGGCTCCTGACGCGCGCCGCCCACCCGCCGCACGCCTCGCATCCTCCATTGTTGACGGTGCTCACATGCCGTGCGATCCTCGGTGTTAGCGGCGCTCACATTGGAGGAGAGGTTCATGGCACCGACTGGAAAGCTGACCGACCGGACCGTGGAGGTCGATCTCGGAGGGCGTCTCGTCACCGTCCCTGAAGGCGGCCTCTACGACCGGTTCCGCATGGACACCGACCTCGACGAGGTCGCACGGGACCCGCGGGTCAGCAGCGTCGACTTCTTCCGCCGGCTGCCGAAGAGCCGCGTGGACTCCCGCATCGGGCCCACGCTGACGCCGAACTTCTACTACCGCATCTCCACGACCCGGCTCACGATGCTCGCGCCGGCCAAGGCGGTCCGAGCCCGCCTGCCCCGGGAGCTGGACCCGCTCGAGATCGCCCCGGGGCTCGGGATCGTCTCCGTGATGGCCTTCCGGTACGACGTATGCGACATCGACTTCTACACCGAAGCAGCGGTCGGCATCGCCGTGAAGCCGGCCCGGCACGGTGGGCTCGGCCTGCTCGACCTGATCGCCGGGCTCAAGAACGACTCCCTGCACTCCTACGTCCTCTCCCTCCCGGTCAACACCGAGATCGCCCAGGTGCGCGGCCACGACGGCTACGGGTTCCCCAAATGGGTCACCGAACTCGACGTCGACATCGACACCGAACGCACCTCAGCCAGAGTCACCAACGACCAGGGCGGCCTCGACCTCGCCCTTTCGGCGCCCACCCCGAAGCAGACCGCCCGGCCCACCGGCGAACACGTCTCGACCCTGACCTCCTACACCACGATCGACGGCGCCTGGCACTCCACGACCAGCCAGATCAACACGCTCTCCTCGGGAACCACCCGCTTCCCCCGCGACCTGGACCTGCAGCTCGGCGAGGGCCGGATGAGCGACGACCTGCGCTCCCTGAAGCCGATCCGGACGATCCAGCTCGACGTCACCACCGAGGGCCAGCTGGCGCTGCACATGCCCGTGCCCACCTCCATCCAGGACCGGAGCTGAGGACAAGATGACCACCACGATTACGGGCCACGCCGCGGCCGCCCTCCCGACGTCGCTGACGCCGGCCCGGCTCGCCGACCTGGCCGCCCTGGTGGCCGCCGGTGCTGGCGGCCAGCGGGTCACCACGACCTCGCCGTACACCGGCGCACCGCTCGCGGACCTGCCGGTCTCCACCCCCGACGACGTCGAGGACGCCTTCGCCCGGGCACGTGCGGCCCAGACCGGCTGGGCGGCCACCACGGTGGCGGAGCGCAAGCGCATCATGCTGCGCTTCCACGACCTCGTCCTCCAGCGGCAGGAGGAAGCCCTCGACCTGATGCAGGCCGAGAGCGGCAAGACCCGTCGCGACGCGTTCCTCGAGGTGAGCGACATCGCGATCACCGCCCGCTACTACGCGCGCAGCGCACAGCGCCTGCTCTCGCCGAAGCGCCGCAAGGGCGCGATCCCGGTGCTGACCCACACCACCGAACTGCATCACCCCAAGGGCGTCGTCACCGTCATCTCGCCCTGGAACTACCCGCTCAGCATGGCCGCCGGCGACGCCATCCCGGCCCTGATGGCCGGCAACGCCGTCGTACAGAAACCCGACACCCAGACCGCTCTGACCGCGCTGTGGGCACTGGCCCTGATGCGGGAGGCCGGACTGCCGACCGACGTCTGGCAGATGGTGGTCGGCCGTGGCAGCTCCATCGGAGACGCGCTCATGGCAGGCGGCGACTACATGAAGTTCTTTGACGTGTCAAGGGCGCGAACGGCGGTTAGCCCTATATAGCCAGTGTTCTGGCTGGTCAGAGCTGAGCTGAGCTGAATCCGGCGAGCCGCACGTGTGGTCGCGTGTTGTCGGGTGCATCAGGGCGTGTGCTGACTTCTTGCTGACTTTCCTGACGCATCGTTAGACAGGTCTAACGACCGTATACGGCGCCCGTACTGGACGTGACGGTGGGCCGCGCCGGTGCCGGGGCCGTGCGTCGCCTGGTGGGCGTGGACCTGTTCACCTCGGCCCCGACCGCCGCCTCGGGAGCATCGGATCGGCTGCCACTTGCACGGCCCCGAGAAGTGGGTCCGGGGCGTGCACGCGGTGTGCAATGCGGCCGCGAGCACGCTGCAGGTTGCGAGTTGGCTGGCCCGCCGGAACGGCCGGCGCGGCACGGGCATGGTGTTGAGCGGCACCGGGCTCGGGTTCACCTCGAGCAGCCGACGGTCGACGAATGGACGGATGTCGCGGCGCTGTCCGAGTTGGCCGAGGACAAGCCGCTGCGGAGCATGACCCAGCCTTCAGCCGTCCGGAGTTGGTCGACGGGCCTGACCCGGCAGGACGGCGTGCTACTTCCTCCCGACGAGGGCTGATGGTGCCTCGGCAGCCCAGCTTCGGGTATCGGCGGAGAGCCGGCGATCATTGGCCATAGCGGCAAGCGTCTGCCTTGTGCTCCCTGAGCAGGCGGGATCAAGGACCAGCAGCAGTAGCGCGGCCTCGACTCGGTCTGCTTCCAACAGGAACCTGTTCCGGGCAAGCGCATTGAGTACCTGTTCGGCCCGCTCGCTGGCGCCGACGGTGGCGAGTTCTCTTGCCATCTGGATGCTCAACAGAGGCGGCAAGACGTGGTCATTTGCAGTCAGCGCCTGCAAGGTGCGCAACGCTGTAGGGCGGTGCTGCGGGCCGTACCTGTAAAGGCGGCGTGCTGCGCGGGCGCGCGTCGTCGGATGTTCGGATTCGGTGTCGGCCAAGGTCGTTAGGAGTGCCGCGGCTTGAGCTCCAGAGCCTTGCCAATTCAGGTCATTGATGAGGTCTATGGCGCCAAAGCGATCAGCCGCGGTTTCCGATGTCCGAGCTCGGCTAGAGAGCAGGGCTTGGGTGGCTTCGTGCAAGTCGGGCCCGAGCAGGGCGACGCTCTCCAGAAGCCCAAACCGCTGACGCGAGCCCGTTGAGCCTTGTAGTAGCTGCACAAGATCGCGGCAGAGGCGGGCTCGGGCGGAGGGGCCGAGACTGGCCAGCTCGGCCACAACCAGCTTCGTGGGGAGTCCGACCGCACCAGACTCCAGGCAGGTGCGCAGGAAAGCCTCGGAGCGATCACGTACTGTCGAGCTGATACATGCGACCTTTGCGGCGAAAGCCACTGCCCCCTGGGGTGGCTGTTGGGCGTCAAGTCCGTCGAGAAGGTTCAAGACAACTGATTCGTAGTCTGGCCCTGCGCCGAGGCGGGCAAGGAAGCTGGCCGCTGCCATTCGGTGCGTGTCGGATGCCGCAGCGGAGCTCGCTAGGCGTGCCGCACAGGGCCCTGCCTCCGCCCGATTGTGACTAACGAGGACTGAGGTCACGGCAAGCGCTTGGGCAGAGCCAACCTCCGTACGAAGCGCGATCTCCTTCAAAATGCGGGCCATTTCCTCCCGGTCACCGCGCGAGCCGGTCCCGAGCAGGATGCTGGCTGCATTGCACCAGCTTTCGAGTACGCCATCCAGCGAGCCGAGGGCCCTACGCTGCACGTATCCCACTGCATCCGCTCGGTATTGGCGGCCCAGCCAGAGGACATTCGTGGTCACTATGTAGGGGTCAGCTGCGCAGCGCTGGGTGAGGAAGGCGGCCGCAGCATCGGCGTCGATGCCCCGGACCGACGTCAGAATTTCTTGCCTGCATACATTCGGTAGGCGCGAGTCCAGCAGGATGCGGCAATGCTGGGCGACCACCTGCTCGCGTAGCTCTGGTTGGTACGAGGCCGCGACCTGCAGCAAGAATCGGACGACGCGAACGTCCCAGATGGCCATCCGCCCAGTCAGTAGCCGCAGCCCGGCCAACTGGTGCTCAGGCTGAGCTCGCAACAGAAGTGCGGCCAAGACGGCCCGCTGTGGATGGCTGACGAGAGGACCGGGTCGGTCAACCATCTGGTGTTGGTAACCAGCGACGCCTTTCAGGAGCCGTATCACCGATGCCGCGTGCACGGAGTGTGGAGGCGCAGGCCGAGTGCCAAGCCATTTCGCGAGCCGTGACCATGCGTTTGCAGCGTGACGTGTGACAGGTGGGGTGTCCCCTCGCAGGGCGCAGGACAAATCGGCGGCCACTTGCCGGACCGCTGCTGCGGCCACCACTTCTTCATCCGCCGTCGGGGTGAGAGACAGAAGTGCAGAGATGTCGACGGGCAGGTCCAGCAGACCTGTCTCGGGGGACCATGGCGCCACCTGATCGGGGTCGCGATGGGACTCCATGAAGCCCGGCCGGGTGCTCAAGTCCTCTGCATGTTCCTCCTCAACGGATGGGTCTGCTGGAATCGGGCGTAGATCGATGGGTGAGGGGCCGGCGGCTGGCCTGTGAGGCAGGGAGATCCACCCTGGGGCGTCGCTCAGTAGCTGCTTGGCCATGTTGCGGTGATGCTCGTGGAGGGACGTCACGTCCTGGGACAGGAATGTGAGGCTGTCCCTCGCTGCCGGCAAAGCACCCGCAGACTCCAGTGCTTGAGCCGCCCGGACACGTACTGCGCCCGCGAGCTGTGGATCGCAGGCGAAACGGTGGAGAAGGGCGAGGCCGCGGGATCTATGCGGCTCGCCCGAGCGCAGTAGAGCGTGCGTGGCGGCCTCGCGTACGACGTCGGGCAAGGCCGCGTTCTCCGCAGCGCCGTGGATCACCCGCTGGAGGGGGTGATCAAGGCTGCGCAGCAGGCTTATCGCGTCGACCGCTTGGTTTACGTACCGGCCGTTGCCGTCGCGCGATGCCCGCCACAGCCAGAAGTCGAAGGTGCGAGCCAGGGCTTCATGCTGACCTGCTGTTGCTCGAACGCCACGTGAAACCAGTGCGGCGGCGACCTCCCGGGCGGTGTCGTTTCCGGCGAGTAGCCAGTCGAGAAGTTCGTGGGCTTCGCTATTGATCAATGCTCTGTGGAGGATCGTCCGCTGCGCTGTGAGATCCCCGTTCGTGCACGCAAGGCTGAGGGTTTTCCACCAGATTGGATCGTCGGGATCGAATCGGGAAGGAAGGCGGCGGGCGTCGAGTAGGTCGCAGATGTGCTCGGCGAAGGTGTGGTGGGCAAAGGTGAGACCTTCGCCGTCTGGCAGCAGCAACCCGGTGGACGTGAGAACTGAGCCAACGATTTCGGTCCAGTCCGCTGGTACCGGAGTGGGAGTGATGCCCCGGTTGGCCAGCCATTGGAGGGCTTCGGCCAGCAGAGACCGGGCTTTCAGGGCCAGTGGTGCAAGGTGCTCGATCAGTGCGACGCGTGCTTCGACCAGTTCCTGAGCCAGCTTCCCCGCCATCGGTCTGCCAGCGAGCCGGGACTGCGTGTCACTGAGTAGCTGGTGGGCTCGCGAGTCGTAGAGATGGGAGAAGTATCGTTCGTACAGGTCGAAGCGGCTTGCGGGAAGAGGATGGTTGGGCGCCTCAGCGAACACGACCGCTGCGACCGTGGCGAGGAGCGGGATGGACGCGTCCTCCTCGAGCCTGGATGCGGCCAGCTCGCGGAGGAACGACTCGGCGAGGTCCACGTCATCCGCGAACCAGGAATGTGCGAACTGGGCGCGCTGATGATGTTGGAAGGGCTCGATGGCGTAGTGCGTGAGCTCCTTGTCACTGTCCCAGGTTCGGCGTTCGTCGTCAGGTAAGGGACGGCTGGTGATCAGAACGTGGTACTCGCGCTCCTCCATGAAGACCCGGAGGCGTTCGATTAGGTCGGCGCGATCTGCTCGCGAAGTGACCTCGTCCAAGCCATCGATGACCAAGAGCCAGCGCGATCCCGGCACGCGCTGTTCCAACAGTTGCGGATCGAGGTCGCGTGCCAGGAACCTGGCAAGACTCGCCCCGAGGGCATCTGACACCGCGGAGAGAAGACGCATTCCGGGACGGGCTGCCAGATCCCTCGCCAGCACCCGGACGGGCAGGAGGGTAGCGGCAGTGGTGCCATCCCTTGGCAGCACGACTGCTCGGCTCGCTAATTGAAGGGTCAGAGTGGATTTGCCGGAACCCGCCACGCCTGTCAGGAACAGGTGCCGGTGTGTGGCAAGGGCCTCTTCGATTGTCTTCGGTCTCAGGCCCACAGCATCGGGTGCCGCACCGGCATACTCGGGGTCGGTGGCCAAAGCCGCAGCAGCATTATCGGATGTCGATACCTGCTGGCGTACGTAGACCGCCGAGGGATCACGGCCGTGGAGGCCGACAGCACGATAAGGGAAGGCACGCGCCGCACTGCGCTGTGCGTCGAGCAGGGACTGCACATCAGCGGGGAGGGGACGTGGCTGCGGACCGTGAGCTAGGCAGCGCTCGGCGATGATGTCTGCCCTGATCGCGTAGCTCTGCCGGGTGATGTCCGCCGTGCTCAGCCGACTGTAGGGCAGCGAGTGATGCGCGCTGACGAGAATCCCGACGACTGCCTGCAGCTCCCTGTCCCACAGAGGGCTGCCGCTGTAGCCGGGCTGGACGGTGTGTCCCGTGGGCGAGCCGCTCAGGACCAGCCAGTCGTCAGCCACTGCGGACACGTGCACGCGAACAACGGAGGTCGGTTCGCCGCTGCCGAACCAGCTCCATGCTGACTGTCCGAGGGACGGAGCAGCGAGGCGCACTGGCCGTACTTGAGCGGGTAGCGCGTCAGTCACTTGGAGCGTGGCAATGTCTCCACGCCATCGCCTCTCCCTGCCAGTGAGTGTCCCTTCCTCATCGCGGAGAGAACGTGCCGGCCACCATCCAGTCACATGGGCGGAACAGCGTTGGCCGGGCACGGACGGAAAGGCCACGGTCACAAAGTCGGAAGTGGGCTTGTCGCTCGCGAACTGATGCCTACCTAAAGCCATGTTGACGACATGGGCGCAGGTGAGGACGGACACGACGGCGTTCTCGTCGATGACCAAGACGCCGCCGCCGACTACAGTGCCGTCCGGTTTCAGAAAGGAGACGAAGGCGGTGCGCAGCGAATCATCCGCGGAGACCGGAAACATGGCGCACACTTCCGCTTCATCCAGCGACGGAGGGGGTGTTGCGGTCGTCGTCGCTGAGTCGCCACGTGGCGGAGACGTTGAAACTGGCCTCGCCGCCACTCACCACGGCCAGTTTCAGGCCAGCGGTAAGCTTGACGCCGAACTCGACGGTCAGCTCCTCGGGCTTCCGCGGCAGGCTGGTGACCTGTTCGTGGAAACCAGAGAGCACTGGGACAAGAGGAGCGAACGCCTCGCTTAGCGTCCTGCCCGCCTGCTCAACAACGCGGGCACCGAGGCCGACTGGCTCGACGCCGGTGCTGCCGGGGAGCTGGTATTCGGCATCGATGCCGACCTTGGTTTCGTCGGTAGGCCAGACCTCGATGAGCACGGCTTGTCCGTCGGAAAAGTTGAACTCCACGAAGTCGGACATCGCTTCCCCCAAGTGACGCTGCAGCCGTTTTGGGCTCGTGCGGACGCGAATGGCCGCTACCAGCCGCGACGGCATACCCTACCGCCTAGCAAGGTCTGCTCTGCGTAGGTTGGCTGCAACTGCTAGACGGACATGGCCAGTTCGGAGGTGCCGTCGAAGCAAGGTGGTGAGCAGCGCGACGCTGGGGTCAGCGGATTGTGTAGGGGCGGGGACATCGGCTGGGGTGCTTGCAAGCACAGGTCTTGCAGTGACTGCCCATCCCGCGAATGAGGTTGGTCGCCAAGGTGCAGCAGCGCACAGCATGGCCCTGACCTGAGGCTGCGCCAAACTAGGCGAGGTTGATCAGCATTCTCACGGGTGCCTCCGACTGATGTTAGCTCGCACCTGTTGGGCGTGCGTTTTTGCTGGGCAGGGTGCGGATGGAGGGTTGTGGATCTTGGCGGTCCTTGGCGCTCCGGGGCGGGCTTTGGCTGGACTGATGCTGAGTTAAATGCTGAGTTTGGTGACGGGGCGTCAGGTGTCGTGGGCTCGGCTTGCGAGCCCTCAGTATCGATAGACTTCGGCCGTGGGTCACGGTTGTGGGAGGGCTGTCTGGAATTCATCTCGTCAGCCCTGCGGCTGTGGGTGGCCGGTCGCTCAGGCTCGAGCCGGACTCCCTGCGCTGCGAGAGCCTCGATGTCGTTGTTCTCGAGCGAGTGCTTGCTGGGGTATGTCTCTAGGCGGGCGGGGCGGAGTGGCCAACTTTGCCAGCATGTTCTTCGTCTGCTGGAGGTGCACGTCCTTCCTGGTCTCTGGCCTGCAGCGATGGATGGAGCCCGTGCTGTGAAGTCGAACTGGTCCGTGAATGGTCCGGATCGTGGCACGGGCTGCGATTCGCAGGCGCGGCACTTTCCGGCTGCGCCTTGACCTCTGCCGCAGGCTTCGGGGCGCCCCCTACGGCTCGGGGACTCCGTGGCGGGCTCCGCCGCGTGCAAGCTCGTGGGCGATCTCATCAGCCCACGCGTCGACGGCCGCCCAGTCGCGGAAGTCGCCGAACCGGCCGCCCATCAGACGGAACAACAGGCGTGCGGCGCGGGGGAGTTGGGGTCGGGCGACGACGCCGGAGAACAGTCGGTGGTCATGGAACTCCACCGCGGGCGGGAGGCTCTCGGCGAGCTTCGGCGCTTCCTTGGGGGCAAGGCGCTTCCACGGACCGCGCAGCGCTCCCGGCATGCCGACGCTGAAGACCCAGACCGGCCGGCGCTTCAGCACGCCCAGGTTGCTGTCGACGAACCTCCTCGCGGGCTCCAGCCAGGCCTGGCCGTGGACGGCGCTCCCGACGACGTACGCCTCGTACGCCTCCAGGTCGTGAACCGACTCCACGTCCCTGGCCTCGGCCCGCACCCCGTCCTCCGCGAGCCGGGAGGCCAGGCGCCGGGCGATCGAGCGGGTCGAGCCGTACGCACTCGCGTAGGCCACCAAGACGGTCACGGGTTCCACCTCCGAGAAGCCGCGGTGCGAAGGCTGGACCCGGGAGGTCGGGTGATCGGGCGGCGCTCCCGCTCCCGGGCCAGCTCCCTCCACTGTGGCCGCGCCGGGACGGCCGAGGAGAGGGCCGGAAAGGGCACGTCCGGTACCGAACGGCCCTGCCCGTGGGGACGGGTGTGGGCGCCGGGCTCGTCCGGTGACACGATGTCCCTCCGGCCGTGGCCGGGCCGGCCTCATTCGGTGACCCGGACCGCGAGCGCCGGCCGGATGGCGGCCGCCCGGCGGGCAGGACCGATCGTGGCGACCAGGGACGCCGCGAAGGCCGCCGCGGCCATGCCCCCGATACCGGCCCACTCGACGGGGAATCCGCCCTCCAGGCCCTCGAACGCGGCGCTGTTCCGGTACATCAGCCAGGTCGTGAGCACGCCGAGGAGCGAGCCGAGCACGATGCCCTCCGTCGCGATGAACGCGCTCTCCCACAGGAAGGACCGCTGGACGGTACGGGCCCGGAAGCCGAGGGCGCGCAGGATGCCGATGGTGCGCCGGCGTTCCCGCACGGCCCGCACCATGACGACGCCGAGGCCCGTGATGCCGACGCCCAGACCGAGCGCGAGGAAGCCCTGCATGAGCCGGAAGAACGCGGTGCTGGACTCGAACTGGCGGCGGATGTCCGACTCGACGGGCGTGGCGACCAGACTGGCCGAGAGCTGTTCGCCCTGCAGCCGGGCCGCCAGCGCGTCCGCGGAGGTTCCCGGACTCGTACGCACGAGTGCGGAGGCGTTCTGCGCCTGGCCGCCGAAGAGTTCGCGGGTCGCGCGTTCGCCGAGGAGCACGGGGTACGTGGTCGAGCTGGAGCCGGTTGCCGGGTAGAAGAGCATGCCGTTGCTGAGCACGCCGGCGATGATCTTCCGCTCGGTGCGGCCGGTCCTGGGGTCCGTGAGGGCGAGGGTGTCCCCGGGGTCGTAGTAGTCGCCGGACGGTCCGCCGGTGCTGCCGAAGAAGCCGTCGAGGACGACATAGCGGGGGTCTGAGGCGAGGGAGCGCCACACCGCGGCGTCGTCGGCCAGGCCGGGGAGCCGTTCCCTGAACGTGATGCCGGTGACCGCACCGTCCGGCACGCCCACCGCGGCGACGTCGAGGGGCTGCGCGCTGCGGTGTCCGGGATCGGTGGCCCGCCCCGTGGCGTTGAGCAGCGGCGTGACCGCGGAGATCGCGCCGGCCGACGGGCCGTCGCGGAGCTCGGACAGCAGCCGCTCGCCGCCCACCTGCGGGTTGTAGTCGAGGCGCAGCGAGTAGCCGGCCGTGGCATCGGCGACGACCCCGTCGACTCCGGCACGCAGAATCCCGGAGATCTCCGTGAGGAGCACCAGGACGAAGACGATCAGCGTGTACATCACCAGCGTCGCCCCCGTCCGGAATCGCCGGGCCAACGGGTACGCGACGGCGATCCGCGCCGCGAGACCGTCCTCCGTCGGACGTTCGAGCAGTCGTCGTACGGGGCGGAGCAGCGTCTTCTGGTTGTCGCTGACGAGCACCACCGCGGAGAACGCGGCCAGGGCGCCCTGGATCACGTACACCGACATCGACGGGGTGTCGAAGATCCTGGGACGGACCACCGGAGCGATGAGGGTCCAGGTCAGCACGGCTCCGGCGATCAGTGTGGTGACCGTGTGCCGGGGCAGGACCCGCGTGAGCGCCGGCGCCGAGAAGGCGAGCGCGAGCGCCGGCATGAGGTACGTGGCGTCCGCCTGGCTGCGGGCCAGGGCCGGGACGGCGACCAGCGCACAGAGGACCGCCAGCGCGCTGGACACGACGAGCAGGCGTCGGCGCGGGCCGCGGCCGGGCACCGACGGCAGGTCGCGGATGGCGGCGATGATGTTGAACCTGCTGATCCGCACGCTGGTCGCGAGGATCGCGGCGAACGCGATGAGCAGCCCCAGGGCGAGGCCGTTCAGAAGGCTGGTCGGCGTGACGGCGAACGCGATGCGGATGCTGCTCCCGCCGACCGACCAGCCCTCGAAGATCTGCGCCGCCACCACGGCCACACCCCAGCCGACGGCCACCCCGATGCCCACGCCGGGAACCGCCGACAGCAGTGCGTAGGCGGCCCCTTCGAGGGTGAACGACTCGACCAGGCGTGAGCGCTTCATCCCGACCGCCCGCACCATGCCCATCTGCGACTTCCGCTCCTCGCCGAGCATCACGAAGATGTTCACGAGGAGCAGCGCCCCGGCGATGATGCTGAAACTGCCGATCATGAGGAAGAGCGCACCGAGCGAGTCGCCGGCCTGCCGGGCGTCCCGCAGAACCGTGTGCTTCGGAGTGTCGACGTTCGCCTGGCCGGCGAGCGGGCCCAGGGCGCGTCGGATGTCGGCGGTCACCCGGCCGGTCAGCAAGTCCCCGCTCTCCACCCCGCCCCGGTTCGACACGAACGTGACCGAACGCGGCTCCGCACCCGCGGACCGTGCGGCGGAGTCCAGGGCACCCGGAGGCAGGAACACGTCACGGTTCAGCCGCCCGCCCAGGCCCACGCCGGCGAGCCCCTGCTCGGGCACCACCCGCTCGACCCGGTACGTGTGGGGCGCACCGAACAGGTACAGCGTCACCGGATCCCCGGCTTCCGCGTGCACGGACCGGGCCAGCGGCTCGTTGACGACGACCCGGCCCGGCGGCGGCGCCGGGCCGCCGAGCCCGGAGTCTCCGCCGGCCGCACCGAACCGCGCGGCCTCGTCGAAGTCCAACTGCCAGGCCAGCACGCGGGGTTCGGCGACCTTGCGGGGGCCTGAACCGCTGACCGCGGAGGCCTGGGCGGCACGGGCGTTCAGGACACCGTCCACGTCGGGGTCGTCCGCGAGCACGGACAGCCGCTCGGTGACGGCACGCGCGGCCGGGCCCGGAGGCGCGACCACCCGCTCGTCCACGGGACCCAAGGTCCGGTACGCCTCCTGCCGTACGGAGAAGTTCAACGTGTCGCCGACGACCAGGGCCCCGATGACGATGGCCGTTCCCAGCACCGAACCGCCGACCACGAGCGCCGCCTCGGTGCGTCGGCGGGCGATCTGCCGGAAGGCGAGCCGCCGCGACACCGGCTGCCGGACGGCGACGAGGACCAGCGCGACGAGCGCGAGCGCGAGGGCGGAGAGCAGCGGGACGAGGAGGTTCGCATACATGGCCGGTCCCAGGAAGGCGGCTGCTAGGGGGCGGTGGGGAGCGCGACCCGGCCGACGGCGTCCTGGCGGATGTCGTCGACGAGCAGTCCGTCGCGCATCCGGATCAGCCGGGGGACGCGTGCTCCGACGGCGCTGTCGTGCGTGACCAGGACGATCGTCTGGCCCTCGGCCTCGTTGAGTTCGCAGAGCAGGTCCATGACCTGCCCGGCCATGGAGCTGTCGAGGTTGCCCGTCGGTTCGTCCGCCCACACGATGGCCGGACGTCCCGCGAGGGCACGGGCGATCGTCACGCGTTGCTGCTCACCGCCGGACAGCTCGCTCGGACGGTGCTCGACCCGGTGGCCGAGGCCGACGCGGTCGAGCATGTCGAGAGCCCGTCGGCGTGCGGATCGGGGCCGGGTTCCGACGAGAAGCAGGGGGAGTTCGACGTTCTCGACGGCGGAGAAGACCGGGATGAGGTTGAACGCCTGGAAGACGAATCCCATCGTGTGGGCGCGGTGCTCGGTGCGCGCCGCGTCCGACATCGCGAACAGGTCGTGTCCGTCGACCTCCACCCGGCCGCCGTCGATGTCGTCGAGCCCCGAGAGACAGTTCAGGAGCGTGGTCTTGCCGGAGCCGGACGGGCCCATGACGCCCACCAACTCCCCGCGCCGCACGCGGAGATCGAGGTCCCGCAGCGCGGTGACCTCCACGGAACCCGTCCGGTAGATCTTGCGCACCCCGGTGGCGACGAGGAGCGCCGAGTCGGTGTTCATTCCTCCATACCAGCGGCCGGACCCGTACCGGAACTACGGTCGTCCGGGCCGGAGTCGGGACCGAACGGCCCAACCCTGCCTCTCCGCACGGCCCACCCGGCGCGGCGGCCGAAGATCAGGACACGGCCGTCGCCGGGCTCGGTCAGCGGGGGTCCCGGTCACCGGCCGAACGGCCCGAGGGCCGGGCACCCGGGAGCGGCTGGACGTGCAGGCGCCGCAGCCGGGAGGCGTTGCTGACCACTGACAGAGAGCTGAGCGCCATGGCTGCGGCGGCGATGATCGGGCTCAGGCGGAGGCCCCACAGCGGGTACAGCGCGCCCGCGGCGAGGGGGACGCCGACCGCGTTGTAGACGAGGGCGAAGAACAGGTTCTGCCGGATGTTGCGCATCGTGGCCCGCGACAGCCGGATCGCGGTGACCACGCCGCCCAGCGAGCCGGAGATCAGGGTGATGTCCGCGGCCTCGATGGCCACGTCGGTGCCCGTACCGATGGCGAGGCCGACGTCGGCGGCGGCCAGGGCGGGCGCGTCGTTGATGCCGTCGCCGACCATGCCGACCCTGCGGCCCTCGCCCTGGAGCCGGCGGATCTCGTCCGCCTTGTGCTCGGGCAGCACCTCGGCCAGCACCCGGCCGATGCCGACCTGGTCGGCCACCGCGGCGGCGGTGCGCGCATGGTCGCCGGTGAGCATGACGACCTCGACGCCCAGGTGCTGGAGGGCGGCGACGGCGGCAGCGGAGTCGCTCTTGACCGTGTCCGCCACGGCGAGCACTCCGGCGGGTTGTCCGTCGACCGCGGCGAGGAGGGGCGTCCTGCCCGCAGCCGCGAGGTCGGCCGCGACGGGGACCAGTGCGGTGGTGTCGACGCCGGCGTCACCGAGGAGCCGGGCGGTGCCGACCAGGACGGCGTGGCCGTCGACCGTGGCCCGGACGCCCTTGCCGGTGACCGACTCGAAGTCGGTCGCGGCCGGCCACGTCGGCCCGCGTTCGCGGATTCCGGTGACGACGGCTTGGGCGAGGGGGTGTTCGCTGTCGGCCTCGGCTGCCGCCACGAGCCGCAGCAGCTCAGTCTCCTCGACACCGTCGACTGTGTGGACGTCGGTCAGGGCGGGTCTGCCCTCGGTGACGGTGCCGGTCTTGTCCAGCACGACGGTGTCCAACTTGTGGGCGGTCTCCAGGGCTTCGGCGGAACGGATCAGGATGCCGCCCTGGGCGCCCTTGCCCGTTCCGACCATCACCGACAGCGGGGTGGCCAGGCCCAGGGCGCACGGGCAGGCGATGATCAGCACGGCGACCGCGGAGACCAGGGCCAGTGTGAGCGACGGGGACGGGCCGAGGGTGAACCAGACGGCGAAGGTGCCGATGGCGACAGCGATCACCGCGGGCACGAAGTAGGCCGACACGGCGTCGGCGAGCCGCTGAATGGGGGCCTTGGACGCCTGCGCCTGCTGAACGAGACCGATGATCTGGGCGAGGAGCGTGTCCGCGCCGACTTTCGCCGCACGCACCCGCAGAGAGCCGGTGCCGTTGACGGTGGCGCCGATGACCGTGTCCCCCGGGTGCTTGCCGACCGGCATCGGCTCGCCGGTGACCATCGACTCGTCCACCGCGGACGAGCCGGACAGCACCTCGGCGTCGACGGGGATCTTCTCGCCGGGCCGGATGCCGATCTCGTCCCCGATGGCCACCTCCTCCACCGGGATCTCGGACTCGACGCCGTCCCGTACGACACGGGCGGTGCGGGCCCGAAGACCGAGCAGCGCCCGGATCGCCTCGCCGGTGCCGGCCTTGGCGCGGGCCTCCAGCAGGCGGCCGAGCAGGATCAGGGTGAGGATGACGCCGACGGCCTCGAAGTAGACCTCGCGTACGTCTTCCGGCAGCAGGCCCGGGGCGAGGGTGACGAGCAGGCTGTAGCCGTAGGCGGCACTCGTCCCCAGGGTGATCAGGGAGTTCATGTCGGCGGAGCGGTGGCGCAGGGTGAGCCAGCCCGTCACGTGGACCGGCAGGCCGGTGTAGAACATCACCGGGGTGACGAGCGCCAACTGCAGCCAGTGGTCGAGCATCCAGCCGGGCACCCAGTCGGCGCCGAGGAGTTCGTGCGCCATCACGGCGAACAGCACGGGGGCGGTCAGCACCGCACCCACCAGTACCCGCCGGGTCAGGTCCCGGATCTCCGCCTGCCGCTCGGCGACGTCTGCCGCCTCCGCCTCGGCAGCCGTTCGCTCCTCTCCACCGGGCGTCTCCCCGGCCGCCGGGCCCTCACGCCCGGTGCCGGGTTCCTGGCTGCCCGGGGGAGGCGGTCGGCCCGCGGAGCCTTCGGCGGGTTCGACGAGGAGCGTGCCGTGGATCATGTTCATCCCGCACGCGAAACCGAACGAGCCCGGCCGGTCCGGGGTCAACCGCACGGTGGTCCGTGCGTGGGCGGGCAGCCCGGCACTGACCCTGAGGTCGGGGAAGACCACGCGGGACGTGCACTCTCCTGCCTCCTGCCGGTCGAAGACCAACTCCACCGGCGTGCCCGCACGGACTTTGATCAGGTCGGGGCTGTAGCCGCCCCGCACCGTGACCTCCACCCGCTGCACCCCGCCCTCCAACCGGGCGGCGCCGGCCCGACGCGGGCCGAAGAAGAACCAGCCCGACCCCGCGACCAACAGCACGGCGGCCACGGCCACCACGACGTCGAGGGCACCCATGAGCTGCTCGCCTCCCTGGTCGGTTTCCTGACTCCACCCTGCGCCGGAGTACCCCTGCCGGGTAGGCGCTGAACGGCCCACAGACCGTGGACCGTCCGGCCCCGGACCGCCTCCGCGGGCAGCGGGACGATGAAGCCGAGAGCAGAAGTCCCCGGGGGCGCCCGTCATCAGGTCCCGCGCTCCGTCCTCCGCCGAAGGAGGCCCGTGATGAACGGCAAACGCCCTTACGGCCGCTGATGATGTTCTTCATGATGCGCGGCATGCGCGGCCAGGGCATGCACAGCGGACACGACGAGCACCGCGACGGCCGGGAGGACCCGATGCGCAGGCACGGCCGTCACACCGGGCCCGGTCGGTCCTGAACCGCGTGCCTGCCCCACCGGTCGAGGTGAAACGCCCACGCCTGACCGCCCGCGAGCTGCGGAGGCCGGCGTTCAGTGGACGGACGCGGGCCACGCGTAGGCCACGGCGAGAAGGACGCCCACGTCGAGAAGCACGCCGACCGTGAGCCACCTGTCGTACCAGACCAGCTTGAGGACGAGCCCCGTGCAGGCGGCGGTCAGGGCGGCCGTGTCCCACCAGTCGGTGTCGGCCAGAACCCCTGCGCCGGCGACGACGTAGGCGACCGCCGTGTACCAGGAGAGCGCCGAGGCGACGGCCCGCACCGGCGCCGACGGGACGTGCACGGCGGCCAGCACCCAGGAGTGTCCGGGGTCGAACGGGGCGGACTCGTCGCCCTTCCACGGTGCGCTCCAGATGCCGGGGTGCAGCAAGCCGTGGACGACCAGGAACGCCGCCACCAGCGCGGTGATCACGACGTGCCCCCGGGGGCGGGCCCGCCCGGGGCAGGGACACCTCTGTGGTGCGACGCCCCCGCTCTGGCCAGCAGGAGTGCGGCACAGCCGTCCCAGGTGTCGAGGGCCGGGTAGTCGTCCTCGGTGAGGTCCGTGCCGCTGAGCTCGGCCAGGGCCTCGACGAACTCCAGGAAGTTCAGGGAGTCCATCTCGAACGCGTCCCGCAGGGACACACCGGGGCCGAGGCCCGTGAAGTCGGCGTCGGGGACGGCCCGTTGCACCGCTTGGCGGACGTGTCTTCTTGCCTCGTCGTGGTTCACAGTTCCTCCGGCTGTTGCAGGAGCCGGTGCACCGCGTTCAGGAGACGGGCGCCGGTGGCCCCGTCCGCGGCCCGGTGATCGGCGGAGAGCGTCACCGTCAGGGTGGGGTGCACGCCGAGCAGCCCGTTCACGGCGACCGGCCGGTCGGTGATCCGGCCCAGTCCGACGAGTGCGACCTGCGGCGGATAGATGACGCCGAACACGGACTCGACGCCCTGGTCGCCGAGGTTGGTGACGGTGATGCTCGGGTCGGCGGTCTCGGACGCCCGGAGTCGGCCGTCCCTGGCCCGGGCCGCCAGGTCCCTCAGCGCGGCCATCAGATCGTCCACCGAGAGCGTGTCCGCGCGGTCGACGGCCGGGGCGAGCAGCCCGCCGCCCCGGAGGGAGACGGCGACGCCGAGCCGCACGCCGTCCGCCGGTACGAAGCCGTCGCCGACCCAGTGACCGTTGAGCTCGGGCACCTTCCGCGCGGCAAGCGCCACGGCCTTGAGGGTGAGGGCGGCGGGGACGAGGCGTGCGGACAGGGACAGTTCGCGGTTGCGGGTGTGCATCCACTCCAGGGCGGCCGCCATGTCCACCGTCGTGGAGAGGTAGAAATGCGGGATCTCACGCTTCGCCCGGCTCATCAGCCGGGCCGTCGCCGAGCGGGCCGCGTGCGGAGGGAGCGGGCGCGGATGAGCCTCGGGTGCACCGGGCCGGGCCGCACGAGTCGTCGTAGGGGCCTCGGTCGTACGTACCGTCGGCGGCCCCGCGGCCGCACGGACGTCAGCCGCACGGACGGTGCCGCCGCTGCCGGTGCCGGTCACCGAGGCCAGGTCGACGCCGAGTTCCGCGGCGAGGCGGCGCGCCAGCGGGGACGAGCGGACCCGTGACGCCGTGCGGTCACTGCTCGCTGCGGTCGAACTCTTCGTCCCGGTCGGCCTCTTCGTCCCGGTCTGCTTCTCCGGCGTGGCGCGCTCCACGTCCGCGCGTGTGATCCTGCCTCCCGGGCCGGACCCGTGGACGGTGGCCAGGTCGACGTGCCGGTCCTCCGCGAGCCGCCGGACCAGAGGCGTCGATCGAAGGGAACGCTCACCGGCGCCCCGGGGATGCGGGTGCTCACCCGGCGGGCCACCGTCGGACGTGGCGATGTGCGCCAACGGAGTTCCCACCGGGACGGTGGTGCCCTCGTCGACGAGCAGCGCGTCGACCGTGCCGCTCTCGAAACACTCCACCTCGATCGCGGACTTCGCGGTCTCCACCACCGCCACGACATCGCCCCGCGCCACCCGGTCACCGGGGTGCACCAGCCACTGCGCGAGGGTGCCCTCGTCCATGTCGGCGCCCAGCGAGGGCATCGTGAACTCGGCCATGTCAGCTCACCAACCGGCGCGCGGCCGCCGCGATCCCGGCCGCCTGGGGGAGCGCCGCCTCCTCCAGACGGCGGGCGTACGGGATGGGCACCTCGGCGCTGCACACCCGCTCGACAGGCGCGTCGAGTTCGTAGAACGCCTGCTCGCAGATGCGGGACTCGACCTCCGCGGAGAGGCTGCCGCTGCGCCAGCCCTCGTCGACCACGACGGCCCGGTGCGTGCGCCGGACGGAGTCGATGACGGTGGCGTCGTCGAGCGGGCGCAGCGTGCGCAGATCGATCACTTCCGCCTCGATCCCCGACTTCGCCAAGTCGGCCGCTGCTTCAAGGGCCTTGGGCACGGAACCGCCGTACGTGAGGACGCTGACGTCCGTGCCGGGCCGGCGGATCGCCGCCCGCTCCAGGTCGACGTGCTCGACCGCGGGATCGAGCGTGCCCGACGCGTTGTAGAGGCTGCCGTGCTCGAAGAGCAGGACCGGGTCGGGGTCGGCGAGAGCGGCCCGCAGCAGATGGCGGGCGTCGTCGACCGTTGCGGGGGCCAGGATGCGCAGGCCGGGGATGTGGGCGTACCAGCCTTCGAGGCTGTGCGAGTGCTGGGCGGCCAACTGCCGTCCCGCGCCGGTCGTCATCCGGATCACCAGCGGCACGCCGAGCTGTCCGCCGGACATGTGCCGCAGGGTGGCCGCGTTGTTGAGGATCTGATCCAGCGCCAGGAGGCTGAAGTTGACGGTCATGATCTCGACGATCGGCCGCATCCCGGCCAGCGCGGCCCCGATCCCGGCGCCCACGAACGCGGACTCCGACAGGGGAGTGTCCCGGACCCGCTCGGGCCCGAACTCCTCCAGGAGGCCGAGGCTCACGCCGAAGCAGCCGCCGTAGCGCCCCACGTCCTCGCCCATGAGGAACACCCGGTCGTCCGCGGCCAGGGCTTCGCGCAGGGCTTCGCGCAGTGCCTCCCGGTACGTGGTGCTCCCGTCGGGCCGGGTCTCCGGTCGCGTGCGCGTGCTCATGACGACGCTGCCTCCTCGTGCCGGGCGGAGACGTGGCGCAGCAACTCCTCGACCGGTTCCTCGGGTGCCTGCTCGGCGGTGCGGACGGCGTGCTCGATCTGCTCGGCGACCTCGTCCTCCAGCTCCTCCAGCGCTGCGCCGTCGAGGAGCTGGGCGGCGCCCATGGCGTGCGAGAGGGCGGCGACCGGGTCGCGTCGCTTCCATGCGTCGATCTCTTCCTTCGGCCGGTAGCGGTCCGGGTCGTACATCGAGTGCGCACGGAACCGGTACGTCCGCATCTCCAGGAAGTGCGGTCCACCACCGGCCCTGATCGCATCGGCGGCGATCCGCGCGGTCTTCTCGACGGCGTGCACATCCATCCCGTCGACGGCCCAGGCCGCCATGCCGTACGAAGCGGCCCGCATCGCCAGATCGGTCTGCGCGTGCTCGCGCGCGAGGGCCGTCCCCATCGCGTACAGGTTGTTCTCGCAGACGAAGAGGAGGGGCAGCCCCCACAGCGCCGCCAGATTGGCCGTCTCGTGGAACTCGCCCTCGGCGAACGCCCCGTCGCCGAAGAAGCAGCAGGTCACTCGGTGCCGGTCGCGCAGCAGGTCGGCGAGCGCGAGGCCCGCGGCCAGGGGCAGACCGCCGGCCACGATCGCGTTGCCCCCGAAGAAGCGCCGGTCCGCGTCGAAGAGGTGCATGGACCCGCCCCGGCCGTGGCTGCAGCCCGTGCTCTTCCCGTACATCTCGGCCATCACGCTCTCCGGCGGCACTCCCCGGGCCAGGGCGTGCCCGTGTTCCCGGTACGTGGAGACGACCGCGTCCTCGTCTCCGAGCGCCTCCCCGACACCGACCGCCACTGCCTCCTCCCCGATGTACAGGTGGACGAAGCCGCGGATGGTCGCCGTGCTGTACAGCTCGACGCACCGCTCCTCGAACCGGCGGATCAGGAGCATCCGGCGCAGCAGTTCCACGTCGTGCGCCGCCGCGGCCGAATGCGGGGCCTTCGCGGGCGAGTGCGGACGACGAGCGCGCTGCGTGTGCGCGGCCTTTGCGGAAGCGTTCCCAGCTGCGGCCATCAGGACTCCCTCGCGGACTGCCCGGCCGCGGCGGCCGGTTCGGGTGTTTCGAGGGTCGACACGTCGCCCTCGGGCAGGCCCAGTTCACGGGCGCGCAGCAGCCGTCGCATGACCTTGCCGCTGCGGGTGTGCGGGAGGTCCGGGACGAACTCCAGCTCGCGGGGGGCGACGGCCGGACCGAGGCGCCGCCGGGCGAACGCCAGGAGTTCCCGGTGGAGTTCGGCGTCGGCCCGGTACTCGGGGCGCGGCAGCACGAAGGCCTTGACGATCGCGCCGGCCAGCGGGTCGGGGCGTCCGATCACCCCGGCCTCGGCGACCGCCGGGTGTTCCATCAGCACGTTCTCGACCTCGAACGGGCCGATCAGGTGTCCCGCCGACTTGATGACGTCGTCGGCGCGGCCCACGAACCAGAACCAGCCGTCGGCGTCACGGCTCACCAGGTCACCGGTCAGGTACCAGCCGTCCGCGAAGCACGCCTCGTACCGCTGCGGCTCGTGCAGATACCCGCGGAACATCGACGGCCAGCAGGCCCGCAGGGCGAGTTCGCCCTGGGCCCCGGGCTCGCGGAGGACGCGGACGTGCCCGTCCCTGACGGCGGCTCGGCCGTCCTCGCCGCACGCGAGCACGGCTGCCTCGACCCCGGGAACCGGCCGCCCCATCGAGCCGGGCCGCACCGGGTCCGCGGCGAACTCGGCGATCATGATGGCGCCCGTCTCGGTCTGCCACCACGTGTCGTGCACGGGAAGGCCCAGCGCCTCCCGACTCCAGCGCACCGCCTCGGGGTTGAGCGGCTCGCCGACACTGGCGACGAACCGCAGCGCGGACAGGTCGTGCAGTTCGGCGGGGTGCGGGGCGCCGCCGCGGGGTGCGGCCCGCATGAGCATGCGGAGGGCGGTGGGCGAGGTGTACCAGACGGTGACGTGCTGCTCGGCGAGGATGCGGTACCAGCGGGCGGGAGCGAAGTCCCCCTCGTCGACGACGCTGGTCACCCCGTGGGTGAGCGGGGCGACGATGCCGTACGACATGCCGGTGACCCAGCCGGGGTCGGCCGTGCACCAGAACACGTCTCCCTCGCGCAGGTCCAACGCGTCGGCCGCGGTCACGTGGTGGGCGAGCACCGCGCCGTGCACGTGGACGGCGCCCTTGGGTGTGCCGGTGGTGCCGCTGGTGAAGTGGAGCAGGGCAGGCTCTTCCGGACTGGTCGCCGCCACCGTGTACGTGTCCGACGCGGCGGCCATGAGCACCGGCAGGGACAGCGTGTCAGGGGGCGGGGCGGGACCGGGGTCGAGCAGCAGGACGTGCCGCAGGTGCGGCAGCCGTGACCGTACGGGCGCCACCTTGCGCTCGTACAGTTCCCGCGTCGTGACCAGGGCACGGGCGTTGCCCAGGCGCATCCGCAGCGCCACCGGTTCGGGCCCGAAGGCGGTGAACAGGGCGCACAGCACGCGGCCGGCCCGCAGCGTCCCGAGGACGGCGCCGTACAGCTCGAACCGGCGGCCGAGCAGCGTGAAGACCCGCTCCCCGCGGCGCACGTCGAGGGCCTCCAGGACGTGGGCGAAGCGGGAACTCTCGGCCGCGAGCTGCGCGAAGGTCAGGGACCGGACCGTTCCGTCGCGGGCGACGGAACGCAGCGCGACACGTGCTCCGTGGCCCGCGCGCACGTTCCGGTCGACCGCCTCGTAGCCCATGTTGACGCCGCCGCCCGGCAGCCCGGCCAGCCGGGACCGCGCCTCCTCCCAGGAGAACGCGGCCCGTGCGCTCTCGTAGTCGGCCATGACGGGGGCCGGCGGGGCTGGGCTGTGTCGCATGACGTCTCCTTTCGGGCGAACGCGGCTGCCGGAGATGTGGCCTTGTGCGACTCACCCTGCGGCCGGGACAGGTCGGCGGAGCAGTGCCGAACGGTCCCCTCCTGGGACTGTTGGCCCCTGTGCCGTCCGGCCGTCCGGGGCGCACCGTGGAAACCGGAGCACCAGGAGGCGAGTGCCGTGACCGCGACCCGAGCACCACAGGGGCAGGAAGAGACCCGCGCCGGGCTGTGGGCCCGCCTCGGCGACCGGCTGATCGTCGGCGGCGCGACCGTGGGGGACCACGGGCGCGACGGCGAGATCGTCGGCCTGCACCACGGGGACGGCACGCCGCCCTATGACGTCCGCTGGTCGGACACGGGCCGGGTCACCCTCGTGTTCCCGGGCCCGGACGCGCGGGTCCAGCACTTCGCGCCGCACGCCGGGCCGTCCGCGGTGCGGCAGTCCTGAGCTCCACCAACGAGGCGTCTCGAACGAGATGGTTCCGGTCCGAAGTCGGGAGCGTGAGCGGTCATGATGTTCTGGTACGGCGACGGCATCAACGGGTGGGGCTGGTTCGCCATGTCGGTGGGCATGGTGCTCTTCTGGGTCCTGCTCATCACCGCGGCGGTGTTGCTCTTCCGCTCCCTCGACCACGCATCGGCGCGGCCGTCGGCGCGGCAACAGCAGGGCACGGCCGAGCAGATCCTCGGCGAGCGGTTGGCGCGGGGCGAGATCGACGCCCAGGAGTACCGCGAGCGCCTCTCCGTGCTGCGGAACGGGGAACCGTGAGCACCGCGCCGCAGGACGACGCGGGGAGCTCGCCGGGGCATGCGCGGCGCCCGGCACCGCAGCCGCCACCGCCGCCCGCAGACGCCCTGCGCGAGCTGGCCGCACGCGGGGGGCGGCGAGGGAGCCGGCTGCCGAGTGCCCTGGAAAGAGCCCGACTTGAGACCACCGAGAGGCCGCGGGCCTGGGCCCCGGACGTGGCTGCCCAGGCCGGGCTGCCCGCCTCGGCCGGCCTCGGCCCCGCCACGTACTTCGCCGACCTCGCCGCCCCGCACGGCCGGCGCCACGTGCGGGTGTGCACGGCCACGGCCTGCTTCGCGGCCCGTGGCGGACGGCACGTACGGGAGGCGGAGGACGCTCTCGGCGTACGGGCCGGGGACGTCGATGCGCAGGGGCACACCTCCCTCCAGCCCGTGCACTGCCTCGGCTACTGCTACGCGAGCCCGGCAGCCCTGGACGGGGACACGCCCTGCACGGGCCACGACCTGGCCGAGCAACTGTCCGGCCGGCTGCGGCCGCGCGCGCCCGCCGTCCCCGCCGAGGACACCACCGGGGAGCCCGTCCTCCTGGCCGGTGTCGTCGGCGGCGCGCCGGGCTGGGAGGTGTGGCCGCGAGCGGTGCGAGGGCTGGAGCCCGGCGCGGTGCGTCAGGAGGTCGCCGCCTCCGGGCTGCGCGGACGCGGGGGCGCAGGGTTTCCGGTGGCCGCCAAATGGGCTGCCGTGGTGGGGAGTTCGGAGCCGGTCGTCGTCGCCAACGGGGACGAGGGCGACCCCGGATCGTACGCCGACAGGCTGCTGATGGAGGAGGACCCGGAGCGGGTGCTCGAAGGGCTCGCCCTCGCCTGCTACGCGGTGGGCGCCCGGCACGCCGTCGTCCTCGTGCGGTCCGAGTACCCGAGGGCGTCGGCGCGCATGGAGCACGCGGTGCAACGCGCGGTCCGGGACGGCCACTTGGCCGCCGACGCCCACGAGGCCGATCCGCACGGCCGCTGCCCGTACATCGAGATCGTGCTGGGCGCCGGCTCGTACGTGGCCGGCGAGGAGACCGCGCTCATCGCCCGGCTCGAAGGCGCCCGCGGAAGCGCACGGCCCAGGCCCCCGTACCCCACCGACCGAGGCCTGTGGGGTGCGCCGACCGTGGTGAACAACGTGGAGACCCTGGCCGCCGTGCCCTGGATCGTCCGGCACGGCGGAGCCGCCTACGCCCGCCGTGGCGTGCCGGACGAGACCGGCACGAAACTGGTCTGCCTGTCGGAGCGGTTCGCCCGCCCCGGCGCCTACGAGGTGGAGCTGGGCACGCCGGTGAGCGAGGTCGTCACGCGGTACGGCAGCGGTCTCAAGGGCGGCCGTGACCTGGCCGCCCTCCAGATCGGGGGCCCGCTCGGCGGTTTCCTCGCCGCGGACGCCCTCGACGTGCCGCTCACGTCCGCGGCACTCGCCGACCACGGCGCCGCCCTCGGACACGCCGGCATGGTCGCCTTCGACGCCGACACCGATCCGCGTGAACTCCTCTGCCACCTCTGGGAGTTCGCCGCGGACGAGAGCTGCGGGGCGTGTTCGCCCTGCAGGGTGGGGACCAGTCGCGGGCTGGAGTGGGCCCGCGGCGGGAGCCCGCCGGACGGCGCGTACGAACGGCTCGCCGGATTGCTCAGGGAAGCGAGCCTCTGTGCCTTCGGGCGTCGTGTACCGGCCGCCGTCCGCAGCCTCGCCCGCGCTTGCGCGCCCGAGCTGGCCGGGTGGGACCGATGACACCGAAGCCGGAGGGGTGGGCCGCAGCCGCCGGCCCCAGGATCGGAGGACACCCATGACGTCCGCAGTCCGCCTCCAGATCGACGGAACCACGGTCGAACTCCCTGCCGGAGCTTCCCTGTTGGACGCGGCGCGCGCCGCCGGGGCCGACCTGCCGGCCCTCTGCCACGACGACCGCCTCCGGCCCGCCGGTTCCTGCCGGACCTGCCTGGTCCGGGTGGACGGAAGAACCGTCGCCGCCTGCGTCACACCTGCCTCTCCGGCCGCGACGGTCGACACCGTCGGAGAGGCCGTCCGCGCCTCCCGCCGTGACGCCGTCGCCCTCATCGCCTCGCAACTGCCGCCGCACGCCCTGGCGGACGACGCACGCAGCGAACTCGCCGACGCCTGCCGGGAGTTGGGCATCACCCAGGGTTCCGCGGCCGGGGAGCCGGACCGGGGCCGGGACGACAGTCATCCCTACGTTCAGTTGGACCGTGACCTGTGCATCGCCTGCGGACGCTGTGTGCGCATGTGCTCCGACGTCCAGGGCACGTTCGCCCTGACCCTCACCGGACGCGGCGCCGACACCGTGGTCGCCCCGGGCAACGGCGGAGACTGGGCCGGATCGGACTGCGTCGCCTGCGGCGGCTGCGTCGACACCTGCCCCACCGGCGCACTCACCCAGCCGGGCCCCGGCCAGGGCCTCACCTCCCGCCAGCGAGACCCCGACCGGGTCCGTACCACCTGCGGCTACTGCGGCGTCGGCTGCACCCTCGACGTCGTCGTCCGCGGCGGCGCCGTCGCCGCCGTGCTCCCCGCAAGGGACGGACCCGTCAACCGGGGCCACGCATGCGTCAAGGGCCGCTTCTCGTACGGCTACCTCACCTCCGCCGAACGCCTCACCGAACCTCTCGTGCGCCGCAACGGGGCCCTGGAACCGGCCAGTTGGGACGAAGCGATCCGCACCGTCGCCGACGGGATGCGCCGCGCCGTCGAAGCGGGCGGGCCCGACGCGGTCGCGGTGATCTCCTCGGCACGCGCCACCAACGAGGAGAACTACCTCGTCCAGAAGTTCCTGCGCACCGTCATCGGCACCAACAACGTCGACAACTGCTCGCGTCTCTGCCACGCCCCCTCCGCCGCGGGCCTCACCGCCTCCTTCGGCCTCGCCGGAGGCACCGACCCCTTCGAGGACGTCGAGACCGCCGACTGCCTCCTGGTCGTCGGCGCCAACCCGGTCGAGGCGCATCCCGTCGTAGGCGCCCGGCTGCTGCAACGCGCCCTGGGCGGCGCCCGGTTGATCGTCATCGACCCGCGCAGCGTCGGACTCGCCCGCCATGCCGACCTCCACCTGCGCCCCCGGCCCGGCACCAACGTCGCCCTCTTCCACGGCCTCGCCCACGTCCTCGTCACCGAGGGACTGACCGACCCCCGCTTCCTGGAGGAACGCGCCACCGGGCTCGGCGCGCTCTTCGACCTCCTCGCCGACTACCCGCCCGAACGCGCCGCCGAGATCACCGGCGTCCCCGCGGAGGACATCCGACAGGCGGCCAGGCGCTACGGCCGCGCCCGACGCCCCGCCGTCCTCTACGGCCTCGGCGTCACCGAGCACCTGCACGGCACCGACGGCGTACGCACCCTCGCCAACCTGCCGATCCTGCGCGGAGCCGTCGGCGGCACCGGGCACGGCTTCGGCATCAACCCGCTGCGCGGCCAGAACAACGTCCAGGGCGCCTCCGACATGGGAGCCCTGCCCGACCTGCTCCCCGGGTACGGCCGCATCACCGACCCCGCCGCCCGCGCCCGCGCCGAAGCGGTCTGGGACAGGCCCGTGCCGCCCCGACCCGGCCTGCGCATCCCCGACATGTTCGCGGCGGCCCGCGAAGGACGCCTCAACGCTCTGTGGATCATCGGAGAGGACGTCTGCGCCACCGACCCGGACAGCCGGCGCGTGGCCGAGGCCCTGGACGCCTGTCCCCTGACCGTCGTCGACGAACTGTTCCCCGGAGAGACCGCCCGGCACGCCGACGTCGTCCTGCCCGTGGCCTCGTGGCTGGAGAAGGACGGCACGTTCGTGAACTTCGACCGCCGCTTCCAGCGCGTACGGGCCGCGCTCCGCCCGCCCGGCGCGGCGCGCACCGACTTCGACGTCGTGCACGCGGTCGCCGCCGCGCTCGGAGCCGACCTCGGCTGTGCCACGCCCGCTGCCGCTCTCGCGGAGTGCGCACGGGTCGCACCCGTCTTCGCCGGACTCTCCCACGAGCGCCTCGACCGCGAAGGCGCCGTGCCCTGGCCCTGCCGGTCAGCGGACCAGCCGGGCGAAGCCACCCTGTACGCACGGGAGTTCGCGACCCCCGACGGCCGCGCCCAGCTCAGCGCCGCCCCCTACCTGCCGCCCGGCGAGGAACCGGACAGCGCCTACCCGCTGCTCCTGGTCACCGGACGCCGCTGGGCCCACTACAACTCCGGCAGCATGACCCGGCGCGGCGGCAACCTCCTGCTCGACCCCCACGGCCGGCTCGACCTGCACCCCGACGACGCCGCCCGTCACGGTGTACGGGACGGCGCTCCGGTGACGGTCGAGAGCCGCCACGGGCAGGCATCGCTCCGGGCCCGCGTCGGGCACGAGGTGACTCCCGGGCAGGTGTTCTGCGCGTTCCACTTCCCGGCAGATTCGGTCAACTCGCTCACGTCGCAGCACGCCGACACGGCGACCTCGTGCCCGGAGTACAAGGTGACGGCCGTGCGGCTGCGGCCCGCCGTGGCACAGCGCGGGGAGGGACTGTGAAGGTTCCGGTCCGTGGTTCCGGTCCGTGGTTCCGGTCCGTGGTTCCGGTCCGTGGTTCCGGTCCGTGGTTCCGGTCCGTTCCGGTCCGGGGAGTCGGGCCCTCGGCGGAGTCAGTCCTGAGTCAGTCCTGAGTCAGTCGGGGGAGGAGTCAGTCAGGGGAGTCGGTGAGCCACTGGGAGGACACCGAGACCACCCCGTCGACCGTCGCGCACATCCGCTCGATCGCCGGCATGTTCCGGTACTGCGCCCGGCCGCCGATCTGGACACGGCCGTCGTGCACCGTCACGGACAGGCTCTCCGGATTCATGCCGAGCGTCCCGGACAACACGTCCTCGGTGATCTCCCGCCGGATGTCGTCGTCCCCACGCAGGAACACGGCGAGCAGATCGCGGCGGCTGACGATGCCGAGGAGCCGGTCCTCGTCGTCGACCACCGGCAGCCGCTTGACGCCCTGCACCTCCATGAGCCGGGCCGCCTCCACGACACTCCAGTCGGGCCGCGCACACACGGCGGGGGCCGACATCAACTCCTCGGCACGCGTACCCTCGGCCTTCGCCCGCTCCCACGCCTCGACTCCCGGCACGGCGGGGATGTCCGCCGGAGCGGCGTTCCGATCGGTCGTCTTCCGCAGCAGGTCCCCCTCGGACACGACACCGATCACACGGTTCTCCCTGTCCACGACCGGCGCGGCGGTGATCCGGTGCGCCCGTAGCATCCGCACGATCTCCTTGAACGGCGCATCGCCGGGAACGCTCACCACCTCGCGGGTCATCAGCTCACTGATCCTGCGGTGCCGCATCGCAGGCTCCTTCCGTATGTGGAGAGCGGCGCCCTCGGCAGACCGGCCGCTTCCGACGGCCGTCATCGGGGCTGCTCCACGTCGAGGGCGAGGTTGTCGTAGTCGTACGCGATCGATGCGTGGAGGGCGACCACACCGTCCACGGACCGGCACAGCCGCTCGATCACGGGGATGTCGGCGCGTTCGCCGACCCGGCCGTCCAGGGCCACGACACCGTCCGAGACGGTCACGCGGATCGTGTCCGACGGCAGCCCCAGGGTGCGGGCCAGGACGTCGCGCTCGATCTCCTCGCGGATGGCGGCGTCGCTGCGCAGGAAGGGCCGCAGCAGGTCGCTGCGGCTCACGATCCCGACGAGCCTGCCGGTCTCGTCCGTCACCGGGAGTCGCTTCACGCCCTTGCGGCGCATGGTGCGGGCGGTCTCGACCAGGTTCCAGTCCGGATGCGCACAGTGCACCGGCGCGGTCATGAGGTCGGCGGCGCTCTCCTCGTCGGGCACACCGCGTTCCTGGGCGAGCAGGCGGACACCGGCCGAACGCCCTTCCAGATCGGGGAGTTCGGCGGTGGCACGCAGCAGGTCGGCCTCCGACACGATGCCGAGCACACGGCCTCTGTCATCGACGACGGGCACCGCCGAGATGTCGTGATCGGCGAAGATCCGGGCGATCTCCTTGAACGGTGTGGACCGAGCGGCGGTGACGACATCGCGGGTCATCACCTCGTGGACGGTGCGGTGCTGCATGAGGCTCCTCCTCCAGAGGTCTCCTCCCGGTGCTTCCACTGTGGTGCACGCGACGGGCGGGGAGCAGAGCCGAACGGTCCCGTCGCGGGACGGGTGGCCCTGCGCCCCCGGACCACCCGGTCCGCCGGTCGGCGTTGACCCGGCCGGGCCGGGCCCCGGGACCGACCGGCCCTACTCGGGCACTGCGCCCGGTGCGAGCGTGGTGGGCGAGCCACCTCGCACCCGGAAGGCGGTGGGCACGATGGAAGCGCCTGTAGTGGTGGGCGTCGACGGATCCGACGCCAGTCTCACGGCCCTGGACTGGGCCGTCGCCGAAGCCGTACGGCACGACAAGCCGCTGCGCGTCGTGCACGCCTCCCTCTGGGAGCGCTACGAGGGAGCCGTACCGACCTTCAGCAGCGAGCGGTCCGAGGGGCAGGTCATGGCCGAGCACATTCTCGGCTCGGCCGTGGAGCGGGCCCGCCGCCTCGCGCCCGGCCTCCCGGTCACGGGAGACGTCCTCGCCGAGGACGCGATCAGCGCGCTGCTCGGCGAGGGCCGGGACGCCGCGCTCCTGGTCGTCGGATCGCGGGGCCGGGGCGGCTTCGCCGATCTGCTGCTCGGCTCCGTCGGCCTGGTCGTGGCCGCACGGGCACACGGACCGGTGGTCGTGGTCCGCGGCGACGAGCACGGCCTGGAAGCCCGCCACCGGCGCGTCCTACTCGGCATCGGCGACCACGACGTCGACTCCGCGGCCGTGCGGTTCGCCTTCCGTGAGGCAGCCGCCCGGGACGCGGAACTCGACGTCGTCCGCACGTGGCGGCGGCCGGCCCACGAACCTGTCGACCACCCGCTGCTGACGGGAGAGAGCCTCGTGTACTTCGAGGAGCGGGCCTCGGAGATCCTTGACAAGGCCCTTGAGCCGGCGGCGCGCGAGTACCCGCACGTGCAGCTGCGCAGGTCCACCGTCGAGGGCCATGCCCGCAGGATCCTCTCCGAGCGCTCCGCGGCCGCCGACCTGCTCGTCCTCGGCGCGCGCCGCACCAACCGTCCGGTCGGACTCGAACTCGGCAGGGTCGCTCACCGCGCCCTCCACCACGCCCTCTGCCCGGTCGCCGTCGTACCGCAGCACCGCCCCGCGCACGCGGACTCGTCCCACGTACCGGAGGGGGAGCAGTGATGGACGACCCTGTCACCGAACCGCACCGCATGAGCGACCTCGGCCGCCGTGTCGCGGCCCGGCGCGCCGAGCTCGGTCTGTCGTGGGAGGACGTCGCCGAACGGGCGGGCTCCACGGCGGGCTACATCGAGCAGCTGGAGGAGCAACTCCCCATACCCGGCGCGGCGTTCCTGGTCCGCCTGGCGAACGCCCTGGAGACCACGGTCCAGGACCTCATGGGGTACGCGAGCGACCTCCCGACCGGCCGGGGCCGGTCGGGGCGATACGCCAGGATGGACGAGGTCGACGAGGCGGAGTGCTGGGCGTTGCTCGGGGACCACGGTGTCGGCCGTGTGGCGGTCGTCGGTCGCGACGGGCCGGAGATCTTCCCCGTCAACTACCAGGTCGTGTCCGGTGAGATCGTCATGCTCACGGCGGCCGCCGGTCCCCTCGCGCGGGCCGCGGAGGCGGGCCAGACGATCGCCTTCGAGGAGGACCGCCTGGACGAGGCGTTCAGTCAGGGCTGGAGCGTCCTCGTCGGTGGCCCCGCACGTACGGTCGCAGACGGGCCCGACGCCGACGGGCTCCAAAGTCGCGTGCACTCGACCCCGTGGTCCGGTGAAGGGCGGGAAACCGTCGTGCTGTTGACACCGCAGCGGGTGACGGGGCGGCGGGTGCTCGTGGAGGGCGCCCCGGGCGTGCCGTTCGCGGCCGGGCACTGATCGGGCTCGATGCACCGTGGCAGTGCACACGCACGGAGCCGGAGCCGAACACAGGCACTGAGCCGGAGGGGCGCACAGCTCCTCCGGCTCAGTCGGTCGGCCCGGGGCGCCTCACCGGCACGGCACCACGACAACCGGAGCCGGGCTGTGGTGGATGACCGCGTGCGCCGCGTGGCCCAGGTGCGGGCCGAGGGCGGTGTGCCGAGAGCGGCGGCCCACGACGACGAGCTCGGCCTCGCCCGCCGCCTCGACCAGCTGTACGCCGGAGCCGCCGAGGATCGCTTCCGCCTTCGCCTCGACGCCCGGGTAGCGCCTCTGCCAGGGTTCGAGGAGGTCGCCGAGCCCCTTGATGCGGTGTTCGCCCATGTCCTCCACGAGGCCCGGGTTGATCCAGGCCGCCTGACCGTAAGAAGGCGGTGGCGTCCAGCAGTTGAGGAAGCGCAGGGGCTGCCCGCTGCGCGACGCCTCCGCGAAGGCGAAGGCGAGCAGCGCGTCGCAGGAGTGGGCGAGATCGACACCCACCAGGATTCCGGCACCACCCGTGCCGGGCGTCGAACCGTCCCCGCGGACCAGCGCCACGGGCCGCTGTGCTGCTCCGGCGACCTGCAGTGAAACCGAGCCGAGGAGGTATCCGCGGATTCCGCCGAGGCCACGTGAGCCGAGCACCGTGAGGTCCGACTCGTTCGCCACCGCCGTGAGCTCGGCCCCGGCCCGGCCGAGTGCCTGACCCGTGAACACCTCCAGGCCGGGATGCTCGGAGCGCGCCTGCTCAGCGGTGTCGTGGAGCAGAGCCGCCGTGCCTTCCGCGCCGGTGCGGTCACGCGGACCCACGGCCGGTTCCGCTGCCGTCGGCCACTCCTCGACGTGCACGAGGCGCAGCGGCACCTCGCGCAGGACCGCCTCCCGTGCCGCCCAGCGGGCGGCGGCCAGGCTCTCCTGCGAACCGTCGACTCCGACGGTGACCTGGGCTGTCATGACTGCCTCCTCAGGGGTATGGCTCAGGACTTCAGCCTCGTCGGCGCGGGCCCTGCTCAGGAGGGGCCGTACAGGGTCGCGATCGGGACCGAACGGCCCATCCTCGGGGGCGGCCACGGGTGCCAGCGTGAGAACTTGAAGTGACGTCCCGGTAGGAGCCTCGGAGCGTAACCCCGCGGGACGGCCCGGAGGAGGAGCCATGGACAGTGAGACCCCCGTACGGCCGGAGCTCGGCGAGGTCGTCGTCGGCGTGGACGGGTCTCCCTCCGCACGGACCGCCGCACTCTGGGCCGCGGCCGAGGCGGACCGGCGCGGCAGCCCCCTGTACCTCGTGCACGCCTCCGACTCGGTCCGCAGCTCCGCCTGGACCGACGCCGACACCGTCGAGGCGCTGCGCCAGGCCGGCCGGGAACTCCTCGCCGAGGCCGAGAGCGCGGTCGAGGAGCTCTTCCCCGACCTGCCCGTCACGAAGAAGCTGAGCGGCGACACCCCGGTCGGCGGCCTCCGCGAAGCTGCGGGCGACACCGGCACGATCGTCGTCGGCAGCCGCGGACTGGGCGGCTT
>NZ_JBJURH010000030.1:0-91315 GCF_046098215.1 Streptomyces sp. Da 82-17
GACCAACTCGCCGACCAACTCACCGCCCGGCACCGCGACCTGCTCACCGCCGACAACGACGTCGCGCTCCTCCGCGCCCGACTCGCCCTCGCCCCGGTGCACGACAGCACCGCCCGCCGATCCCTCGCCTGCGCCCTCGGGCTCCACGCACCCGACCCGGAGAAACCCCGTGCCTGACAACGACCCCATCGAAGAGCTCGCAGACGTCCTCTACCGCTCGCTCAGCGCCATCCACCCCTTCGCCGAGATCTACTTCGCCGAACAGACGGAAGGCCTCCAGAACGCCGTACGTGCCCTCCTCGACCAGGCCGCCGCCCAGCAGTGGATCCAGACCCAACTCGACCAGACCGCCCTCAAGGCCGCGGACTTCCGCAACGGCATGGCCATGGAACTCGAGCCCGCCCGCGAACTCGTCGCCCACTGGGTCGGCGCCGCCCGCACCATGCTCGGCGACGCCCCCAACTACACCGAGACCCCCATCCAGATGGAGGTCAAGGTCGCCGAGTCCCCGGAGCGGTACGCGTTCGTCCTGCAGCGCATCGCCCCCGGAGCGCTCACCCCGCACCAGGCACGGCAGAAGGCCGAGGCTGCCCTCAATCGCGTACGCGCTCTCCACCAGCCCCTCGAACACGCAGGGCTCGTCCTCTGCGCCCACTGCTCCGGCTGGAACGGCATGTGGCTCTTCAACGGCGCCCGGAACTACCCCTGCGACACCCTTACCGCCCTCACCGAGCCCTCGGAGCCCCCCAGTGCCTGATACCGCCCTCGCCTCCCCCGAGCAGCACGCGCGGACTCACCCGCCCACGGTGGTGGGCATCGACCCCTCCCTCACCGGAACCGGGATCGCCTCCAGCAACGGATGGTGCGACGTCATCGGCTACAAGCGGGCCCGAGCCAAGGACCCTGGCATCACCCAACTCCCGCACACCGAACGCCTCAAGGCGATGCGCCAGCTCGTCGACCAGGTCCTAGAGCAGATCGGCACCCCCAACCTCGCCGTCCTCGAACTCCCCGCCGTCTCCCGCAGCGGAGGAGGAGCCCACGAACGCGGCTGGTTCTGGTGGCAGCTCTACGGACGCCTGCGCGACCGAGACGTGCCCATCGGACTCCTCACCCCCAACGCCCGCGCCCTCTACGCCACCGGCAAAGGCAACGCCCCCAAGAACCTCGTCGTCGACAACATCGCCCGCCGCTTCCCCGACTGGGCCACCGACGGCAACGACAACGCCGCCGACGCCGTCGCGTTGATGGCCGCCGGCCGCGACTGGCTCGGCCACCCCATCACCAACCTCCCCAAGACCCATCGCGCCGCCCTCGACAAAGCCACCTGGCCCACCCTTCCCGGAGACCCGAAATGACCACCCGCAGCACTAACGGAACCAGCCGCCCCATAACATCTGCCGCCGCTCTGCGGGCCGAGCCGCTCGTCAAGACCTGGCGGGACCGCGCGGAGTGCCGCAGCCGTCCCCTGTCCTGGTGGGACGGCGACCGGCCGTACACGGACGAGCGGGCTCGCACGGTGTGCCGGTCCTGCCCGGTCCTCGCCGAGTGCCTCGGGGAGCGGATGCGGGACGAGGGGACGAACACGTGGTCGCGGTGGGGGGTGGCCGGTGGCCTGCGCGGGCCGGAGCGTACGGAGCTCATGCTCGACGAGCGGGAGCACGGCGCGTACGACGCGGAGGAGGCGCGGCTGCTCGCTCTGGAGGCGGTCGCGGAGCGCCGCCCCGTCGCGGAGGTCGCGCCGGGCGCTGTGAGTGTGTCCACGGTGCGTCTGGCGGCCCGGCTGGCGGGCGAGTTGGTGGAGACGCGGAAGCCGTCTCCGGCGCCGGTCCGGCCGGGTGGGCGCGTGGTGGCGCGGGCCTTCGCCCGGTCGGAGGAGATTCTGCGCCTGCGCGGCGCGGGCCTGACGCTGCAGGAGATCGCCAACCAGGTCGGGATCGGCCGGCACTCGGTGGGCAAGGTGGTGCGCGCACACGAGGCGATGGTCACCGAGGCGGGCGTCGAGCTGGGGGTGGCGGCATGAGCAGGCCCATCCCGGAGCACGGCAACCCGAACCGGTATGCGTACGGCTGCCGTTGCGCGCCGTGCACGCGTGCTGCGTCCCGAGCGGACGCACTACGGCGACTCGACCGGATGGCGGGCCGGCCGCGGCAGATCCCTGCGGGCCAGGCCGCGGACCATGTTCGGGCCCTTCTGGGGCGCGGGCTGACGGTCACGCAGATCGGCCGGGAGAGCGGGCTGCAGCCGTCCACGATCCGGCGCCTGGTGAACGGGCAGACCACGATCCTCGCGGTGAACGCGGCGAAGGTCCTCGCGGTGCCGCTGGACGTGCGGCCCTCCCTCGGGGACGTGCCCGCTGTCGGGGCGATACGCCGAGTTCGTGCCCTGTACGCGCTGGGACACCTGAACCACGTGATTGCCGCGGAGGCGGGGATCTCGCGGGACGCGGTGTGCCACCTGGCCGCCGGGGACTGGGCGACGTTGAAGGTCGGTGCGGACGACGGGGTTCGGGCCGCGTACGACCGGCTGTCGATGACCACGGGTACGTCGTGGAAGACGCGCCGTCTGGCCGAGCGGAAAGGGTGGGCCCCGCCGTTGGCGTGGGACGACGACTCGATCGACGATCCGGACGCACTGCCACAGACGGACGCCGTACGGCCCGTCGTGTCCGAAGGCGAGCGGCTCGTCGAACGGTGGCTGATGGGCGAGTCCGTGATCCTCGGCGCCGACGAGCGCAGGGAAGCCCTGGTCCATCTCTTCGAGTGGACGGCGCTGTCTGCGCAGGAGATCGGGGCGCGCCTCGACATGAGCGGGATGGCGGCCTCGAGGGCGTGGGAGCGGCACAAGGCGCGGGCCCGGTCGGAGGGCCGGCCGGTGCCGTGGCGGCGTCGAAGTGCGCTGCGCAGCAAGGAACTCACGAAGTACGAGATGGAGGAGGCGGCCTGATGGCTGGCGAGACAGTGGTGACGGTGGTCGGGAACCTCGTGGACGACCCGGAGCTCCGGTTCACCCCGGGAGGGGCGGCGGTGGCGAAGTTCCGCATCGCGTCCACACCGCGTACGTACAACAAGACCACGCAGGCGTGGGAGGACGGCGAGAGCCTGTTCCTGCCCTGCTCGGTGTGGCGTCAGGCCGCGGAGCACGTCGCGGAGTCCCTCGCCAAGGGCATGCGGGTCATCGTGCAGGGTCGGTTGAAGCAGCGGTCGTACGAGGACCGGGAGGGCGTGAAGCGCACCGTGTTCGAGCTGGAGGTCGACGAGGTCGGCCCGTCGCTGAAGTCGGCGACGGCGCGGGTGACGAAGGCCGGCGGGGCCGGGCACCGTGCGGCGCTCGCGGAGGCCCGGCAGGCGGCGGGTCAGCGTGGCGTGGAGGACCCGTGGGGTTCGTCGCCTGCGGGCGGTGGGGGAAGGGCCTGGAAGGACGACGAGGCGCCGTTCTGAACGGGGCGCTTGTGTGCGGGTGTTGAGGGCCTGTCCCCGGGTGGGGCGGGCCCTTTTCTCAACCCTGGCTAAGGTGTTGTAATGCCACATCTTAAAAGGTAGGGTGGACACACCGCCCCACCACTCCACCCACCACGGGGGACCACATGCTGTGCGACTGCGGATCCCAGCCCGGCGACATCGACGCCGACCACGAACCCAACTGCCTGCACCTGCAGGGCACTTCGGACGACGACCCGTCCGCCGACTACTACCACTAGACCCGCGGGCCGCCCTGAACTCCCTTCCCGGGGCGGCCCGCGCCGAAGGGGATCCGCATGGCCCTCATCGACGACATCGAGTTCTACGGCTCCCGCGTCGACGCCGGAGACATCGACTGCCAGGACGCAGCCGCACAGCTCGCCGCGGCCAACAACGGCGGCCTCACCCACCTCGGCGCGCTCCACGCGATCGACAACTGGCACGGACACCGCGACCGCATGCAGTCCTTGGCAGCCGACCTCGTCGACACGCTCCGCGCGGTCGAGAACGGCCGACCCGTCCCCGAGCACGTACAGCGCCACAACCGCGAACGCGCCCTGGGCATGATCCGTCGCCACCTCCGGCCCGACGCCGACGCTAGCCCGAGAGGAGCAAGATGAACCCTTCGACCGCCGACCCGAAGGCCTGGGCCGCCCGCGTCTGGCGCCAGCACCAACCCAATCCGCTCGACCGCACCCTCATCGACTGGATCACCAGCACCGCCGCCGATGGCCGGCCCCTCCACACCGCCCGCGTCGACCATCCCGACGCCGTGCAGCTCCTCCACCGCGCCGCCGATCGCTTCGACCGGTCCCGACTCGACGCGATCACGCAGGAGAGCCCGCGCCTCGACCTCCACGCCCCCGGCGGAGTCGCCCTCGTATGGCTCCTCAACGGCGAGTGGATCGAACTGTGGGCTCCCGAACCGGTCGTACCCGCCCACGAAGGAGACTCCCGGATGACCGACACCGCCGCCGCCCTGATCGCCGTGAAGGAAGCCACCGTCCGAGCCTGGTACCAGTTCGCCGGAGAGCGCCGGCGGACGGCCATCGTCCCCGACTGGCGGGTCGGACGGACCGACGACGGAACGCCGAGCCTGTCCTGCGAAGTCGTCGGCCGTGACGCCGCCGAGCTGCTGCACCAGTTCGCGGACCAGAGCCCGCTCCGCCTCGACCACCCCGGCGACCTGCGCCCCACGTTCGACTACAGCACCCCTGGCCGTACGGCCTGCGTGTGGCGGTGGAACGGCGTGTGGGTCGAACTGTGGCACCCCGACACCGCTTCGACGCCTGTCGTCGAGCAGCGCCCCGAGCGGCGGCTCCTGCGTCGACCCTCCGGCCGGCTCCCGTTCCGCCGCCGCCTCAACACCACGAAGGAGACCGCCGCATGACCAACACCGACGAGATTCCGACCACCGCGCAGAACCTGCTCACCGACCTGGGGGAGGAGTACACGCGGGCCGTGTCGTCGCCGCTCCCGAAGCAGCCGCAGGCCATGGGCTGGCAGATGATCGCCGCGACCCGCACCGCCGGATTCACCCGCGCCCTGCACGCCCTGCGCGAGGTAGCCCCCGAGCGGGCCGACGAGATCGCGGCCTGGTTCGACGGCCCGTTCGGCGAGGGCCCCGAGCTGCCCGAGCACACCGACTGGCTGATCACCCATGTCGCCGCGTCCCGGGCCCAGTTCGACCAGTGGGTGGACGCGGGACACCGTGCGGCCGTCGACGCGCAGCAGGCCGCGCTGCCGGAGGCCTCCGCATGAGCGCCCGCCTGACAGCGGAGCGCGCGGCGGAGATCCGCGAGCGCCTGAACTCCGAGCACCGAACGGCGGGAGAACTCACCGACGTCGTCGAAGAGCTGCTCGCCGAACTGGCCCTGATCCGCGGCGAACGGGACTGCCTCGCCACGGCCGTCGTCTTCGCGAACCAGTGGACGGACGCGGCACCGACCGGGCTCCGGGAGGGGATCGCGCAGATCCTCACGACGATGCCCGGAGACGACATTGAGACCGATCTGAAGGGGCAGAGCACAACGTGAGCATCCGGAACGTCTACCTGGACTGCGAGTTCCTCGCGGCCGACCCGTCCCTGCGAGGCCTGGTCTCCATCGGCCTCACCGACGACCACGGCGTCGACTTCTACGCCGTGCACCAGGACTTCGATGTCGCCGCGCTCCTGGACAGCGAGTGGATGGTCGACAACGTGTGGCCGTCCCTGCCCACCGTGCACGCCCCCGGCGCCCTTCAGGCCCTCAACCTGCTCCACGAGGACGTCCTCACCGCGGACGAGATCCGCACTGGTGTCGCCGACTACTTCGCCGACACCGACGCCACCGAGACCCACCTCTACGCGTACTACGGCGGCCAGGACATCTGCCGCCTGCACTCCCTGTGGGACAACAACTGGGCAGTGATGCCCGACGAGATCCCGCGCTGGTTCAACGAGCTCGAGATGCTCCGCGTACAGGCCGGCGGGCCGGACATGCCCGAGCAGGAGTCCGGGCTGCACAACGCCCTCGAGGACGCCCGCCACAACCGACGCATGCACCGCTTCCTCCGCGAGCAGCAGCAGGAAATGGCCCAGCTCGTACGGGACTTGACGATTCCCGAGCCGTGCCGCCTCGACGAGGGCTGCCAGGAGCACTTCTGGTTCACCGACGACCGGCCCTGCCCGCACGGTCGCGCCCACGCCCTCTTCCCCGACACCAAGGAGCAGTGACCCGTGCCCGACACCTTCATGTTCACCACGGGCGACCCCGCCGTGGCCGTGGTCGCGCAGCGCACTGCGACGCCCGGCCTGATCGTGCACGCCACTCCGGTCGGAGACGGGTGGAGGCTCGCGCACCGGGGGACGGGGTACGCGCTCGGTCAGTTCGACAGGTATACGCCCGCCCTGGCAGCTGCGCGGTCCCTGTTCGGGGTGGCCGACTGGACGGCAGGCCCGGAGACCCTCCAGAAGGAGACGGTGATCTGGAAGGTCATCGACGCGATCGAGGGCGCGGGCGGACAGTTCCTGTCGCTCCGGGGCGGACTCGGGGAGCAGGTCGCGGCGAAGCGCTCCAGGTACCTGGCAGCACAGGGGAGCATCGCGTGACCGCCCCCGTGCAGCCGGCCCCGGCCACGAACTGGCCCGTGACCGCCGCCCATCCCGTCCGGGCCTATCCCCGGACCCTCGCCGTCGAGCCGCGCACGTTCCTCACCGCCCGCGAGAAGGCGACCCTCATCCTGGCCGCGAACGGCAACACGAACCGGGCCATCGGCAAGGCCATGGGCATCGGCGAGGAGACCGTGAAGACCCGCATGCAGGCCATCCTGCGGAAGCTCCGCGTGAACGACCGCGCCCAGGCCGTCGCCGTCGCCCTGCGGCTCGAGCTGATCGACCTGGACGACGTGGTCGTCCCGCACGGCGCGAACGCCGGATACCTCACCACCGACTGATCGAAGTCGCGAGAACCTGCAGGTCGCACCCGTACCGACTGGTAGCGGCCTGCCCGGGCAACAACCCACCACCGCAACCGCCTTGGGAGAGCCATGCCTGAAACCGTGGCCGCCACGCCACCCGTTCCGGTCCTCGACCGCGTCACCGCCTACCAGCCGCTCCTCGACCAGCACGGATGGGCCAGCACCCTCACGCACACCGCGACCCGCGCCCGCCTCGAGGCCGTACACGCCGATGGGGCGGCCGTGATGGTCACCGCCGGATCGGCCGGGCGCACCAGGTCCGGCACCCGGCCCCACTTGTACGTGCTGCGGGCCCCGGACCGTCGAGGCCTGCAGCAGTGGCGGGGCGTCACCGAGCACGCGTTCACCGTGTTCGTCGAGACGCGAAGGCCCGTGCCCAGCAGCCGCATCCACTCGAAGTGCCGGTGCCGTACCCACGACGGCCGGCCGAAGCTGCGGTACGCGACCGAGCAGCGGGCCCGGGCCGTGCTCGTGGAAGCGCAGATACAGCGGGTCCTGCGCTCCCAGGCACGCCGCGCCGAGCGCCGGGCGTACCGGTGCCCGGACGACGACCGCGTCTGGCACCTGTCCTCGCGGCCGCAGTGGACCCCGCGCGCGGGCGAGTCCCCGCTGTGGGCCGACAGCCCCAACTCCCGTACACGCACGGCCTGATGACCTGCTCCGGGGCCGTACGCGACGGCCCCGGAGCAGTGACCGAAGCGACCCAACATCCGACATGACGAGAGGACCCCAGTGTTCAGCACCCCAGCGCGCCCGGCCGCCGGCCGTTCCGCGGCCGTAGAGGCGGCCCGGATACGGCGAGCAGCACGCCGCGGACCTGTACGACGGATCCTGTCCTGGCTCGGCGTCACCGCCCACACCCGCCGAGCTGACGCGCACGCCGCCCGGTGGGACATCGGCGCCGCCGGGGAACAAGCAACTGCCGTACTCCTGCGGCCACTTCAGGCCGCCGGCTGGCACGTCCTCCCCGACCGGGCGTTACCCGGCTCGAAGGCGAACCTCGACGACGTCCTCGTCTCCCCGGACGGGCAGATGGTGGTCGTGCTGGAGACGAAGCGGTGGCACGCCCAGCGGCACACCCGCGCGGTCCGGGGGCGGCTGCACTGCGGGGACGAGGACCGGCACGCCCAGGCCGAGAAGGTCGCCCGGTACTGCGCCGCGGTGGCCCGCGCTCTGGGGCTGCCGGCGGAGCGGGTGCAGCCGCTGATGGTGGTGCACGGCTCCCCGGTCGCCGGGGGCGCGGTCACCGTGAACGCGGGCGGACGGCCAGTGCACGTGCTGGCCCCTGGGTGGCTGGTGTCCACGCTCAGCGCCGCCGTACGGGTCCGGGACCCGCAGGCCGCAGCCCAGTTGGCCGCCCAGGTCGCACAGGTGCTGCCCTCGTACGGGCAGCGCTGCTGAACGAACCTGGTGCAGGCGCTGCGCAGCAAGCCGGGCAGCACGTGGAGCGAGTCCGAGTCTTGATCGGCTAGGCGCTCCGCGGCTTCCTCGCCGTCTTCTTCCCAGTGGTCGTCTTCTTGGCCGCGGTCTTCTTGGCCGCGGCCTTCTTCTTCGTCCCCACGCTCGCCGTCCCGGCCCGGGTGCCCGGCCCACCGCGGGCTGCCTGCGCCTTCTGTACGGACTGCTCGAGCGCGGCCATCAGGTCCACCACCTGCCCGGCCGGCGCCTCCTCTGCGGCGGCCCGCGGCGGCTTCGCCCCGGCCTGCTTCGCGGCGACGACCTCCTCGAGGGCCTGGGTGTACCGGTCGACCGCCCACTCCGCGCCCTCGATGCCCTCCTCGCGGGTCATGGCGTCGATCAGCACCACGGCCTCGTCGATCTCAGTGTCGGACACGTCGACAGCGGCGGGGGCGACCTCGGCGGAGTCGCGGATTTCATCAGGCCAGCGCATCGAATGAAGGGCGATCACCCCGCTCGTCACCCGGAGCAGGCCTAGGCGTTCGCGCCCACGCCACGCAAATTTGGCGACGGCGGCTTTGGAGCTGCGCTCGAGCGCCCGCTTCAGCAGGACATACGGCTTCTCGGCGACCTGGCCGCCCGGCACGAGGTAGTAGCCCTCGCCGATACGGAGGGCGTCGATCGACTCGTACGGCACGAACGCGACGATCTCAATGGCCCTCGCGGTCGGGAGGGGCAGCTGCTCCAGCTCCGCGTCGGAGATCGCGACGACCGTGTCCTTGGAGACCTCGTACCCCTTGCCGATCTCCGTCGTGGACACCTCTCGGTCCTCGAGCTCGCAGACCTTGCGGGTACGGACGCGGGCCATGTCTGCGCGGTGGTACTGGTGGAACCGCACGCTGTGGTCTTCGGTGGCGGCGACCACCGAGATCGGGATCGTGACCAAGCCGAACGAAATTGCTCCGCTCCACACCGGCCTACCAGGCATGACGCACCTCCGCGACAGCCCCGAGCACTGCCAGCCTATGGCCAGTCCGGGCATCGAGCAGCACGTCAGGGCTATCCGGCCTCCACGTACGCGATCAAGATCAAGGTTCCGAGGGCGGTCGGCACGTACACCACGCGCACGACACCATCGCGGTGCTCGCGGATCGACCCGTTCTTCGACGGGACGCCGATCTTCGGGTTCGCGGCGATCGTGTCCAGCACGGGCTCGAGACGGTCGAGCTCGGCGGGGCTCATGTTCTCGACCTGCTCGCGGGCGACGTCGTGGAAGACGATCTGCGCCGGGCGCCCGGGGGAGCGACGGCCCACTACGCGGCGGGCTCGGTGCGGGCGGGCCGGCCGATACTCAGCCGCAGGTCTTCCCAGTCAGTGCACTGCTCGAGGTCGACGCCCTCGGCGGCGATCCGCTCGAGGACGTAGGCGACGCCGGGGTCGGTGAGCGCGAGGTCGCGGGCGTCGGCGCGCAGGTCGTGCTGCTCGTCGGGGTCGAAGACGAGGTGCGCCATGTGGTCCTCCCGCGGTCGGCGTACAGCTCACCACGGTATCGGCACGGCGGCGGCTCTGTCAGCCGGAGGGAGGCGGCTGCGGACGCTGACGCTTGGTGCGCGAACGCTGGGCTGGATCACCGGAGTTGAGCGCGAGGCCTACCGGGTCATGGCCAGCGGCACGCGGAGCCAGTGCGCGCGGCCTGCGAGGATGACCGGCTCAATGTCGCGGACCGACGCCATGGGGCCAGTCACGACCACCACGCTTGTGGTGACCTTCTGCGGGTTGCCGCGCTTGCGTCCTCGCGCTGCGACGTCCGTTCGCCACTGGTCGGAGGTGGGGGCGGTCCCGTCGTAGAAGACCCGCCCGCCCGGGAAATGGATCACCAGCTCGTCGGTGCGGGTGTCGAGGCGGGCCCGCCATTCGTCCTGGACGCCGGGCGGGAACTCGACCGGGGCGAGCCGCTGGGCGCCGCTGGCCGTCACGCTCAGCTCGACGGAGTCGGCCGCGCGCAGCTCGCCGGAGGCGGCGTCGACGTACGACACCGTCTCCGGCTGCAGGAACACGATGACCGGGACACCGGCCAGGTGCGCGGTCTGCGCCTGGAGCCGCGTGATCGGGGGACTCGCCGAGACACCGCTCGTCTCGGCGGGCTCGGTAATTCGGCGCTCGTCGCTCATGGATCCGACCCTAACTTCGAGTGCTGACACACAGACCCGGGGTGCCTTCCCTGCCCTGGGCCCGGGTCACGCATTCCCGCCGTACACGCTGGCGAGCGCCTCACGGATCATGTCGACGTACTCCTGACGGACGACGAGCCAGTAACGCACGTCCCGGTCCCGCGGGTTGGACTTCAGCAGGCCGGGGTCCTGCGGGCGCCGAGCGATGACCACCTGGTCCTCACCGTCGTCGGCGATCAGGTCGGCGAGCATCGCGTGGATCGCCTCATGCGCCTCACGGCGGTCGAGCCCATGGGCCTCCTCGACCTCGTCCAGGAGGTCGTAGGAGCTGATGGCCCGGCCGGTGATGTCGTCGCAGATCTCCGGCTGGCTGTCGCGGTAGCGGGCGGCGAGCTGGTAGACCCGCTTGTCGCTGATGCCGAGGACCGTCGCCGCTTCCTGGGCGCCGTGCTTGAGCGCGAGGTCGTGGGCGATCCGGGCGCGGCGGGCGGCGGCCGCGGCCTTGGCGTCGTCGATGATGGCGCCGGCCTGGTCGTACTGCTCGCGCGGGGCCAGATGGTTGTGGGCGGTCCAGTCGAGCGTCATCACGGTCATCAGTAGTTGCCCTTCAGGGAGTCGATGTACGACGACGCCTCGCTCTTCGACAGCTCCTCGATACCGGCACGGTCGGTCGGGCCGTAGAAGAAGCCGCCGCCTTCGCCCGAGAACGCGCGCTGGTCGAGGAGCTGCAGGATGTAGTCGACCTGGCGCGGGGTGGCCAGCTCGCCCTTGTTGCGGCGGAGCTCGCCGAGCTGCTCCTCACGGGCCTCACGCGCGGCGGCCTCTGCGGCCTCGATGGCGTCCTTCTCGGCCTTGGCAGCGATGCGCTTGTCCGCGCCCCCCGCGTGACGGTTGGCCAGCGAAATGAGGACGTCGAGCCAGGTGGTTCCCTCGGGCCAGTTCCCGCTGACCTCCTGGCCTTCGTCCCAGGTGTGCCGCATGTCCTGAGGGTCGTCTTCGGTGCTCCCGGCGACCTCCCAGTAGTACCCGGACTTCATGTTCCGGGAGGAGTAGCTCTTCCGCTCGAGCTTGAAGCCGGCAGGGGTGGACTCGAGGAACTTCAGGTGGATCTCGGCCAGTTCACGGTTCAGGAAGGTCAGGCCGTGGATGCGGTGGTCCTTCTCTGCGCCGTAGCCGGCGGGGGTGCCGTCGGTGCGGACGACGGTCCAGATAGTGCGCTGGACGCCGTACTGCTCCTTGACGCCTTCTTCGAGGCGGTATTTGGGCTGCTCGGTCATGCGTGCCTTCCTCTGTCCGATGGTGATGCGGCGGGCGAGGGAGGCGCTGTCGATGATCCAGCGGCCGGCCTGCTTGATGGCGGCGATGACGCCGCGGCGGCACCAGGTGCGGATGGTGTCGGCGGTGACGTGGGCTTCAAGGGCTGCGGCGGTGGTGTTCATCGAGGGCCTCCCCTAGGCGACAACCCGATTCAACCCTAGGATTGAAGTTGAGTCAAGCCTAGGGTTGAAAGTAGGGTCGGGGTGCCCGACACCTGCACGCCGAGCTACTCCTTGTACGCGAGGCCGCCGAGTGCGTTCTGGGTGCGCTGCAGCGCCTCATACAGGCTCCGGGCGGCGAACTGAGCGTCGGACAGGCCCTCCAGCGCGGCGGAGACCCGCTCGTCGGTCAGCCCGTTGTCCGCCTTCACGTGGCCGGCGGAGTGCAGGTCGGCGATCAGGTTGTTGGTCTGCTCGAGGGCCTGGGGCAGCATCATCGCCGCCATGCTCAAGCCGCCCACGACGTCGTACGCGTGGCTGGGGTACTCCCAGTCGGGGCCGCTGCTGCGGGTCTGGTGGTTGAACGTGCGGATCGCCTCGGCGGCCGTATCGGCGCTGTGCGCAGGGGAGTTGAAGTCGTTCATGCCCGGCATCCTGCCAGGCCCGCACACGTGGCCCTGCGCCCTTCAGGGGCGCTCGTACGGGGCGCTGTCAGTGCCGTCGGCGAGGATGGGCCGTATGACGATCACGATGACGAACTGGATGCTGACGTGGACCGGCCCCGACGGGAAACGGCGGCTCTCCGCGGTCAGCTACGACAAGCCGAGCGCGGAGCACCGGCGGCGCCGTCTGGAAGACGAGGGCTGCACGGACATCGACATCATCGAGACGAAGCCCGGCGTGCTGCCCGACATCACGCCGTAGGGCATGGGCACGAGAGGGGCCCGGAGCCAGCGCGCGTATGCGCCCCAGCTCCGGGCCCCTTCTCGTGTGTGCGGCCGTGGTCTACCAGACGGAGTCCTGTACCGCCGCGGAGAGCGTCACGTGCTCGGGGACGGGCTCCGGCAGCGGCTCGGCGGGCACGGTGATCCGCCACACCGAGTCCGCGCGGGTCTCGGGCGCCGGCGCCGAGCCGGTGGCGGTGAGGGCGGTGACGGCGGCCGCGGCGGCCAGGCTCACGGCGGCGGCGATCCGCAACAGCGGGCGACGATGGGTCACGACAGGGTCCTTCCGGTCTCACGAGGCTGTGAGTGGAGTATCGGGGCATTCCCGGCTGTTGGTCCCCATGATTCGAAAAGGCGGCCTGCTGCGAACCCCACCAGGGTGGGGAGGACGCCTTGCGTCGGAGGGGAGCCGGGAACTGCCCCGCAGGTAAAATCTGACGTATCCGACAGCGCCACAAAATCGAACGGCCTGTCGTCTTGATGCCTGGCGCGGATACGCCAACACGCTGCGGTCCGCGAGGCGTTGAACCTTTACGGGGGATCGGTGGAAGAGAGCACCACGAGTGCATCCCCGGCCGTGGGCCGGGCCCTGCCTGAGCAGCGACTTTCGGCGGCTGCGGCCGACCTGCACGCGCGGATCGCGAAGGGCGACCACCCCGGCGCCGGGGACGAGCAGGCCGTCGCCGAGCTGCAGGCCTGGGGGATGCTGTCCCGGCCGCGCCAGTCCGGCGCGCCGATGGTGGCGATGCCGCCGGTCGAGGCCGCGTGGAACGTCGCACAGGACGCGCTGCTGCACCTGCAGCACCAGATTCAGCAGCTCGTCGAACTCCCGGGCACGGTGCAGCGGCTGGAGCTGCAGTACGCCCAGTCCCGGTTCCGGGCCGGAGCCGGGTCGGAGTTCATCGCGGACCGGGACGAGGTGAACGAGCGGATCGGCGCGATCCTCGACGGCGCGCAGACCGAGCTGCTCGGCGCGCACCCGCAGGGGCCGCGGACCCGCGCGCAGATGGAGATCGGCGTGCCGAGGGACACGGCCGCGCTCGAGCGGGGCGTGAAGTACCGGACGCTGTATCAGGACGCGGTCCGGGACGATCCGGTGACGTGCGAGTGGGCGTCGACGATGGCGCCGCGCGGCGTGCACTTCCGGACGCTGGCGGACCCGTTCGAGCGGTGCATCATCGTCGACCGGCGGATCGCGGTGATCTCGAACTATGTGGTGGAGGACGCGCCCGCGCACGCGGCGTGGATCATCACCGACCGGGCGATGGTCGCGTTCGCGGTGCACGCCTTCGAGCAGCAGTGGCGGCGCGCGGCCCCGTGGCACGGTGAGCGGCGTGTCCGTACGGTGCCGATGCCCGGGGCGCGGGGCACCCTGTCGCGGGTGCAGCGGGCGATCCTGCGGGCCCTGGCGGAGGGCGACTCCCAGGAGAGCGTCGCCCGCGCGATGCAGATGTCGAAGCGGACGCTGCAGCGCGAGCTGGACGCGATCCGCACGCTGTGGGCGCTGCCGCAGGCGACCGTGGCGCAGTTGACGTACCGGTGGGCGCTCTCCCCGGAACGCTCCGAGGCCGTGCTGCCCGTGGAGCCCGCGGCCTAGCATCGACCGCGATGCCTGAGTCCCCGCCGTCGATGCCGCTCGTCCTTCTCCTCCTGCCGGACGGGCAGGAGGTCAGGGCGCGCCTGTACGCCCGGCAGGAGACCACGCAAGGCTGGCGGTACCAGGTCGGCGTGCCCCTCTATCGCAACATCGACGAGCAGGGGAACGTCGAGCCCGCCGACTACCTGGTGTGGGTCACCCCCGGCGTCCACGCCCAGCCGATCGACGGGCAGAACTACACCGAGGTGCCCACCATTCCGCTGCAGCAGGAGGCGCCGGCTGAGCCACACATGCCGTGGGCGTGGGTCGTCGAGCGGCAGAAGACAGACCGCGGCGTGATGCTCGTGGTGCACCTGTACGACTGCCCCAAGGCACCCACCGGCGGGGAGGAGCTGAACCTCGACCAGGCGCTGAACGCCCTTGAGCGGGATGGCTCCCGTGCGTGCACCGAGTGCGACGCGGCCGCCGTGCTGCTGCGGTTCTTCGGCGACCGCCCGGACACTGACTTCGGCGCGTAGATCGCAATCCCGCCAGCCCGGCTGGGCGCGACCCCACGGGGTTTCCGAGACCGACCGCCAACGGCATGATCGGTGGATGGACGACGCCAACTCCCCACGCCCACAGTCGGATTACGTCCTCTTCGAGGAGGTGACGGTGCGCAGCTTGCCAAAGCCGAGGCCGTTCCGCGAGGACGCGTGTATGCCTGCCGGTATTGGATGGGCGCGCCGCTGGATCCGCCAGATCAGGCCGCGCCGCGGCAGCCGGACCTGCTGCTGGTACCACCGAGGTGACTGGCACGAGGTCAACGCCATGGCGCGGAAGGTCCTGCAGCGGGCCCGAGCCGCCGACGTGGAGCCGAAGGACATGGAGACGTTTGCCCGGGAGCATGCTGCAGCGTCAGGTGCCGACGCGTGGCAGACCAAGGCGCTGGCCACGCTCTTCAATGTCGACGACGCGATCGTGGCTGACGGGGAGGGCTACGTGAACGGCCAACACCGGGCCCAGGCGATGCTGGACGCGGGCGTGCGGACCACCATCGTGCTGCAGGTGGTCCAGCCGTCCAGGCCGGGTCAGTAGTCCTCGCCGAAGGCCGCCGCGGCCGCCTCGTACGCGGTACGGCGCTGCTCGGTGGCAGCCACGTCCCCGAGGACGACGGCCCGCTCCCAGTACCGGCCCGCCTCCGTAGCGTCCGGGTGGCGGGGAACGTCAGCGATCGCGGGCATGAGGGCCGCCACGCCGGCGACGGTGTCCAGGGCGGCCGCCCGGAGCCGCTCCCACAGCGCCCGCTCGTCCGGGTCGTCGGAGGTCGCCGCGCGCAGCAGCAGCGCCCGCTCCTCGCGGCCCTTGTCCTCGGTGGGGGAGGCCTTCAGTGCGGCGTACGCGGCACGGCGGAGGGTGCCGGTGACGCCCTCGTCGTTCGGGGCGCCCAGCGGGATCTGCCCGGCGGCGTTCGCTGCGAGGCCGGCGTCTTGGAGGTGGGCGTGGAGCGCGCCCGCGATGAGGACGACGACCAGGTCCCGGTCCCGGCCGAGCAGCGTGAGCGTCTGGTCCTCGGTGAGCCGCTGCTGCTGCTCCAACTCCCGTACACGGACGCGGATCAGGAGGCTTCCCCAGACCAGGCAGTGCTCCCACTCGGTCTCAGGCCGCCTCTGCGTGCTGGGTTCGGCGGTGTCGGGCACCGTGGTCCTCCCGGGTTAGGGCTTCTGGCCGAGAGGGACTTCGGCCAGGACGTCCCACACGATTTCACTTCGGGTGTGCCACTCCGAGACCAGGGTCAGCGTGTGAACGGGCAGCGTGACCGGCTCGCCGGGCAGGTCGGACAACATGACCTTGAGGGCGCCTCGGTCGGCGAGGTGGGCGTCAGCCCCGGCGTACGCGTGGGACAGGTGCGGGTACGACACGGTGGGGATGAAGGGCCACCGGTCACCGACGACCGCCTGCTGCGCCTGCCTCGTCATCTCCCACAACTCCCGGTGTGGCGCCCCCGGGTAGCCAGTGGATTCGATCGCGACGTTGCCGATGGCGGGCCTCGACAGCGTCAGCTCGTACGGGGAGATGCCGGCGGCCGACTTCGCCACGGCTTCGACGAGCTGGGCGATCTCATCGGCGCTCGCCGTGTCCTGTGGTCCCATGTGGAGGACGGTGATGTGCATCCACTCCGGCCGCACGGGGTGCAGTCCGGGCTGCTCCGCGAGTGCCCGGTACGGCTGGTAGAGCCTCGTCTGGGCGGTCTCCCGGTCAGGGATGACCAGCCAGTGCAGATCGCGGCGCCCTGCCGGCCACGCGTGCGTGCGCTGCTCGACACGGGCGAAGAAGTTGTCCACGGCCACCCCCCGGTACGACGATCAAATGCGGTCACCGTACGCGCTCGCGTGCTGGCTGGGCTATGCGGCCGACGAGCGCCGTGACAGTGTGGACTGCAGATGAGAAGGGGGAGCGCTATGGCGTCTCAGCAACACAAGGGCCGACGGTATTGGTTCGCCGTGGTGCATTGTCTCGCGTTGTGGGGGTTGTACATGACGGTCGCCCCGTTCCTGGGCCTTCAGGATGAACAGTGGGTCGGGTGCGTGCTCGGCGTGGCCGGTGCCGTGGTGGGTAACGTGATCTGGGAGCGCTGGCAGCAGCCCGATACGGCGGGCCGGGCGAACTCCAGCCATGACGCACGGAGTTCAGGCCGCTGAGGGGCTCCTACGTCAGAGAACAGCCGTGGCGATCTGGACGGCCGTGGCCAGGACGAGGAGAGCGACACCCGCCCGCAGCAGGTCCACCGCGATCTGGATCCGGCTGTACTTCCGGGCTGCGAGGACGGCGAACACGTGCAGCTGCTCGACGAGATGGTCCTCGCGGATCTGCTCGCGGAGCTGCTCGGGCGTGAGTGTCGCCCACAGCGGCCAGCCGTGCCCGCCGCGCGTGTTCGGCCGTACGACGAGCAGCAGCACGTACAGGGCGCCCACGATCGCGATCGTGCCGAGCCCGCCGATGATCTGCGCTGCGAGCGGTAACTCGAAGTCCTTCACGACGCCGCCGACGACGGCGAGCCCGGCGCCGGCGAGGGCGAGGAGCATGCTGGCTTTCGTGTCGCAGCGTGCGATGTCGGCCTGGGTGGAGGCGAGCGCCTGCTTCAGGACCTCGGTGTCGTCCGTGGTGGTCGCGGCTCGGGTGCTGGTCGTCATGGGGTCTCCAGTTCGGCGTGGTCACTTGGCGGGGGCGCAGGTGGGGCAGAGGTCGACGAGTCGCCCGTCCCGACGGCGTCGTGTCCACCCGTCGGCTCTGCCGTCCGCCCGCACTTCTCGCGGGGTCCTTGAGGTGAATCGGGCTCGGACGGCAGCGGACTCCGGGCACTCCTGGGCCGCGTCAGGCCCGTCGCAGAAGACCTCAACTGCAAGGCGGTGAACGCTCATTGAGCTGCCCCGGACGCATGGTGCGCCTGCCGGGCGGTCTCCGCGTCGGCGCGGTCGGCGGGCGCTGGGAAGACAGCCAACACCGCGTCGGTGAGGCGGTGGTAGCGCTCGATGACGTCACTCGGCAGGCTGCTCACGCCGGGCCCCCACTTCAGGCCGTCCTCACGAGCCAGTGCCTCGGCGATACGGACGCGGAGGTCGGCCTGCTCGCCGTTCGGGCCAGCCAGCGCTTCGCGGAGGGCGGCGGTGCGGTCGGCTTCCAGCTCGAGCCAGTACGGCTCACCGTCCGGCCCGGACAGCATGACGGTGGTGGAGTCGTCGTCGCCCCACATCACGTCGTCCAGGCCCCAGCGGAGTTGGGTCGGCTCGACAGAGGAGTCCGCCGGGTGCGGGTCGGTCGTATAGAGGTGGGTCTCGGGCATGGTGCTCCTCAGGTGAGGCCCTCGCGGCCGAAGGGGCGGGGGTTCGGGGTGGTCGGCTGAGGGACGATGACGGCGTTGTCGGGGAGCCGGTCGCGGAATCGGGCAGGGATGTCGCCCTGGGACATGACGTCGTTGGAGGTGATCTCGCGGCCGTCGTGGAAGTGGAAGGTGAACTGCTGGCCGTAGAAGCCGAGCAGCCCGGGCCGGGTGACGGGGTCGTGAGGCCTGATCGCGTAGTGGTGGCCGTTGACGCGGGCGACCGGGTACGTCTCTCCTCGACGGAGGTCTCGACACTGGTCGCCGTCGAGGTGCATGGCGACCTTCTCCAGCCAGAACCTGCAGTAGTGGCAGGTCTCGTCGGTGCAGCACAGGTTGGTGGGCATGGGCGGGCTCCTCGCGGGACGGTCTTCAGGGTGGCCCGGATCGGATAGCGCGATGCCCCGGCCCGAAGGCCAGGGCATCTGCGTGGGCTAGGCGGTCGCCTGGGACTGGGACGTGATGTCGAAGACGAGGCCGAGGTCGTCGACGTCCACGACCGTGCCGCAGTCCATGCACTCGTACTCGCGGTGGCCCTGGTGAGCCAGCGCAGCCAGCTTGTCTGCCATCTCTTCGCCGCAGCAGTCCGGAACGTCGTCGCCGATCTCCATGCCGGTGAAGAGTTCTATGTCGAGGATGGTGGGTTCCATGAGGTTCTCCTGTCGGTAGTCGGGGCTGTCCCTTGGCGAAGGCCTACGGTGCGTGTCGCGCGAGTGGTGTTAGGCGTCGAGCTGGGGAGCGGTGACGACCGGGTGCGGTTCAAGGGCGATCCAGTCGCAGCCGCCGTACAGGCGCAGGGAGCCGTCGTTGTCGTGCTGGGCGTCGCCGATGGAGAAGCGGTCGTGCAGCTCCTGCGCTTCGGTGACGAATGCGCCGCGCGCCAGGTCGCGGTCGAGGTAGACACCGACGATGTCGCCGCCCTCGTGCATCTCGCCTTTGGAGAGGATCCAGACGACCGGGTTCGCGAACTGGGCCTGCGAGGTGGCGAGTTCGAGGTTCGGCACGGGAGGCTCCTTCGAGAGGCGGTGTACTCACCGTACCATTAAGATGTTGTATTGCAACACCTTGAACTCACTCTTCGAAGGCCGTCCTTCATCAGGTGGTTCGTAGGTGGCGGATAGAAGGCGCGCTCAACTACCAGCGGGAGGCACGGTCACCGCCAGGTACGCCCGGGTACCGCCGTCGCGCGCGGGCCGGTACGCCACCGGGCCGGCTGCCGAACCCGCAGACGCAAGGAGCGCCTCGACCAGGCGCCGAACATCGTCGTCGTGCCCGATGAGCCGCAGCTCGACGGGACTGCCGGAAACGGGCGAGCTCGATGCCTGGGCGGAGTGCCGGGCGGGGCTGCGTCGGGACGTCAAGGGATCCTCCATCACAGGTGCGTACGGCTGTTCAGCCCCAGCTCAGGGACTTCGTGTTGACGTTGATGGTGTTGGAGTCGTCCGGGTAGTTGGTGAGCCCGAGCGCCCAGCGCGTGGTCAGATACTCAAGCCGATGTCGCTTTCGGTGGTAGGTGCCGGCTGCACTGCGTACGAATGCCGCCACGGCCGGGCTGTACTCTCCGCGCGACGTGTACGCGCCGGGCGGATACGTGCCCTTCGGGACGAGCCGTGGATCGTTGAGAAGGCGGACAAGCGCGTCGTGCCACACCCTGAACTGCTCGGCGTGATCCCGCAGTGCCTGCACGATGACCCGCTCGCGCGTCTCCGCGTCCTCGCCGCTGGGCTCGAAGATGTCCACGGGATCGGTGATCGTGAAGGCATCTTTCGGCGCCTCCACGTAGTAGTCGCGCAGCGCACGGAGCTCCTCGTCGGTGAACGGCGGCTTGTGGTACTGGCACAGGCTGAGCTCGGTCGCCATCTCGGGAGGCATGTCCACAGTCACGGCATCTCCTTCATGCTGATCGGAGCTAGGCGGGAGGCGATCCACGTGGGCAGCGGCGCCAGGGGCACGTCGTGGGTGATGCGGTACGGAATGCCGCCGACGACCGAGCCGGGCCCGATGAGGTAGCCGCCGCTGCGCCGCCCCGGCCCGCGTACGTCGATCCCCGGCCCGAGCGCGGTAGTTCCGCCGGAGCTGCTGGTGATGGTGCAGTCGCCCGGTACGCGGTAGTACAGGTGCTGCCCGCCGGACGGAGTGGACACGGCGAACGTCGCGGGCCAGGGTTCGCCGAGCCGGGCGGCGAGCTCGTCGAGAACCTGCTGCCCGCCGCCGTGGGCGCCGACGTCCAGGTCGAGGCCGACCATGCTGGACTGCCGGCAGGCGACGCCGACGTTCGCGTCGTCGGGCCACAACTCCCGTACCTGCTGGGGAGTGGTGAGGCAGCGCGACCTCCACGGCCCGTCGGGTGTGCGGCCTCCTGCGGGGAGCGGGAACACGGCGAGCCCGCGGTGGGTGAGGTCGGCCGCGGCGAGGGCTGTCACGCGTTCACCGCCACCCGCTCGTCCTCCTCCTCGTCCTCTTCGTCGCAGAAGCAGTCCCCGTACGGGTTGTCGCGACCGCCGGCACCGCACTCACAGGCGTAGGGGTCGTCGTCCTCGTCCCAGTCGCCGGTGGCCGCGCGCGCCTCCTCGTGCCGCCAGCCGGGGCAGTCGTACTCGCAGCCGCAGCCCTTGGCGCACTCCGGGCACGCCATGCCGCCGACCCAGCCGCAGTCCTCGCACATGACCTGGTTGAGCGGGTCGTTGCGGCGAGCCTCCAGAACGGCGACTGCCTCTCGGTACGTGTTCACGTCCGCGTAGGTGTTGAGCAAGTCGCACAAGTCCTCGCAGTCGTCGGACTCAAGGAGCGCGATGGCGTCGGTGTGCTTCACGCCGTACAGGTCCTTGATGTTGGCGAGGGCCTTCTTCCGCGCGTGGCTCTTCGGCAACTCAAGCTCGTTTCCGCGGCTGCGGTGATCCCAGACTCACCGGCCGCACAGAGCGAGGCCAAATGAGGGTGCTGCACAAGGAGTGGGGGAGGCTCGGCGCGGGGCACCTGCGGGGCGGTCCGGTCTGGGCCGGGCACCCTCGGGCCTCGAGCCGGGCCCACGACCCGATGGCCGCACTCGTACGGTAGCGCACCCCTACGACAGCGGGGGAACTGAACACGATGCCGAGCGGTTCCGGTCACAGACCGGGGTCGATTGCGTCGAGGTGTTCGTCGAGGTCGGCGAGGCCGCTGGCGTCCAACGTGGCCTGGTCGGCTGCCCATTCGGTGTTGTCGCGCCGGTACACGCGCTCGACCTCCTCGGGCGTCGTGCCGGTCAACCTGGCCACGTCGGCGAGGTCGTCGGGGTCGAGGCCTTCGGTACGCGCCTGGTGCCCGGTGAGGTCGAGGAAGGCCTCGGAGACGGGCTCGAGGGCGTTCTCCTCGATCCAGCGGGTGAAGCCGCTGACGAACTGGCGGGGCGCCTCCGGCTCGAGGTGGAAGCCGTCGCGGTCCTGGAATTCGGTCATGGTGAGCTCCTTCAGCGTGGCGGGCTGGTCGGCTGGGCGAAGCTAGCGGTTGCTGTCCCCCGTATCGTCAATCCTGGTGATCTAACAGGGGGTTGATGCATGAGCGTGGTGCACTTCGTGGTTCCGGCCGGGGTGGACGACCCGGCGAGGGTGTCCGGAGGGAACGTCTACGACCTGGAGGTCACGGCCGAGCTCCGGGACGCCGGCTGGGACGTCAACCTCGTACGCGCGGACGGGGGCTGGCCGCACCCGGATGTGGCTGCCCTCAGCGGTCTCACCGAGGCGCTGTCGGCACTCGACGACGGGGCTGTTGTGCTGCTGGACGGATTGATCGGGTCCGCAGCTCCCGATGTACTGGAGGCGGAGTCCGAACGGCTGCGCCTGGTCGTGCTCGTCCACCTCCCGCTGCGAGACGAGACGGGCCTTCCCTCCGAGGTGGCGGCCGCGCTCGACGAGGGCGAAGGGCGGGCAATGCGCAGTGCGGCCGCGGTGGTCACGGTCGCCGAGTCGACCGCGCAGCGCCTCTCCGCCGAGCACGGGCTTCCGCTCGATGCGGTGCACGTCGCCGAGCCCGGCGCCCGGATCGCCGATGCCGCCCACGGCTCACCGGACGGGGCCTCGGAGCTGTTGTGCGTCGCCTCGATCACGCCCCGCAAGGGCCCCCTGGTCCTGGTCGAGGCGCTCGGCGAGCTTGCCGAACTTCCGGGCTGGCGCTGCCGGTTCGTCGGGCCGTACGGGGAGGCGGCGTACGTCGCGCAGGTCCGGGCCGCGATCGAGGCTCACGGGCTCGCCGAGCGGATCACCCTTGTCGGGCCGCTCGCGGGCGCCGAGCTGGCGGCCGCGTACGCGGGCGCCGACGTGACCCTGTTGGCCTCGGATGCGGAGAACAACCCGTTGGTCGTGCACGAGGCGCACGTGTGCGGCCTGCCCGTGATCGCCTCCGACCTGCCCGGCGTCCGCGAGGCCATGGGCGTCACCCCCGCCGCCCGGTACGGGATCCCCGGCATGCTCGTGCCCGTCGGCGACGTCCCCGCGTGGACACACGCCCTGTACGCCTGGCTCACCCGCGCGGACCTCCGCTCCGGGCTCCGCACGGATGCCCGCCACCGCCGCGCCCGCCTGCCCTACTGGAAGGAGCCCGCCGCCACGATCGCTGCGGCTCTCCGGGGCGAGAAGGCCGCTCACCCGACCTGGCCCACCGTCTTCACCATGCCGTACCCCTGGCCGCCAGCCTGAGGAACGAGCCGCCCCCCCCCACGAGATGACTCGGCCCGCACCTCTTGGCGGGCGAACTTCCATGTGCAGCAGGGGCGTTGGGAGGATGGTCGTTCACGCCTGCGGCAGGCCGGGGAGGGGAAACGCGTGGACTTCGCGTTCGTGTGTGGCTGGTGCGATTCGGACGTCACTGTGTGGGGCGAGCCGGTTGCCTCGTGGTGGACGGACAAGTACGAACTCCCGGACGAGTGGGAGTGCTTCTACTGCGAGGGCGTCAACGTCACCCCGCCCCCGCCCTGGACGCCGGCCGACTGACAGAGGTACGCCGTAGCGTGGGACCCGCTGCCGAGATCCCTTGGAGGACGCGCGTGTACGACATCACGGTCGACCAGCTGACCGTTCCTGCTCCCGTCGATGCTGACGTCGCGAGCCGTGAGGCGTTCATCGGCCGGGCCCTGAACGCGGACGGCACGTACTTCGAGGACGAGGAGCCGCCGGTACCGTCCCGCCCGTCGGTGCCGGTGACCTGTTCCGCGTGCGGGGCGGACGTGACGCGGGTGCGCGGGTCGTGGACGGGCCCGATCACCGTGGCATGCACGGCTGGCCACGAGCGGGAGGGCACGGTGCAGGAGCTCACTGCAGCCCTGCGCCACCCGCGAGCCGACTAGCCCGTCATGACGTGCTTGTTGGGGGCTTTCGCGGCCTCGGCGTATTCGGGGAGTTCGACGACGGTGACGCCGTCGGCCTCCAGGCGTTCGGTGCCGTCGGCGCCGGGAACGAAGACGTCGGGCTCCCGCCAGGCCGTGACGACGCGGCGGACGCCGGCGTCACGGATCAGCTGGGCGCAGGAGCGGGGCCGGGAGGCCCGCTTGCCACACGGCTCGAGCGACGAGTACACGGTCGCGTCGGCGAGCCGCCGGTCGTTCGAGGCGAGCTTCTTCAGGGCGCCTTCTTCGGCGTGGTCGTGCGGGTCGCCCTCCCGGGAGTACGAGCGGGCGAGCTCGGTGCCGTCGGCGGCGACGATGACCGCGCCGACGGAGAACGCCGTGCTCGACGGCGGGCAGAGGGCGGCCAGTTCGCAGGCGAGGGCGAGCCAGGCCCGGTCGGCGTCCGTGACATGGTCGCCGGACCCGGGCCGGCCGTGCTCGGTGCTGCTGGTCATGCGGTGCTGGTCTCCTTCGGGGCGTACCGCATGAGTACCACGTCGCCGATCGGCTTCGTTTCGAGGAGCCGCATCCGGCGGGTGGCGCCGCCCGGGTAGGAGGCCGGGTTCAGCATGCGGGGCGCGTCGGTCTGGCCGACGAGGAGCGGGGCGACGACGAGGTGAAGTTCGTCGGCGAGGCCCTGCTCGAGGAGCTGGGTGTGGATCTGCCCGCCGCCCTCGACCATCAGGCGCCGTACGCCGTGGACTTGGTACAGGGCGTCGAGAATGACCTCCCACTCCTTGCCCTCGGGGACCTGGTCGACGCGCGCGAGGTCGCCGAGCGTCTTCTTGGCCTTCTCCGCGGCGTCCCGGCCGACCGCGAACACGGCCTTCTGGCCGCCGTGGTGCCAGAACTTCCAGTCCGCGTCGACGTCGCCGGTGCGGGTGACGGTGACCTTCAGCGGGTACTCCGGGAGGCCCGCTGCGACACGGTCGGCCCGGCGCTGCTCGGACTTGACGAGGAGGCGGGGGTTGTCGGCGCGGAGGGTGCCGGTGCCGACGAGGATCGCGTCGCTCGCGGCCCGTACGGCGTCGACGCGGTCGAAGTCGGCGTCGTTGGAGAGCATGAGGCGGTCTTCGCCGGCGCGGGTGTCGAGGGCGCCGTCGAGGGACACGGCGGCGGAGAGGAGTACGTGCGGGCGGGGCATGAGGGCAGCCTCCAGTCGGTGATCGGGGACAGGGTACGGCGGCGTGGTGAGCGCGGGTCAGGTCTGGGGGTGCAGGACGATCTGGTCGAGCGCAGACCGGAACTCGGGCACGCCCTGCTCGCGCGGGGTGTGGGCGAGGGCGGCGTCGAGCTTGTCGAGCTGCTCGACGATGCGGGCCGATCCCGTCTCGGCGGCGATCTGTACGGCCTCGAGGCCGGTGTGCGCGGCCTGTTGGTGGTCGCCGGCCCCGGCGAGCGCGCGGGCTTCGCGGGCGAGGTAGACGCCGCGGTCGCGCCGGTAGGCGGGAGGTAGGGCGCCGATCGCGCTGCGGAACCCGGTCACGGCCTGCTCGTAGTGGCCGAGCGCTGCCAGGGACCGGGACCGCGCCGTGTGTACGTACGCCGTGTCGAGCCAGGAGCCCCACACGCCGTCGTCGGCGGCACGGTCGAGGAGGTCGAGCGCCGTGTCGTAGCCGGAGAGGGAGGCGGCCTCGTCGCCGAGGAGGGCGTTGCCGTGCGCCTGGTGCATCACGGCGATCACCTCCAGCTTCGAGCCGGGCTTCGCGGTACGGCGGGCCGCGTTCGCGAGGCCGAGCGCGTCGTGCGGATGCCCCGTGTCGGCGGCCAGCTGGGCTTTGCGGCCGAGGATGTACGCGGTCAGGTCGCCGTCGCCGGTGATGTGGGACGCGTCGAGGGCGCGGGCGGTATGCCCGGTCGCGGTCCGCTCGTCGCCGATGTCCTGCGCGAGCCACCCGGCGAGTTCCTCGTAGCGGGTCTCCAGCTCGAGGAGACGGGCGGCGTCGGCGCCGCGGGCGGCCTTGCGCTGCGCGGTGAGGCCGGCGAGGCGGTGCTGGACGGCGGGCAGGACGTGCCGGGGGCCCATGAGGTTGTCCTGCTGGATCAGGGTCCGGCGGAGCTGGGCGAACACTTCGGCCGGGGATCCGCCGTTCACGGGCGACGCCGCGACGGCCGGGGTGGGCAGCGCGGCTACGGCGAGGCCGGCCAGGCCGGAGGCGAGGACAGTTCGTCGGGGCACGGGCACGAAGCGGATCCTTCCATCGATGCGGCAGGGGACGACCACTGTGTCCGTGTCGTCAGCATCTGAGCCTGCCTGCCCGAAGGTGTTCAAGGCCAGGGCGTCCGGGGCGCTGGCCACATGAACGCCGGGGTTGGCCACATGGCCACGTGCCGCATCTCTGGACACGGCGCGAGTCCCGGAACGGCGCGCGCCCGGGCCGCCTTGGGGCTCGGCCAGGTTGGCCAGCTCCCAGCCGCGTACTAAGGACCCGCCGGCGTTGAGGGCTTCGTCGACAGCGACGGCGATGTGCCGGGGCACGGGGCGCTCTGCGCGTTCAAGTCGTGCCAGGTGGGAGGCGTTGACGTGGGCGGCGGCTCCGAGCGCGCCAAGGGACACGTCGCGTGCTTCGCGGATGCCGCGCAGGTCGTAGCCCCACCGGTGCCAGGGCCCGGCGTTGGGCGTCAGCTCCTTAGGTCGCTGCGCCATCCCCGTCGACCTCCCCCTCGTCTCCGCCCGTGCTGGGGCGGGTAGTTGGCGCTCTCACCATGGCCCGGATGTGGCCTGCGTGGCCAGCGCCGGGGGCCACATGCCGGACCTGTTGGCGGGCCTTGCGGGCGGCTTTCATCGGTGGTGCGAGCTGATCTCACGCTATCCGAACCCGCCTACGGGCGGGCTGACTTGGGGGTGCTGACGTGCACGAATCCATGATCCGCACGGCCCGTTCGGGCGGCCGGGAGGTCCGGTTCGTGCCTGTCGGTGCCCTTGGGGTGGCGTCGGGCGGTGAGGGCGTGGTGTCTGTCCCCGTTTGCCGGGGGGACAGCCGTCACGCTTCACAACTCGCGGCAGGGGCCGCAGAGGCCATCGAGTGTCACCGCCTCGGGCAGCACCGCGTCGCACTTCACGCACACCTCGGTGCAGGCGGAGCAGTACGGGGCGCCGTTGAACTCGACGGCGACCGGGCGGACATGGCGGCACTCGGCGCACACGGACCCGGTGTCCTTCGGGGCGGCCGGGGCGGGTGCGGGCGGGAGTTTGCCGCGGAGCCGCTTACGGACGAGTCCCAGCGGGTGCGTCACCTCGGCGGGCAGACCGCGGGTGAGCGCGACCTCGAGGTGTTGGGCGCTGCTGCGCTCCAGCCACAGGGCGACAAGCTCCTCGCACTCTTCGATCTCGCTGGTGCCGAGCGTCAGCCGGGGTTCCCTGGCGACGATCGCGGCGAGCGTGGTGAAGGCGTTGCTGCGCTGCTCTCCTCCCTCCCCACCCTCCCCTTCGCCGGGAGCCTCGGTTCGCGGGACGGGAACGTCGACCACCAGGGGAGGGGGGTTAGTTCCCGAGGGGTTAAGAGGGGTTGGGGTCACCTGAGAGGTGACCCGTTCCGCACCTCTCAGGTGACCCGTTCCGCGCATTGGGTCACCTGTGGGGTGACCCGTTCCTTCGGTGCCCTCGTATTGGGTCACCTGAGAGGTGATCCGTTCTGCGGGGCGCGTGCACTGCCCGTGCAGACCGTCGTGCGGAGGCTCGGGGCACAGCACCACCAGCTGGTAGACGGCGTGCTGGCCCGGGAAGCCGGACAGCTCGCGGCCGTCGCGTACCGCGTACTTCAGGACGCCCTTCTTCATCAGCTTCCCGATCGCGTTCCGCCAGCCTGCGGCCGCCTTTCCGGCGCGTTTGAGGACGTACGGCTCGTGGATCGGCCCGTACGTCTCCCTGGAGCGGTCGTTGGCGTTCTCCGCGATCACAAGAAGGTCGCCGCGCTCGCCCGCGGTCAGGTCCCAGTCCTGCCAGTGATCCATCACTTCGACCATCAGTCTCACGGCCATGACGGAACCGCCGTCGCGGCTGCGCCCGGCCTGCTGCTGACTGCCGGTTCTCCTCGCTGTACGCTCAATTTGAGCGCCTTCCTCTACCGGGTGGCTGCTTCTGTCAGCGGTCTGCACTCCGCTGTACTGCTTGGACGGCCGGTCGGGTACGGGGTAGCTGCGAACTCCCCACGACCGGTCGTTCTGGCGTTTCCTGCGCTCAGGGCTGCGATCCCGAGCGTTCGACGCTCACGTTTCGCCGGCCATCAGGTGTCCGGCTTCTCTTTCCGCTTCGCCTCAAGGTCCGTTCGCCGACCCGGCTTGGTGACGCGCCCCTTCCAGAACTCCTCGACCGCGTCTGCCGGGTACTTCGCCCGGGTGCTGCCCGGTTCGAGGACGGGCGCGGGGAACTTCGGGTCGGACCGGGCGATGCGGTGCACGAGTTGGCGGCTGACGCCGCGCTCCTCCGCGATCTCCGGGATGGTCAGCAACCGGGGGGCCTCCTTCTTCTCCTTGTCGGTCAACGCTTCTCCTCCATCATGCCTCAACCTTGTTGACAAAGTCCACGAGGTGAGGGAGTCTCGTATCAGCACAACGAAACGACCCCGGCCGACAAAAGCCGGACCGGGGCCGCTTGCCCCAAGGCGTGTTGCACCACGTCAAGGGACTGTGAACCGCCCTACCTGCGTTCTCAGGAGGTCGATCCGCATGCAGCAGGATCGCACAGCGACCGTTTTCATGGCACCGCACCCCGTCGACAACGTCCACCAGGACGCGCCGGACCCGTTCGCGGAGGCCCTTCGCCGCTCGGTACTTCACGACATCGGCCCCCGCGCCGAAGGCGTCGCGTACTACGACGAGGACCGCCTCGTACAGGTCCGCCGCGTCATCACCGATCGAACCGAGGCCCGCCGGATCCTCAAGCGCCGCGCCGCTCAGTTCGCGATCCTCGTCCGCGACCTCCACACCGGAGCCGAGTACGCCACCGGCGCCACCTGGATCGGCACCGACCGCGTCCTCAAGGCGGTGGCGGTATGAGCGCCGACTGGTCCAACGACACGGTCACCCTCAACCACCCCGTCCTCGTCGCCGAGATCGAGAACGCCTACGCCGAGCTCGACTACATCGCGCTCTTCGCCACCGTCCTCGACCACCGCCAGGTCAACCTCCCCGTCGCCCTCGCCGCTCTCGACGAGGTCCTCAGCGACGTCCCGTACGTCACCGGCGCGGACGAGAGCGAGGACGACGCCTGATGGCCGCGAACCCACTGCACACGGACGCGAACGCCGTCCCGTCTATCGACGACACGGACCTCGGCGACGTCCTCGCCGACCTGTCCGGCATCCACCCCGGCCTCGATCTCATCGCCGACGGCCTCCGCCTCATCGCCCACGACCGGCACTCGCGCGGCCAGACGCAGACCATCAGCGCCGCGCTCGCCGGAACCGACTCCGACGCCGTCACCGCGATCGCCTTCACCCTGCAGCGCCTCGCCGACCCCGACACCAACCCGAGCCTGCGCGAACTCCCCCTCGACCAGCAGAAGTTGATCCGCCTCGCGGGCGAGCAGACCGCGTACGCCCTCACCGACCCCGACCTTCACCAGCCCGCCGCCAACATCGCCGCCGCCATCGACGGCCACTGACCACCCCGGGCCCCTGGCCCGGCCGGAAGCCGTGCCGGCGACCACCCCCACGCCGGTACGGCTCCCCGCCCGACCAGCACTCCCTCAACCGTCGAAAGGAGGCCCGCCATGGGCCTGTTCGGACCCAGCAAGAAGTTCGCCCAGATGCAGACCCCCGAGGAGCAGTACTTCGCCTCCGGGACGTACGAGCGCACCGAGCGTGCGACCCGTGCCGTAACCAGCGACCGCAACGCCCGCTACCGCAACGAGCAGCGTCAGGAGCAGGAGCGCACCGCCACGGAGAACCGACGGAAGCAGGTGACGCGCACCGGCACGATCCGGCGCCGTGGAAAGGCCTTGATCCTTGAGGGCGGTTGGCAGTTCGCCACCGACAAGCTCCCCAAGGGCGACCTCCGCGGGATGACGTTCAAGGGCGACAAGCTCGGCGACCTGACCGTCAAGGACATCCACGACCTCGCTGAGAACCACGGCCCGAACTGCCGCTGCGGCCTCGGCCGCTGACCACACCACCGAGAGGAGCGCCCGGACATGGGCCTGTTCAGGAAGACCGTGGAAGAGAAGGCCGCAATCGCCGAACTCCGTGCGGCCGACGCCGCACTGCACCAGAACCAGCAACGCGAAGAGGCCGCCGGCATCGACCACGAGACCCCGCAGTACCAGCGGCTCAACACGGCGGCGAACAAGGCCGCCTCGAAGGTGTCCCGCTGGCACGGCGGTACGAAGCGCACCTGACTCCCTCGGGACTCATCGACACGGCACCAACCATCGGAAGGAGCACGACATGAGCATCACGATCACGAACACGTACGGACAGCCGCACCAGACGAGCCCGACCAACCCGAACCACGTGACCGGCGGCGCCGGCTACCGCGTCTCCATGGCCGGCATCCTCACGGCGCAGCACGACGACTTCGCCGAGATGGTGGATTTCCTCGACCTGGGCAACGGCACGAACCTCCACACCCGACCGGAGGGCTACGGCATCGCGTTCCTCGAGTCGGAGGAGCACTCCTTGACCTACTTCGGGCCGATCGAGCAGGTCCGCGAGTACCAGCGCGGCACGAACGCGGGTGAGAACCCGCGGCTCGACACGTCGCTCGGCTTCCTCGTCGGCAGCTGGCCGCACGGTGGCGCGTGGGACACGTTCATCCCCACCTCGTACTGGAACCGCCAGGCGGACGGCGCTGCCGCCGACGGTGTCGGCATCATTACCGCCTTCGCTCACAACGCGATCCCCGGCGCCGAGGTCATCGTGTACGAGTACGAGGGCCGTTGGACGCCCGAGTCAGACGTGGCGAAGCTCGTCACGTACCACTGCACCGGCTGCCACAAGGACGCGTTCTTCGACAGCGGCCACACACACGCGAACACCGGCCCGACCGCGCGCCGGTGGGCGGCCCAGCAGGCGCGGCAGCACATCACGAGCGCCACGAAGCACGGCGTCGGCAGCGAGCGCACGCTCTGCCAGCCGCACGACGGCGAGGCCTACCGCATCGTGAACGCCTTCGGCCGAGAGAAGTTCGGCCCCGGGTACATCCCGATCTCCGAGGACGAGGGCACGGCCTGCGCGACGACGGGCCCGTGCTCGATCGTCCGTGAACTCCGCGCCGGCGTCCGCCCGCCCGCCTACCCGGCCTGACTCCCACCCGCACACGAGAAAGGACCCCGATCCCCGTGACCACCACCCCGGCCCCCGACACGAAGGCCGCCGGCCCGGTCCTCGGTGCCTGGCAGCCCCTGCCCACCGCCGGGGCCACCCCCAACACCGACCAGCCCAACCCCCTCTTCGACAAGCTCATCTACGGCCGGACCGCCTCCGACTGGGCCATCCGCGCTGTCCTCGTCGTCGTCATGACCGCCGCCCTCGCCACCGGCACCTGGTCGATCTACACGCTCCTCACCGTCCAACTCCACGCCCCCAAGGAGATCGCGATCCTCGGCTGCGGCATGTTCGACGTCGCCGCCCTCTTCTTCGCGCTCCTCGCCCAGAAGTACGCCGTCACCACCGACAGCGGCCTCGCCCCCCGCCTCGCCATGCTCGCCATGATCTCCACGAGCGCGTGGGTGAACTGGCAGCACGGACAGCTCGAGGGGTGGGGGACCGTCGGCTCGGTCATCCTCGCTGCCGCCCCGATCATCGCCGAGCTCGCCTTCGAGATGTTCCACCGCTACGCCCACCGCGAGACCCTCCGCTCTCTCGGCCGCGTCGCTCAGACCCTTCCCGTACTCGGCAAGTGGGCCTGGCTGTTCCACCCGCGTCGCTCACGCAAGGCGATCGACGCTCACATCAAGGCGGCGCTCAAGGAGCACGAGGCCGTCGCCGAGCGCCGCGAGGAAGTCGCCGTCGACCGCGCTCACTCCATCGTGAGCGCCCCACGCCCCGCCATCACCCTTGAGCGCCTCCCCGCCGAACTGAGCGCCCCCGACACCAACGCGCTCGCCGAGCGCGCTCACGAACCCGCGCTCACGGAACCCGCCGAGCGCCCCGCGCTCACGTCGAAGAGCGCGCTCACCGAGCCCGCTCAGAAGCCCACCGAGCGCCAGATGCGCTCTGAGCGCGACATTCAGCAGGGCACGCTCACCTCCGATGAGCGCGCTCACAAGTCGTCTACCAGCACTGAGCGCACTCCTGAGCGCGCTCAGAACACCACCAGCTTCGACGAGCGGAAGGTGCTCCACGCTCAGCAGGACACGCTCACGCTCACCCTCTGGAAGACGCTCAACGAGCGCCCCGAATGGACCGAGATCCGCGACGCGCTCACGAGCGCCGGACTCCCGGAAGTCTCCCGGGCCACCGCTCAACGCATCCGTGAGCGCGTACAGAACGCTCACCCCGAACTGCCCAGAGAACGCGGCCGCGCGCTCAGCGCCAACAGCTGACCACTTCCCCGAGAGGAGACCACTATGGACATCGAGAACCTGATGAGCCCCGAGGGAATGCGCGCCTTCACCGACGAACAGCGCGACACCCTCACCACCGACGCCTCGCAGGTGCGGCAGCTCGCCCTCATCATCAAGGCCCGCATCGCCCAGACCCAGATCGACGGCGACAAACCCTGGTCCGCGAAGCTCCGCGCCTACAAGGTCGGCAAGCAGTTCGAGCAGGTCGCGAAGCAGCTGGAGAAGGCCGCGGCCGGCTGCGAAGGCATCAACGCCTCCTACAAGAAGGACGTCCTCGAGGTTCCGGCGCGCCGCGAGCGGGCCCTGGAGCGCAAGGAGCAGCGCGCCGAGCAGAAGATGCTGGCCAAGGCGCGCGCCAAGCACGGCATCACGGGGGCGCTCGCCGAGAACGCCCACGCCCTTAACGCCGGTACCGGAGCGGCGAATCCGCAGGTCAACGCCCCTGCAGCGCCGCCCGCGCCGCAGTACGTGAACCCGGCGCCGTTCCCCATGCCCCAGGCCCCCGCGCAGTCCTCCTCTGGGCAGATCAGCGACCACTTCCCTGACATCAGCCTGGAGGCGTCGTGAGCGCCCACCGGCCCAACCGGCAGCGGAACCAGGCCGAGTTCTGGAACGAGAAGCAGGGCAAGGCTCAGACGCCGGAAGCCCGTGCCGCCGTCTGGTACGACGCCTGCCGAATGCGCGTCCGCAACGCGGACCCGGCCAAGCAAACCGAGCTGTGGAACGCGCTCGCGAGCCACCTGCACAACTTCTTCCAGGAGCACGCAGGGTGACGGAACGTCATCATCATCACCCCCGAAAACAAGGTGATGAACCGCTCAACCCGCGCGCGCGACGCGCGCGCGTGAGAGTGCCCTACCCCACTACCCACTGTCAACCCTGAAAGGGGGCTGAGATGACCGACACCAACGACCAGAACCCCGGCGGAACACTGATCGACTTTGCGTCGCGTACCGGCCGAACCGGGTTCACGCTCACCCCCACACCTCCCACCGACGACCCGCTCGGCGCCGTCATCCCGCCCCCGACCACCCCCGCCGACACCCTCGTCGACCACGGGCCGGCACCCCGCCGCAGCCCCATGGACATCGTCGACTCTCTGCCCTCCCAAGCCCTCGACCCCGCGACCATCACCGCCACCCCCGAACCCGGCCTCGTCCCCGCCACGTTCCAGAACCCCGACGCCCCGGCACCCGACCAGGTCGGCCCCCGCCTCGGCGCCCTGTCCCTCGCCGCGATCCTCGCCGTCGCCGTCGCCGCGATGCGCGGCACCGCCACCGTGCTGCAGGACCGCCGGCAGCGGCGCCTCGAGCGCGCCGAGGAGGCCAAGCCGCTCCGCGAAGCCGCGCAGAAGAACCGCCTGGCCATGGCGCAGGCCCGGTACGGCGAGCAGGCCGCCGCGGCGAAGCATTCCTCGGCGATGCAGGGGATCGGCGCGAAGGCCGCCCAGCAGCGCGCGAAGCAGAACGGCAAGGTCCCCTCCAGCTGGGAGTTCGGCCGGAAGGCGACCGGGAACCGCAGCGGATCGGGCTCGGGTTCGAAGAACAGCAGCGGCACCGGGACCGGGCCGGGCCGAGGCGGCAAGCCGGGCGCTGGCAAGGGCAACACAGAGTCGAAGACGTCGGGGAGTGGCGGCTCGGGCAAGTCCCTGGGCGGCGGCCGCGGTTCGACCGGATCCGGTACGGACAGCAAGGGCGGCAAGCTTCGCCTCGGCGGCGGCCAGGGCAACCGGTCGAAGAGGAAGGACAAGGGCTCCTCGGCGGGCGGCGGCGCCGGCAGTGGATCCGGGGCGAAGGACTCCGGGTCCGGGCGTGGCAAAGGCCGCACCCAGAAGAACGGCGGCACGGGCGGCGGGAACCGGCCCGGGAACGGGGCGGGCGGCCGCGGGCGCGGGAAGCTCCCGCAGACCCTGAAGGCCGCGCAGCAGCGCAACAAGCGGCGAAAGAAGGACCGCGACCCGCAGGTGGACGGCGCCGCCACGAACGGCAAGTCCGGCTCGCAGCAGGACACTTCGGGACCTGTCGGCAAGGGCAGCAAGGCGCTCCCGAAGGGCCTCACGAAGCGCTGGAGGTTCAAGAAGAGCCGCAGCAACGGCGGCGGCACCGGCCGTACGGGCCTGTGGGAGGCGTTCAAGCAGGACACGTCCCAGACGGCCGAGGACCGGTGGACCATGCGCCGTACGAAGCAGGGCGTGCCGCCGCTGTGGAAGACCGACAAGAAGCGCACAAAGAAGAAGCAGCAGGACGGACCGTCGCAGCGGGGAGCGAACCCGGGCGGGGGAGAAGGCACTTCGCACGGCGGCATGCGCGACCGCTGGACCCGGGCCCGTGACCGAGCCCGCAACACCTGGCAGGGCTCGACCCGCGGAACTGGTGACAGCGGCTTCACCGCGACCGCCGGACCGGGCACCGGATCCCGTGGCACGCAGCAACCGGGCGGCCGGGGCCAGCGGCGCAGCCCCTACGAGAACGTCGGACACGCCCAGCCGGCCGACGAGTTCAAGGTGTGGCGAGCCGACAAGCCCGCCCCCAAGGGCGAGGACACCGCCCAGGAAGCGCTGACGAGCGGCACGAAGGCGCTCGTGGCCGCCCCGGAGCAGCACACCAAGCGTCCCGGCACCCGCCGGCCCAGGCCGATGCCTCCCGCACCACAGACCCGCACCAGCAAGGAGCCCAGCACCATGGCGAAAGCGATCGGAAAGATCGTCGGCGGTGGCGAGGAGATGGCCGCCGAGCACCGCACCGAGGTCTCCCTCGACAGCGCCCTGGACATGCTCTCCGGCCTCACCGACGACGCGTTCAAGACCCACGATCAGGCCGGACGGCTCGCCAAGAAAGCCATCACCCTGCGCGACACATGCTCCGCCTTCGCCGAGGAACTGAAGGCCAAGCACAACCTCATCGGCAGGCTCTTCAACGGAGCACTCGTCATGTTCCAGGAGTCCATGGGCCTCCTGGCCCGCATGTCCGAAGAGCTGGAGGCCGCGGCCCTCGAGGCCGCCGAGAAGTGCGAGATCGCGGACACGGAGATGAACGACGCCTACCGGCCCATCACCCAGGCCGCAGCGGACGCCAACCTGCCCGCCCCGTCAGCCCCCATCCACAACCGCGCCTGAAAGGAGCGACATGAGCTGGTTCAAGCCCGAACTGGTCCGGGTTGCCAAGCACTCCCCGTTGCCCGCCCCCGATCCAGCACCCAAGAAGATCGGCTGGGGCGACGCCATCTTCGGAATCATCAACTTCGTCTCCCTGGCCGCCCGCTTCGCGGCCCTGGCCGCCGCCGCCGCGCTCCTGAAGGAAGGCATGGACTTCCTCAACCGGCGCATGCGCCGCAACGCGGCCAAGGGCCACAAACTCGCTGAAATGTGCGGGCAGGCCCGCGTCGACCCGTACTTCCAGGGCCTGATCCACGAAGCCGGCTCGGCGTTCGACCGGTGCGCCGAATCGTCGGACGGCGTCGCCCGAGCCGCCGACGAGATGCAAGCCCACGCCGCCGCTGTGAAGGAAGCCCACCAGACCGAGTACGGCGGCGTGTACGAGGCCGTGAACGCCTCCCCGTACGACCAGCCCACCGCCGGCTTCAACGAAGTCCGCTGACCCCTGAGCCCCGTAGAGGAGGACCGCATCATGGCCACCGCCACCACCGCTGCCGAGACCAGCCCCGAACTGCGCGTCGTGCCCGCAGGTACCGTCCGGCGTCGCGCACGCCTCGAGCGCCTCCTCTACGGAGCCGCGACCCTCGGCCTGAGCATCGGCCCGCACACCGACTTCGTGCCCGCCCACCTCGGCGCCGCCGTTCTCGGCGCCAGCGCCTTCATCACCCTGTGGCGCCGCTTCGGAGACACCCCGTTCCAACTGGACAAGCTGCGCTCCGCGCAGAAGAGCGTCCCGGCCGTGAGCGCCGCAGCCATCTACCTCACCGACGTCTTCCACCCCGGCGCCCCCTGGTGGGAGCTCGTCCTGCCCGTGGCCTGGGGCGGCCTCATGGCCGTCACCACGCCGCTGACGAACGCCGCCCGCCTCGTCGAACTCCCCGCCCTGGCCGCCCAAGCGGCGCCCGCCGCGATCGAGGCCGCCCCGCAGGAGCCCGCAGCAGCCTCCGCGCCGACCACATACCCGGAGTACCGGCAGTGGGAGTGGGCCAACGCGAAGTCCACCGGCACCACCCTGCTGACCAACGTCCAGCAGTACACCGACGAGCACGGCCGGCAGCTCCCCGACTTCTGGGGCACCGTCATCGCCGAACAAGGCGAAGCCGTCCCCGACTTGAAGGACAGCGCCCTCGCCGGCGTCTTCGACCTGCCCGTCGGCACGGTCTGGCTGCAGCCCATCGAAGGATCCGGGCCCGGCCGCATGCACCTCCTCGCCCGCCCCACCCTCGGCCGCGAGGAGAAGAACACCGACCCGATCCACGAGATCTTCAACAAGCGGATCGCGCGCCCCGGCGGGGGAGGCGACGGCATGCAGCTCCTCGACTACCGGATCGAGCCGAACCGCATCGCGCTGCGCATCACCGCCCCCGACGACCAGTTCGTCCAGCTCGACCAGAAGAAGATCGCCCGCTCCCTCAAGTACAAGGACTCCAGCCTCGTCATGGTCGAGACCGACGGCCTCGGCGACGGCGTCATCTCCATCTACAAGAACCACCCGCTGCTGACCCTCCGCGAAGCCACCGTCGAAGACCTCACGATGGCCGAGGACGGCACCATCGCCATCGGCATGCGCCCCGACGGCCGCGAGGCCCGCGTCCCCCTGTACGACCCGCAGATGGGCGCCATCACCGACCTGTACGTCGCCGCGCCCGGCGGCGGCAAATCCGTCAGCCTCCTCACCCTCCTCGCCGCCGAACGCATCAGCGGCATCGTCTCCATCGCCGCAGACGCCCAGGACGGCATGAGCCTTCCGGAGGCCGACGGCCGCATCTACCACTTCGGCAAGGGCATCGCCGCCACCGCCGCGACCCTCGCGGCCGCCGCGGACCTCGCCAAGTACCGGGAGAAGGTCTCCGCCGCCAACGGCTGGGGCTCCTTCGAGATCGGCAACCCCTGGCGGCTCGTGAACGTCACCCTCGACGAGCTGAACCGCATCCTGTCCGCCGACGCCCCCGTTCCCCGGCCCTTCCGCAAGTGGGTCGCCGGCCTCACCGGCGACACCCAGGCCACCGGCCGCAAGCTCGGTGAAGGCATCCGTTTCGCCGCCCAGTCCATCCACCTCGCCGACCTCGGCGACAAGGACCGCATCCGGGCCAACGCCAAGAACGGCACCGTCTGGCTCGGCCGTACGAACAGCAGCACCACCCAGCACATGGCGCGCGACGGTGTGCTGCCGCCCGGAGTCGGCATCGAACCGATCCCCCGCTACTTCAAGGTCGGCGACGGCAGCGACATCGACGCCACGTTCCACGGCAAGGAGACGAAGAAGGGCCCGGTCACCGCAGGCATGGCCAACATCATTCAGGGCGGCAGCGTGTTCCTGGGCCGCACCTGGTTCGCCCGCAAGGAGAACAAGACCTACCCCGGGCTCATCAAGCTCATGGAGAGCGCGCCGATCCCGCGCCTCAGCCCCGAAGAGGACGTCGTCTTCCAGACCTCGTACGCCCGCTGGCTCGCCTTCGCCGAAGAGCTCCTCGCCGGAGGCGACACCGCGGAAGGCATCGACGCGGCTGTGGACGCCGAGCAAGCCGTCGCCAAGGAACAGCTCGCACGCCTCGGAATCCACGACGCCGACGAGGAGGACGAGCAGCCGTCCGCCGGGACCATCAAGGACCGCATCCTCGACCTCCTCGCCGACGGCCAGCCCTGGAAGCTCCGCGACGTCCGGGCCCGCCTCGACGACGTCTCGCCCGCGTCGGTGAACAACGCGATGGCCGAACTCCACCACGCTGGCCACGTCACCCCGATCAGCCGCGGCACCTACCAGATCGCCCCCAACTAACCCGCCCCGAAGGAGAACCAGCCCCATGTCCGCACTGCCCGAGCCGAACCCGCAGCCCACCGACCCCCAGGCCGGGCAGCCGACCCCCATCGACACCACCGCCGCCCAGCTCCTCAACTCCGTGAACGAGGCGCTGGCCCAGGCCCAGGCGAACATCGCCGCCGACCAGACCCCGCTCGACATCCCGACGTCGTACCGCAACCCGCAGCCGCTCCCCACCATCGGCCCGACCCCGCCCGTACCGCAGCCCGGACGGCCCGCCATGAGCTCGAAGGCCACCGACGACAGCGTCCGCATGCTCTCCTTCGGCGCCATGACGCTCCTCTCCGGAGGCGGCGCCGCCGTGGTCATGCTCGCGTCCAACGTCGCCGACCCCACCGTCATCGGCATCGTCTGCGCGGCCCCCGTAGGCCTCGCCCTGCCCATCCTCGCGATCGGCCGGCTGCTCCGGAGCGCGAAGGAGGCCGCCGAGGCCGCGCCGCCCGAGAACCACCACCACTACAACGGGCCCGTCTATCAGGACGCCCGTACGACCAACACCACGACCAAAGGCCTGATCGCCAACACCCGCAACCAGCTGCCTCACTGACCACCAACACCCGCCCCAGGAGCACCCGTTGAGCATCCATCCGCTCCTGCGCCGCACCCGCCGCCGGATACCCCACATCAGCCTCGGCGCGCTGCTCGGCGTCCTCTTCGCCCTCTACGCCGCACTTCGAACCTGGCCCGTGTAGTCCGGGAACACCCTCAACGCTCTCGTCAAGGAGCGGAAGATCCACCGGGGGAGCCGGCCCGGAACGGCGCGTACGCCATCGGCCCCTTCATCGAGGCGAGCGGCGGGCTCGAGGACGCTGCATAGCCAACGGCCGTGCGGGCCGGCAGCCATCAACCAGGCTGCCGGCCCGCATCATGCGCTAGGCGCTACTTGCTCTCCTGCGCATTCCGCGCGATCTGTTCGGCCAGCTTACGTTCGGCCTCCTGCTGAGCCTCGAGTTGGCGTCGCAACGCCTCCATGACCTCCGGCGGGGTCGGCTCGGCCATCACGCGTCTCCTTTCGTCTCGGCCTGGCGCTGGGCGGAGTTGTACATCCGACGGATCGACGACTGCTTCTCAGGGTCGTCGAGGAGCGACTTGGCGATCGTCCGCCACCCCAGCTTCAACTCGTCGTGCAGGTACACGACTTGCTGGGCAGACCGACGCTTCAGCACAGACGCCAAGGCCGCCGTGCTCGCCGCAGCCTGGACCGCCTGCTCAGGGGAGCGTTGTGCGGGGAGGCCGGCGCCCTCCGGGTCACCGAGGGCCTCCAGGGCGTAGGCGAGCTGGTCGCTCTCGATCGCCGTCCCGATGTACCCCTGCGGGTCATCGGCCTCGGGGTCCCAGGTGATTTCGGCGCTGTGGCCGCTGGTCTTCGTCACGAATACGGACATGGTGACTTCCTTGCTGACTGCGCGTGCTGCCCCTGGCGGGCGGACCCGAAGGGGCAGCAGGCCAGGGCTGGTTAGCGGCGCCGGAAGTTGAAGGTGATGCCGCTGTTGCTCTCGGTGTCGCTCTTCGCCGCATCCGCGAGCCGCTTGCGGCCCTCCTTGATGAGGCGTTCCTTCTCCGGGCGCGTGGCCTCGATGAGGTCGTCGGCGGCCCGCATTGCCTCTTCCTTGTTCTTGAACCAGCCCATGATCGGTCTCCTTAGTGGTGACGAGCGTATGGAAGGAACCTCGCACCCCGATGAACTTGGGGGGTGCGCTTTGCGCACACCTAGAGAGTGACACAGGGGTGCGCAAAGCGCAAGGGGGGGCTTGATGCCCCCTGAACTGGCAGCAGGGGAAGCGCCTCAGACAAACCGTCAGCGGTGCCCCACGATGAACATGCACGGCCCGGCCTGACTCAAGAGCGTCCCCGCGCCCCTTCAGTCGCACCACCGGGCCGTGCCACACACCGCTCGGGCCAGGCGAAACCCCCAGGCCCGCGCCCGAGCCCCGGCCCCGGCAGTCATCCCCCGACTGCCGGGGCCAACTTCGTTCGATGAATTCCTCGCGATCCGCCCGGCCGCCGCTGCATACTCGGCACTGCACGACCGACCCGCGCACAGCACCTCGAGGGGCCCAACTGCCAAACCCTCGGGGCGCGCTGGTCGGCCCGCCAACGAAGCAGGGGTCGGGCCGCAGGCCCCTGCTGGGTGCACCCACCGCACGTCCGCAGCGATCCTGCTCGAAAGGGGAGGGCGACCGTGTGGGCGGCCACACCAACAGCCCGAACCTGCAGTGGATCCCATCGAGTTCCTTTGGCAGACCTTCCTGAAGACGGTGCAGACCGCACTCGCGGGCACCGCCTTCGCACTGGGAAGGAGGGGCCTGAAGCGTTGGAGCGACCGTCCGAAGCGCACCGCTGACGACGCCTGACGCACCCGTGGGTGGTGGAGACCCGGCGGTCTCCACCACCCGCTCAAAGTGTCTCGCGGGCCCGCCGGTTCGCTTCCTGCAGCCCCTCCATGTACCGGTCCATGCGGTCCCCGTCCGGGAGCCCCGCGCACTCGGCCGGCTCGTCCTCGACCCCCGCGGCCTCGTCGGCCTGCAGCAGCTTCGCCCACGCCTCCACGCACTCCGCCCGCCCCGCGGCCGCATCCCGTGTCGCCGTCGGCTCCTCCGTCGGCGTCGCCGCGGGCTTCGACGGCCCCGGATTCTCGCTCGACTCCCCGCCCCCACAGCCGGCCACGCCAGCACCCAGCACCACCGTCGCCACGACGGCGACCCCCACCCTGCGCATACGTCTCATGCCGGGCATCATGCGGCCCCACCCAGCGCTGGGGGAACGAAAGTACGGAAATCACCGATCATTCGTGACAGGCGCGGGGCCTGACCGAAGCAGCGGGAGCCCCGACCGCCATGCCCAGCTCGAAAGCCCAAGCCGCCGAAACCGCGGCCCGCCGCGCCAAGCTCATCAAGCTGCGCCGTGCCGGCCACGACTTCCAGCACATCGCCGACACCCTCGGCTACGCCAGCCGCGGCGCCGCCAGCAAGGACCTGATCCGCGCCCTCGAGCAGCATCGCGAGGAAGAGTCCGCCGAGATCGGTTTCTACCGGCAGCAGGAGAACGAACGCCTCGACGCCCTCATGACCGCCGTGTGGGAACGCGCCACCACCCCTCAGCCGGTCTTCACGAAGGACGGCGTGCACACGCACGACGAGATCGACCTCCGCGCCGTCGACACCCTCCTGCGGCTCATGGACCGCCGCGCCAGGCTCAACGGCCTCGACGCGCCCGCGCGCACCGAACTCTCCGGCCCCGACGGCGGCGCCGTACCGCTCGGCACCGGCAGCCTCGCCGAACTGAACACCCTCATCGGCATCGCCGGGCAGACCGGCACGACCGGCCCGGCCGCGGCCGCCGAAGGCGAGGATCCCGGTGACGACGAGCGTTGACGACCTCCTCGAGGACGCCCTGCTCGCCGAGTACCGCACCCTGCCCACTGTCGAGCGGTACCGCGTCGCCCGCCGGGCCAGCCCGGCCGTACGGCTCCGACTCGCCTGGGTGGAACGGCAGATGGCCATGGACCGATCCCCGGGCGCGCTCGCCGCGGTCCTCACCGAGGGCCGCGAGAAGCAGGCCGCACACCTGGACCTGATCGACGGCGTCTTCCAGAGGATTGCCGCGGGGGAGCGGCTGCAGGTCATGCTCACCATGCCGCCACGCCACGGAAAATCGCAGCGTGCGTCCAGGTGGGGGCCGCTCTGGTACCTCCGCCGGAACCCCACCCACCGCGTCATGCTCGCCTCGTACGGCGCCGACCTCGCCGACGACCACGGCCGCTGGGTCCGCGACCAACTCCGCGAGCACGCCCCCACGCTCGGCGTCCGCCTCGACGACGCCTCCCGCGCCGCGAACCGCTTCGACCTCGAACAGCCCCGCGGCTCCTCCGTACGCGGCGGCATGGTCACCGCCGGCGTCGGCGGCTCCCTCACCGGCAAAGGCTTCAACCTCGGCATCATCGACGACCCCTTCAAGGGGTCCGACGACGCCAACTCCCCGGCGCAGCGCGAACGCGTGTGGAACTGGTACCAGAGCGTCTTCTACACCCGCCGTGCCCCCGGCGCCTCCATCATCCTGATCAACACGCGCTGGCACGAAGACGACCTGTCCGGCCGGATCCTCGCCACCGAGCCAGAGAACTGGATCCTCATCGACCTCCCGGCGCTCGCCCTGTCCGAGACGGACCCGCTCGGCCGGCAGGTCGGCGACGCGCTGTGGCCCGAGCAGTACGACGCCGCCGAACTCGCCCGTACGAAACGCGCGGTGGGGGAGCGCGTGTGGTGGGCGCTCTACCAGCAGCAGCCCCGCCCCCTCGAAGGCGGCGTGTGGAAGTGGCCCTGGATCACCGAGCACCGCATCAGCCCGGTGGCGTTCCGGGGCGTCGACCTGACCCGCGTCGTCGTCGCCCTTGACCCCGCCGGCGGAGACACCCCCGGCCACGACGAGTCCGGCATCGTCGCCGCAGGCCGCTCCTCGGACGGGCACTACTACGTGCTCGCCGACCGCACCGGCAAGCACTCCGCGGAGGCGCGCGGCCGCGAGACGTGCCTGCTGGCCCTTGAGCTCGGCGCGGACGCGATCGTCGTCGAGACGAACTACGGCGGCGACATGGCCCGCCAGAACGTGCTCCAGGCCTGGGCGGAACTCGAAAGGCAAGGTGCAACGCTGGGGATGCATATGCCACGGGTTGTTGACGTGACAGCGAAGAAGGGAAAGCGGCTACGCGCCGAACCGATCGCCCAGCTGTACGAGACCGGCCTCGTCCACCACACCGCAGAGTTCCCGCAGTTGGAGATGCAGATGGTGACGTGGCTACCCGGCATGGACTCCCCGGACCGGATGGACGCCGCAGTCCACGCCCTCACTGAACTTGCAGACCCCGCCGCGAACGCCGTGGGCACAGGGAGTTACACGGACCGGAGACTTGCGGGAAGACGCTGAAACGGGACGAGATTGGAACACGGAAGAGGATTGGGAAAGCAGGTGAACATTCGGATCCGGGTGTCAACCAGTCCAGTGGGTTCGCAGATTCTGGCTGTGTAAATTGAGTCGGGTCCCTATCGTTGGGACCGCTGCGATGTAAAGGTATCGGCACACGGTGCCGATACCGGTACCGCAGACAGGACCGGGAGCCGACCTGGATGGCCGGCCCCCGGGGTGACGAAGCCGTCGGACTACGAGCTGATCCACTGGGCCAGTTCCAGCGCGCACTGGAACACGGCGGCCATCAGGGACCACAGCGCGTAGTCCGGCGGTTCATCGTTGCTGAGCATGATGCTCCTCTCCTCGGCGTAGACCGTGAGGAAGTCCCCCGGCCGCGGCACGGGAGATGGCAGGAGCAACCGCTGTGAACGATGCGTCACGAGCACTCTAGGCGGACTGAGCCCAACTCACGTGCGGTCGGCGGAAATTGGCCTCGATCCTGCAATTTGCATATGCCCGGGGCATGGAAAACGGGCGTCTTGAGGAACCGTCAACTTCTGTACCCGCAGGTAGCAGCGTTGCGCCTCAAGCGAGGGGCCACGGCTACCACATGACAGCCTGGCATGAACTCAGAACCGGAGAAGGCGCAGCTCACACGGTGCAGAACACCCGAACCACAGCACCCGGCACGGGCGTTCACAGCCGTCAGAGCGCAGGAGCGTTGGGCTCCTCGGAGGACGCGGCGCCAGCACGATCCCGCGCCTGGCGCTTAGCGAGGGCTCTCCTACGAGATCCGTCGGGATAGTCGGGCTGGTACGACCAGAGGTCGCGGCAGTCCTCCCTGACGATCCACGCCAGGTGCTGTAGCTGCTCGAACTTCTCGGGGCCCAGAGACCCGTCCATGGGGACGGCCTGCAGCGCTTCCTCCGCGTGCCGGTACGCCGTGCCGAAGTCTCGTACCGCGCACGCCTGCCGGGCCTTCTCGATCAGCTCGAAGACTCTCTCTTCCCCCCGCTCCATGCCCGCCAGTATGCCCAGAGCGGCGCCGCCAGATCCGACGAGGGAGGGAACGTTCCCGCAGCACGTCCGTACCCTGACCACAGGCGCGGGGCCTGACAGCGGAGGAACATCCGTGGGCCTCATCGCCGGTGCCCGCCGCCTCATCATCGACAGCTGGTCCTGGCTGAACTACAAGCCGGTCTTCGCCGATGACGTGCGCGGCATGCCCAACCGCCGGGCGTTCCCCGAAGCACACGCCACCTGGGTGCCCGCCGACGACGAACGCCGCCTGGCCGCGTACAAGCTCCTCGCCGCGTACGACAACAACCAGGCCGCCGAGCTCGCCGCCGTCCGCGACGGGCAGGCCCGCGAGCGCCGCGAGTTCGGCGACCCCAGCATGTTCGTCGACACGATCCTCGCCCACGTCCTCGGCCGCGAGCAGACCATCGTCGTCCCCGGCGCCGAACACCACGGCGACGACGAGCCCGAGCCCGGTGCGGCCATGGCCGAGCGAGTGCAGACCCTCCTGCGGGACTGGGCGAAGGCCGAGCTGTTGCCGATGCGGGTCCAGCAGGGCGAGCGGAAGGCGGTGCCGCTCGGCGACGGCGTGTACCGGCTCGCCTGGGACCCCGCCAAGCAGCGCGTCACCGTCCGCGCGTCCGACCCCGGCTTCTACTTCCCCGTCCTGCCCGAGGACGGCGACGGAGGCGAGTACCCGACGCGCGTGCACTTCGCGTGGGAGCTGCCCGAGGACCCCAAGCGCGGCCTGAAGGCGAGGCTGCGGCGCATCACCTACGAGCTGGGCCCGATCGGCCCGGCGACCGCGCCGGGCGTCGACGGCCGCGGCCGGCCCGTACGCGCCCCGCTCGCCACCGACACCCCGGACGGCCCGGGCCCGGCGTACGGGCCCGGTGACCTTGTCGACGGCGGTACGGTCATGCGCCTGTACCCGTGGAACGAGGAGCCCAGCCCTCTCACTTGCTACCTCACGGACGCCACCTGGGAGTTGGGCGACCTCAAGGGCAACAACCTGGACGTCGACAACTTGCCGATGGCCGCCGCGCAGTACGCGACCCGCGCCGACGGGGAAGTCCTAGACCGGCTCGACCTCTACCTGGACTTCCTGCCGGTCGTGCACGTCCCCAACACCGTCCCGGCCGCCGAAGAGCACTGGGGCCAGTCGAGCCTCGCGAAGGTGCTACAGGTCTTCGACGAGCTGCAGGGCGCCGACACCGACTCCGCCCGTGCCACCGCCACCACCGGACTCCCGATGATCGGCATCTCCGGCATCACCGACGCCCGCCAGGTGTACGACGTCGCCCCCGGCCAGGTCTTCCGCCTCGGCGAGCAGGGCCGCCTCACCACCATCGACACGTCCCCGGCCCTGCGTGAACTCCGCGCGCAGCGCCACGACTTGTCCGAACGCGCCGCGACGAACGCCCGGCTCCCCGCAGTCACGCTCGGCACGCTCGACCCATCGCAGGCCCCGTCCGGGTACGCGATGGAGCTGTCCCTCGGCCCGCTCGACTCCCTCATCGCGTCCATGCGCCTCGCCCGCGCCCACAAGTACGCGCTGCTCCTGAAGATGGTGCAGCGCCTCCACCTGGCCGGGCAGCACCCTGACTGGGCCGGGACCAGCGTGCAGCCCGCCGAGCTCGTCTTTGGCCCCTACACCCCGACCGACAAGGCCGCCGTCCTCGAGCAGGTCACCCAAGGGGTCACCGGCGGGGTCCTGTCGCTGGAGACCGGCGTACGGATGCTGCAGGAGGCCGGGTTCCCGATCGACGACCTCACGACCGAGATCCAGCGGATCCAGTCCCGGCAGTTCACCGCGGCCCGTGACCTTGCCGACGCGCTCGGCAACGTCGACGAGGTCGCCGACTTCCTCGGCCGTCAGGCCCCCGAAGAGCCGGACGCGCCGGCCGTCCAACTCCCGCCGCCCGGCGGCCCCGACGACGACGTGGACGACCCGGCAGACGGCGACGGCGGGGGAGCGGGGGCAACAGGTGCCTGATCCTGTGCTGCAATCGATCTCAGGCGCGGGGCCCGGAGAAGTCCATGGAGGACTCGTACTGATGCGTCGCCCCACGCAGCACCGCCCCCGCACCGCCGCCCGGCAGGCCTGGACCCACCCTTACACCGGCGTCGAGGCCCTCGCTGTCTTCCACGCCGACGGCGGCGACGACCCGGCCCCGCAGCCGCCCGCCGCGCCGAAGCCCACCCCGCCCGCGCCGCCGCAGCCGACGTTCACCCAGGACGACCTCGAGCGGATCGCCGCGAAGGAGAAGAGCCAGGGCGAACGCGCCGGCGCCCGCAAGGCGTTGGAGGAGTTCGCCGCCGAGCACGGCTTCAGCAACGTCGACGACGCGAAGGCGTTCATTGCCGCCGCCCGCCAGGCGCAGGAAGCGGCGAAGAGCGAGGAGCAGAAGCGGCAGGAGGAGCTGTCGCGCCGCGAGCAGGCCCTCGCCGAGCGCGAGGCCGCCGCGGTGGCACGGGAGCGGGCCGCGAACCGGCGGGCGGTCCTGGTGGGGCTCGGTGCGACCGGCGACGACCTCGAGGACGCGGCCGCGCTCCTGCGCGTGGAGGACGACGCTGACGACCAGGCCCTCCGGGACGCCGCGGCCGCACTGAAGGAGCGCCGGCCCGAGCTGTTCGGCCCACGGCAGGCCGCGCCCAACACGCTGCCTCCGGCCCCGGGCGGGGCACCCGCAGGCGGCGCGCCGCGCGGCGGCGCCTCGAAGGACGACGTACAGGCCCGCGCCCGTAAGCGCGCCGAGTCCATGGGATTCCGCCGCCCCGACGCCGCCTAGCGGCCCACACGCTGAGGGACCACGACCTCCGTACGACACCTCCGTGGACGGCACCACCGAGCTGGTCGCCCGCACCCCTTTGTGCAATCCCCATTCCACGGGAGGAGATCGGCGTGGACCTCCAGCCGATGACCACCACCGAGACCGTGACCGCCGACCGCCGGTGGCTGCGCAACCTGCACGGCTCGGGCATGAACGCCACGATCACCCTGGACGTCTCGAAGTTCACGTCCGGTACCCACTACACCCCGGCCACCGCGACGAACCCGCGCGCGGTGTTCAAGTCCGGCCTGCCCCTCGGAAAGATCACCGCGTCCGGCCTGTACGCCCCGTACACCTCCGGCGCCACCGACGGCACCCAGATCCTCGCCGGGCTCCTCGCCACCGAGACCGCGTTCAACCCGGCGGTCACGAAGGTCGGCGGCGCGCTCCTCGTCCACGGCGACGTCGACACCGCCAAGCTCCCCGTCGCGCTCACGGTCCCCGCGGCCGCGAACCGCACCGACCAGATCCACTTCTCCTGAAAGGGGCCTGAGTGATGCTTGAGACCCTGCTCAGGGACATCGACGCCACAGAGATCAACGCGTTCGCCCGCGCCGTACAGACCCCCGCGGACTACGCGCTGACCCTCTCCGTCATGCCGGAACGCACCATCAACTCGGTCAAGTTCCGCATCAAGTCCACGTCCCGCCGGGTGAACGCTGCGAAGTACCGGGCCTGGGACGCCCAGACGTCCGTCGCCACCCGCGAGGCCAAGCGGATCGTCACCGAGGGCATGCTGCCCCCGCTCGGCCAGAAGTACCTGGTCGGCGAACTGGAGCAGATCCTCCTCGACACCGCCCGCGGCGCGGACGCCTCCGAGCTCGTCGAACTCCTCTACCAAGACGTCGCCGCGCACGTGCAGTCCATCAAGTCCCGCCTCGAGCTCGCCGTTGGCGACCTCCTGACCGACGGCAAGTTCACCTTGGCCGGGGAGAACGGCCTCACCGTCGAGTACGACGCCGGCGTGCCCTCCGCGAACATGCCGGTCGCCGCGACCGCCTGGACGAACCCCGCCGCGGACGCCCTCGCCGACGAGATGGCGTGGATCGAAGTCCTGCGTGCCTCCGGTGCGCCGCTGCCGACCCGCGTCGTCACCTCCTACAAGGCCCGCGCCCTGCTCGCCTCCAACGACGCCTACCGGCGCGCGTTCTACGGGCAGCCCGCCACGCAGACCCCCACCGGAGTCCTCGCCCCCAACGAGGTCGACGCCGTGCGGGCCCGCTACAACCTGCCGCCCATCGAGGTCTACGACGTCCAGATCCCCAAGGACGACGGCACCATGGCCCGGCCGCTGCCGGACAACAAGTGGCTGATGCTGCCGCCGAACCCGCAGACCTGGGGCGAGACGCAGTACGGCGTCACCGCCGAGTCCCTCGTCCTGTCCTCCGGCGGGAACCCCGCCATCGAGCGGGAGGAGGCCCCCGGCATCGTCGTCACCCACGGCTACACCGACGACCCGGTGCAGGTCTGGACGAAGGGCGCCGCCGTCGCGATGCCGGTGCTGTACGTGCCGGACATCCACATCTCGGCGTCGGTGTTCTGACCATGGCCGCCCAGCTCGTAGCGACCGTGTACGTCACCGACCCCGACTCCCACCAGACGGTGGTCCTCGAGGAAGGCAGCGAGCCGGAGCCGCGCCTGGCGGCTCTGGTCACCAACCCCGCGGCCTGGGAGAACGGCACCCTCCCAGGCACCCGCGAGACCGGCGCCTCTTCGGAGGACGACGGCGACAAGCAGGCCGCGCGGAAGCCCGCGGCCAAGAAGCCGGCCCGGAGCCGGAGCGCCGCTGACGAGGGCACCAGCGGCGAGTAAGCGCGTGCGGGCCCGCCTGGTGGTGGGGCGCCACCGGCGGGCCCGCACCCGCACCCCCTTCCCAACACGCCTTGGAGGACAGCCTCGTGGACACCGCCGTACGCGCGTGGCTCCTCGCCGAGCTCGGCACTGCCACCGACCAGGCCGACCTCGACACCCGCTACACCCGCCTCGGCAGCGCGCGGGCCGTCGCCCTCGAGGTGCTCCGCGAGCGCCTGGCCGCGCTCCGCGCCCAGCCCGCGTCAGTGAACGTGTCCTCCGTCGTCGCCGTCACCTTCACCGAGAACATCCGCTCCTACGAGCGGCAGATCGCCCTCCTCGAAGCCGGGCAGCCCCCGGCGCCGGACGACCCGACCGACACCACCGGCCCGGACGGGCTCGGCGTGATCCGGCTCGTGGAACGGGCCCGTCGATGACCACCCCCGTACGCCGCCGCGGCCGGAGCCTGCGGGCCCGGCTCCTCGGCTACATCACCGACGCCGCTGCCCGGCTGCGCGACGCCTGGCGGATCCTCACCACCGCGCAGGCCCGCCTCCTCACCGCGCTCGCCCGCATCCGGCCCGGCCGCCAAGCCGGGCCCCGCATCCGCGCGGCCGTCGCCGAGTTCAACCGCGCGATCGCCGCGTTCCACCGGGAGGCCGGCGGCTTCATCGACCGGTGGGTGTCCGTCGACCTGGCCCTCGTCTACCGCGAGGGCGGCCTCACCCTCCTCGACCGGGCGGCCAGGCCAGGGGGCCGCTTCACCTGGACCCGCCGGCACCAGGCGCAGGTCACCCTCCTGTCCGCGCAGTTCTTCGCCGACCTCACCGCCCGGATCCAGGAGGCGATCCGCCGGGCCCGCGCGTTCCTCCGCGACGCCCAGACCGACGCCTACGCCCGCGACGCTCACTTCGACCCCGACGTGCTCCTGGCCCAGCACCGGCTCGACACGGTCGTCTACCGCGACAACTCCCGCCACCCCGTGGACGCGTGGGCCCACGCGGCGATCACCTGGCAGGCGGTGACCACCGCGAACACCGGCGCCGCCCGGACCGCGCTCGACGAGCTCGGCGTGACCTTCCTCGAGGTCCGCGACGGCCCGGACTGCGGCTGGCAGTCCCACGACGACCCGGACAAGGCGAACCGCACCCTGCGTACCGTGCAGGACGCCCTCGCCCACCCCACCGCGCACCCGCACTGCCAACGGGAGTTCCTGCCGCGCCTCGACCTCGCCGACCGCACCACGATCCGCTCCGGAGCCGCCCTATGACCACCGAACCGCAGGCGTGCGGCGTACGGATCTCCGCCCAGCCGGGGCACGCGGACATCAGCCTCAACGGCACCCCGCTCCCGCCCGGCGTCGTGACCGGCTACGTCCTCGAGCACGCCGTCGCCGACGCCCTGCCGCTGCTGGTCCTCCACACCCGGCAGGCCGACCACACCGCGTTCGACGGGCTCGCCCGCGTCGCCGTCGCCGCCCCGAGCAGCCCCGGCCAGACGGTCGCGGAGTTCCTCGCCGCGATCGACCCCGTCCTCCTCGACCAGGAAGCCCTGAACCGCGCCGACTACGGCGGCGGGCCCGGGGCGACCGCCCGCGCGATGCTCGCCACCCTCACCGACTGGGCCACCAATGGAGGTGCGCATGCCCGGACTTGACCTGTCCGGCCTCGTCCCGGTCATCGAAGACCTCGTGCTCCTCGACACCGTCCGCATCAGCACCCCGGCCGGAGCCCCGGTCTTCGACCCGGCCACCGGCACCTACACGTACCCCGCCGGCGAGGTCGTGTACGAGGGGCGCGGCGCGGTGCAGTCCGCCATGTCGGTCGACGCCGCCGCCTCCACCCCCGGCAGCAGCCTGCCGTGGCCGACGGAGACCCGCAGCCGCTACCGGCTCCTCACCCCGCTCAGCGCCCCCACCGCCGCGAAGGACACGCTCGTCACCGTCCTCAGCGTGCACGCGGGCGGGGACCCGGCGCTGCTCGGCCGCCGCTGGCGCGTGCAGGACCCCGCCGCCAGCGGCACGCTCGGCGTCATCCGGGTCACCCTCCTCGACCAGATCACCGAGAGCGGGGCGAGCTGATGGACCTCGACGACCTCGAGCCCCGCCTGGAGCGGGCCGCCGACCGGGTGGGCCCGGAGGTGAACCGGACCGTGCAGCAGCAGGCCCGCCTCACCCGGGCCCTGATCCGCGAGCGCGCCTCCGGCCGGCCCGGCCCGAACATCATCACCGGCCAGTACGTGGCGAGTTGGCGGATCGAACCGTTCGCGGTCCCGGACGGCGGCGGCGCCGTGATCGGCACGAACGCCCCGCAGGCACGCCGCCTGGAGTACGGCTTCTGGAACATGACCGACAGCATCGGCCGGCACTTCTTCCAGCCGCCGTACCCGCACGTCGGCCCGGCCGTCGACGAGCTGTCGCCGGAGTACGAGCGGGCGTTCCGCGACGCCTGCGACCGGATCTTCGGGAGCTGACGTGATCGAACGCCGCCTCGTCACCGCCGGGCTGAAGACCCTCCTCACCGAGCTGACCGGCCGCCCCGTCGGCGTACGCACCACGCCGCTGGACACGGAGGGCCGTCCGGTGCCGCCGCCGTACACGCTGCTCTACCCGCTCGACCACCGCACCGACGACGGCACGCTCGCCGACGGGCACCGTACGGCCGTCTCCGACTACCAGGCGACGTTCGTGTCCGGCCCGGTGCCGGGGGCGCCCGACAGTAGGGGAGGGGACGAGCAGGCGCAGTGGCTCGCCGACCGCGGCCGCCGCCTCGTCGCCCGCCCCACGGACGGCAGCGGCGGGTACGCGCATCCGCTGAACTGCGGGCCCGGCGTGGGCTGTTACCGGCGGGACGCCGCCGAGGCCGGGGGAACGTCGGAGCCGAACGATGCCATCATCACCACAGTGATCCGTTTCCGGCTCTACCTGGAAACCAGCGCCTGACAGGCGCCGTATCACCGCACCGCGGCGGGCCCTACGCGGACGCCACCAGGAGGTGGCCGCCACACGAAGCAAGGGGCCCCGGCCGGGCCCCGATCCGCGAGGGGCCACCATGAGGTTCAACCGCAAGGGCACCACCAAGATCTACTACCTGCCGACGATCGCCGCGGCGACGCTGATCCCGACCTCGGCGGAGATCACCGCAGGTACCAACTACACCGGGCAGATCAACGCCATCGAGGGCTGGTCGCTGGAGAACTCCCCGATCGAGACGCCGGACATGGCGTCCACGTTCGTGTCGAAGATCGGCGGCGACGACTCGGCCGCCGACAGCTCGCTCACCTTCTACGAGGACTCCACCCTCGACACCATCGAGACCGACCTCGCCAAGGGCACCAACGGCTTCATCGTCATCTTCTCCAAGGGCAACACCGCCGGCAGCAAGGGCATGGACGTCTTCCCGGTCACCGTCGTCTCCAACTCGAAGAGCTACACGACGGACAACGAGGCCGCGATGATCACCGTGCAGTTCACGATCACCTCGCGCCCCGTCTTCAACCAGACCGTCCCGACCGGCGCCTGACCCCGGCCACCCCCTCAAGCCCCCGGCCGGGCCCGGCGTGTCACGGGAAGGGCGCTACGCGCGCCCGGCCGGGCCTTCCCGTAACGGAGAGCCCGCATGACCACCAACTGGACTGCCCTGCAGAAGCGCCTCGACACCCTGAAGCGCCCCACCCTCGGCTTCACCATCTGCGAGGACCCCGAGGTCCGGCACCGCCTCAACCGCGCCAAGACCGCGGTCGCCGACGCCGAGCAGACCCTCACCGCGCTGACTGCCGCCGACGAACCGCAGCGGCCTCTGTTCGAGGACCGTGCGGCCGCCGCGCGCGCCGAACTCGCCGCCGCACAGGAGGCGTTCGACAAGGCGGCCATCACCCTCACCTTCCAAGCACTCGAACGCCGAGAACTGGAAGACCTCCAGGCCAAGCACCCGGCCAGCGAGCAGGACGAAGCCGACGGCCAGGACTTCGCCATGGACTCCTTCGCCCCCGCCCTGATCGCGGCCGCCTCCGTGGACGGCATGCCCGTCGACTACGCGAAGCACTGCCTCGACACCTGGTCGGCCGCCGACGCCCGCGGTCTGTGGAACGCCGCCTGGAGCGTGCAGCACCAGCAGCGGACCGACCTGGGAAAAGGCTGACCGCCGATGAGCGGCTCCGCGCCGAGCTCGAACTCTGCGACCGCTGGGGCATCCCCCACTCCCAGTTCCGCGGGCACGGCGACGGCACCTGGACCGACCTCGACCGGCGCAAGGCCCTCGCCTACGCCGCCTACGCCCGCCAGGCGTGCCCCGGCTGCGGCACCCGCGCCGAGGAGTGGGACGAGCAGGCCGGCGGCGACGAGGACGCCTACACCGCCATCACCCACCGCTGCATCGGCTGCCAGATCCTCGCCGACAAGCAGAAGCAGGTGCCCCAGGGCGACGAGGGGCACGGCGTGAAGGTGCTGCTCATCCCCACGTCCGTGCACGCCGCCCTCCAACTCGCCCGAACCACCCGCTAGATCAGGAAGGAGCCCGCCGATGACGCAGTGGAACCTGCAGGTGCGCCTGACCGGGCAGGGCTCCGACCTGTCCCGCACCCTCCGCGACACCGCCACCGACGCCCGCGCCGCCTCCCGCAGCGTGAACCGGCTCCGCCGCGACATCAGCCGCCTCCGCGCCGAATCCGCCCGCGACATCCGCCTGCGCCTCACCGTCGACGCCACCCACCTGCGCAGCGAAGTACGCACCGCCGTCCGCGGCGCCTCCAGCCGGACCGGGATCCGCATCCCGGTGAGCGTCGACGCGCGCCGCCTGCGCGCCGACATCGAGGACGCGCTCGGCACGACGACCGGGCAGTCCATCCGCGTCGCCCTGCAGCTCGACGACCCGGGACGGCTGCGCCGCGAAGTCGACGACGCCGTACGCCAAGCCACCGCCGGGCAGGCCATCCGCCTGCCCGTCACCGGCGCCGGCGGGCAGCTCGGCGGGAGCCTCGCCTCCTCGAGCAGCAGCGCGAAGCGCCTGACCCGCGACCTGCTGCTCCTGTCCCAGGTCCTCGTCCCGATCGCCGCGGCCGCCGTACCCCTCGCCGGGTCCTTCGCCGCCGCCGGAGCCTCGGCGACCGCGTTCGGCGCGGCGGTCGCCGGCCAGCTGGTGCCGCTCGCCGAAGCCGTCGAATCCCAGGCCAAGCTGGACGACGCGATCGAGCAGTACGGGGCCGCGTCCGACGAGGCGGCGAAGGCGTCGCATCAGGCGCAGGTGGCGTTGGCGAAGCTCCCGCCGCACACCCGCGAGGCCGCGGCCGCCGTCGCCGCTCTCCGCTCGGAGTTCCGCGACTGGTCCGACGACCTGTCCGGGGTGACGATGACCCCGGTCACCAAGGGACTGCAGCTCACCACGGCGCTCCTGCCGAAGCTCTCCCCGATGGTCCGCTCGACCTCGACCGAGTTCGACCGGCTCATCACCCTCCTCGCGGGCGGCTTCAACACCCCCGGCTTCGACCGGTTCCTGGACCAGGTCGACCAGGCCTCGACGTCCGCGCTGCACAACCTCGGCAACGGCATCGTCCGCCTCTCCACGGCAGCCGACAGTTTCGACGGCGGGCCGGTCGCCGAGTTCATGGCTTTCGCCCGTACCCACGGCCCGCTCGTCGCCGAAACGCTCTCCAACCTCGTCCAGGCCCTCTCCCACGTCGTAGCCGCCGCCGCGGACACCGGGGTGGGGGTCCTGCACGTCGCGAACGCCTTCGCCCAGCTGGTCACCGCGGTCCCCTCCGACCTGCTGTCGGTCCTCATCGGCGTCTACACCGGCATGCGGCTGCTGTCCGTCGGCATGACCGCCGTCGCCGCCGTAGCCTCCTCCGGCATGGTGGCCCGCCTGGCTGCCTATTTCGCCGTGCTTCGCGCCGCCGGGGTCGGCACCACGCTGCGCGCCACCGCGGCGTCGATGACCGCCATGCAGAAGGCCGGCGTCGGCCTCGGAGTTCTCGCCGTCGCCGCGATCGGTATCGACAAGCTCGCGGACAAGGCGCGCGGCGCCCCGCCGGACGTGGATCGGCTCACCACCAGCCTGAAGAACCTTGCCAGAACCGGGGAGATGACCGGGGAGCTGAAGAAGACGTTCGGCGACCTCGACGGGCTCGTCGACAAGGTCAAGGAGCTCGGCAGCGCCACCCAGGAGCAGGACGAGTACATCGCCTCCTTCGGGAACAAGGGGTTCGGGCCGCTCGACGACCTGCGGCGCAAAGTGCACGGCCTGTTCGACGACTTCAAGGACGGCGAGGGCTCCCTCAACGCGCTGAAGGACGACTTCGACAGCCTCGACCAGGCCATGGCGCAGATGGTGTCGGCCGGGCACGGCAAGCAGGCCGCCGCTGACTTCAACCTCATGAAGGACGCGCTGAGCCGGGCCGGGGTGTCCACCAAGGAGATCAACAAGCTGTTCCCGGAGTATCGGGACGCGGTCGCCGCCCTGAAAGCGGAGCAGCAGCTCGCCGCGCAGGGCATGGGCGTGTTCGGGCAGCAGGCCATCTCCACCAAGGCGAAGCTGGACGCGCAGAAGGCCTCCGCGGACGGGCTGCGCCAGTCCATCCAGGCCCTCAACGACACGCAGCGGACCGGCCTCGGCGGGATGATCGGCTTCGAGGCCGCGATCGACGCCGCCACCAAGGCCGCGAAGGACAACGCCGGCGCCCTGTCGATGTCCGGCGGGCAGCTCAACCTCAACAACGACACGGCCCGCAACGCCGCCACGGCGCTCAACGACCTCGCAGCGAAGACCGACGAGGCCGCCGCCTCCGCCCGCCAGTCCGGGGCGTCGTGGGAGACCGTCAGCGGCATCTACGAGCGCGGCCGGTCCGCCCTGGTGAGTACGGCGATGCAGATGGGCCTGACCGCGAGTCAGGCCAAGGCGCTGGCCGACGACATCCTGAAGATTCCGGACGAGAAGTCCACGGTCCTGGAGATGCGCTCTGAGGACGCCATCGCCGGTCTCGACGCGGTCATCAAGAAGCTCGAAGCCACCCCGAACGCCAAGTCGATCACCGTCAGTGCGCTCACCACGGAAGCCCGCGCGATCCTCGAGGACCTCGGCTACCAGACCGAGACACTCCCCGACGGCCAGGTACGGGTCACCACGCAGACCGGGGAAGCTCTGCTGGGCATCGGCGCTGTCAAGGAGGCCCGCGACCGCCTCGCCGACAAGACCGTACGGATCGGCGCCGCCACCACCACAGCCATCCGTGACCTGATCGCCGTGCAGGACAAGGTCAAGGCCACCAAGGGCAAGACCATCACGATGTCCGCGCCGACCGCCGCGGCCCGCGAACAGCTCACCCTCCTGGGCTTCAAGATCCGGGACACGAAGGGCAAGCAGGTCACCATCACCGTGCCGACCGGCGGGCCGATGGAGTCCGTACGGCGCATCCAGAGCGCGATCAACGGCATGTCCGGGCGGACCATCGGCATCGGCGTCTACACCACCGAGTACTACAAGCGAGTCCAGAACGGATCGACGGTCCCGAAGGCGATCCGCCGCCCGAACGCTAACGGCAGCGTCACCGACTTCTACGCCGACGGGGGCATGCGCGAGCCGCGCGGCGAGAGCCACATCGCGCAGATCGCCCGGCCCGGGGACTGGCGGATCTGGGCGGAGCCGGAGACCGGCGGCGAGGCCTACATCCCCTTCGCTCGCTCCAAGCGGCCCCGCTCCCGCGCGATCACCGAGGAGACCGTGAGGCGCCTGGGCGGCGACCCCGCCCAGATCCAGTGGAACGCCGACGGCAACGTCACTGACTGGCGGTACGACCCGCAGTCCGGATCCCTGTACTCGCCGTCCGACGCCGGCCAGGCCGGGAACAAGACCCGCAAGGTCAAGTCCAAGGGCAAGACGAAGGAGATCTCCTACTTCGACCTCGGCGCGGTCGAGAAGAAGCTGAAGTCCACGGCGGCCGCGACCCGCGCCTGGAACGCCGACCTCGAGAAGGTCGCCGACCGCGTCGGCGGGGACGTCGCCGAAGCCCTCGCCTCCATGGGCAAGGAGGGCGAGAAGCTCGCCGACAAGATGGCCCGCGGCTCCACGAAGTACATCAACGACATGGCCGCCGCCCTCCGCGGCCTGCAGAAGACCGCGAAGGCCTCCCTGACGGACTACACCCGCCAGCTCGGCACCGCGAACAAGCTGAACCAGGAGTTCTCCGACGACCTCGCCACGCTCGCCGCACGCGGGTACGGGGACCTCGCCAAGCAGCTCGCCGCGCAAAACGACAAGGCCGCCCAGCAGCTCGCCGACGCGGCGGTCAAGGCCCCGCGCAAGGCCGCGTCCGCGAACGCGGCAGCGAAGACGGCGAACAACGCGCTCACCGGCGCCCAGGTCGAGGACCTCGTCGCGATCATCGCCGCGATCAAGACGTCGAAGACGGGCATCCACGACGTCGCCGCGACGACCGGACTCGGCGAGGACGCGATCATCGACACCGCCACCAAGGCCCGTACGCAGATCGCCCGTTCGCTCGGCACCCGCTCCACGCGGTTCCTCGCCGACCTGGCGAAGGCCCAGAAAGGCATGGCCTACGCCAACGGCGGCATCCGCTCCGGGATCTACGCCACCAAGGGCGGCGCGGTCACGTTCGCCGAGCCGTCGACGGGCGGGGAGGCGTACATCCCGCTCGGCGCGCACAAGCGCCGCACCGCTCTCCCGGTCCTCGCCGATGTCGCCGGACGGTTCGGGCTCGGCCTGCGCGACGCCGCCGAGGGCCGCGTCATCATCGTCCGCGAGAAGGCCCCGCTCGTCGGCCGGCAGACCTGGAACGTCACGACCTGGGGCGACGCGATCGAGACCGCCCGCCGGATCGACGCCGACAACGCCTACCAGCTGCGCCGCCTCGCGCGGGGAGGGGTGGCCGCCCGATGAGCACACTGGTCGAACTCGCCGACTACCAGCACCAGTTGGGCGGCGTCCTCATCGGCGCCGGGACCGACGTCACGATCCGCGCGATCGAAGGCCTCGGCCAGACGCCGCTGCGCACCTCGGACGTCGAGCCGGCCGGGGAGGACGGGCTGTGGCTCGGCCCGGACTTCTACAGCGGCCGTACGATCCGCATCGACGCCGCGATCAAGTCCAGCAGCGCGGCCGCCGTCCTCGACGCGCTGCAGGCCCTCCACGTCCCGGCGTACGACCCGCTGGTGCGGACCGTCGGCGGCGCGACGCTCGACCTGCGCCTGAAGCTGCCCGGCCGGACGACGCGCACCGTACGCGGACGGGTCCGCAAGCTCGAGCCGGACCTGTCCACCGTCATCCACGGCTACAGCCCGCTCGACATCGAGTTCCAGGCGCAGGACGCCCTGTTCTACGCCGACGAACCCGCGTCCACGTCGATGCCGCTCGGGTCGCTGACGCAGGGCGGCATGACGTTCCCGCTGCAGTTCCCGTTCCTGATCGCCGGGGACCCCTCGGCGGTCGGACGCCCCGGCTACCTGCAGGTCGACGGGACGGCCGCGACGTGGCCGGTGCTCCGCGTGGCCGGACCGTGCGCCAACCCCACCATCACGCACGTGACTTCGGGCCGGGAGTTGACCGTGCAGACGACGCTCGCGGCGGGGGAGTGGGTGGAGATCGACACCCGGCCGGGCTGGCGCACCGTCCTGCGCGACAACGGCGGCGCCGCCCCGCTCGCCCCCACCAGCCGTATCGACCAGTTCGTCCTCACCCCCGGGCTGAACGAGGTCCGCTGGTCGGCGACCGACAACACCCTCACGTCCACGCTGGCCGTCACCTGGTGGCCCGCCTACCAGGCCCTCTAGGGAGGCCCCACCTCATGGCTCTTGAGACCACGCCGATCGCCGTCACGGGCGGCACGCACACCGCGCAGCAGTTCCGCATGATGATCCGCGACTTGGCGCAGGCGAACCAGGGGATCACCGAAGGCACGCACCTGAAGGTGTCCGCGCTCGCGACGCCCGGCGGCGGCGTGCAGATCGCCGACGGCTCGGCGACGATCAGCGGCAAAGTCTCCCCGGTGCAGGGTTCTTACAACGTCTACAACATCGGCTCCGACACCGTCTCGATCGCGGCGACCGGCGGCACCAGCCGCTCCGACATGGTGATCCTCCGCGTGCAGGACCCCGAATATGAGGGCTCCCGCGACCCCAGCGACTGCGCGTTCTTCGACGTCGTCTCCAACGTCTCCAGCTCGGCGACGACGGTGCCGTCCGGCTACTCGGCGATCCCGCTCGCCCGGATCGACATCCCCGCCTCGACCGGCACCATCACCAACGCGATGATCAAAGACCTGCGGCAGGTCACCAACCCGCGCCGCGTCCGGGCCCTGTACCCGTACAACTTCCCCGGCCCGCTCGTCGAACTCTCCGGCACGACGGAGCTGTGGCGGAACTTCCCCAACGTCACCATGGCGTCCGTCCCCATCCCGTCCTGGGCCGCGACCATGCGCGTGTCCTACACGGTCTGCGGCGTCCGCTGCGTCGACGGAAACGTGTGGGCGAACTTCCGCTTCATGATCGGCACGATCGAGGCCAACCAGTACATCGCGATCGACGACAACCAGGGCACCGGCCCCCGCCGGCAGACCGTCACCATGGTCGACACGATCGACCTCACCACCACCGCCGGAGCCGCCCTCCGCGGCACCACCCAGCCCTTCTACTCCCGCATGACGCCGCGCTCCTCGAACGCGGGCAAGGTCGGCGTCGACGGCACCACGTCCTTCGCCATCGACATCGAGTTCACCGAAGGGCCCCTCTGATGAGCGGCCGGTGGCGGTACTTCACCCAGCACGCCCTCACCGGGGCGATCCTCCACCCCGCCCTGCCGCTCACAGACGTCGAGTTCGGCAACGAGCTCAACGGCCCCGGCCACTTCCGCGCCACGGTCGCACCGCGCTGGGCCCGAGCGAACATCGACACCCTGCAGCCCGGCACCGCCCTCCTGTACGCCGAGGCCGACGGCATCCTGCGCTGGGGCGGACTCCTGTGGGACGCCACCCCCGAGGACGGCGAGTACCACCTCGAGGCCGCCTCCTGGTCGTCGTACCTGAACAAGCGGCACGACCACCACGGCGAACTCCGCGGCCGCGGCCCGTACGTGTACCAGGACCCGTGCGTCATCATCCGCGACATCTGGGCGTACGCGCAGGAGCAGCCCGACGGGAACCTCGGCGTCACCGTCGACGCCACCAGCTCGTCCGCGAAGGCCGGCACCCCGGCCGAACCGTGGCACTCCTACTGGTACGAGACCCCCGTCCTCGGCGAACTGGTCGACGACCTCGTCTCCGAGGACGGCGCCCCCCAGTACACGAACACCTGCCACTACCAGGCCAACGGGCAGATCGTGCGCCGCCTGAAGCTCGGCTACCCGCGGCTCGGCGCCCGCCGCACCGACATCTCCTTCACGACCGGCATCAACATCGTCTCCACGCCGCCCGTGCGCTACTCCGGCGACGAGTACGCGAACGTGATCCTCGCGACCGGCTCCGGCGAGGGCACCGCCACCCGGTACGCCGTCGACCCCGTCCGCGACGGCCGCCTCCGCCTCGAATCGGTGCTGGCCCTGCCGACGGTGAACGGCACCGACGTCCTCGGCCGCCGCGCGGCCGCCGAACGCAATCGGCGTCAACTCCTCGGCCAGGTCGAGCAGATCACCGTCCGCGACCACCCGGCCGCCCCGCTCGGCTCGTGGCAGATCGGCGACGACGTCCGCGTCACCGTCAACAACCAGTGGACCTCCTGGTCCGGCTGGTGCCGCATCACCGCCGACTCCTACCGGCCCGGCACCGCCCCGGATCAGGCGACGCTCACCCTGCGCCGCGCCGACGCCTTCCACTACGGATCCCCGGAGGCATCCTGATGAGCCGCTCCATCCCGCACGAGATCCAGGCCCTGAAGCGCCAGGTCGACCAGATCAAGAAGGGCCAGCGGATCGCCCACGGCGCGTCCATCGAGAACGCCGCGGTCGAAGTCCGCGACGACACCGGCAGCCTGCGCACGATCGTCGGCCTGCAGGCGGACGGCACGTCCGGCGTGAACGTCGTCAACGGCCCCACCCCGCCCGCACCTTCCCTGCCGGTGGTGGAGTCTGCGCTCGCCGCCCTCACCGTCACCTGGGACGGCACCTTCGCCGACGCCCAGGTCGCGCCGCTGGACTGGAGGCGCGTCGAAGTCCACGTCGGCCCCACCGCCGACTACGTCCCGGAGCAGGGCACGCTGCGGGACACGATCGAGACCGCGCAGGGCGGCACCGTCACCGTGCCGCTCCCGTACACCGAGTGGCACGTCAAGCTCCGCTCCCGCTCCGCGTCCGGCGCCGTCTCGGCGGCCACGCCGGCGGTCGCGGGCACACCACGGAAGGCGGAGGCCGCGGACATCACCGCCGGGGCCATCACCGCCGACGCGATCGCGGTCGACGCGCTCACCGGCAAGACCATCACCGGCGGGTCGATCACCGGCGCCCTCATCCAGACCGCTGCCCCCGGCGCCGGAGCGCGGATCACGATGAACGAAGGCGACACCAACAAGATCCTCGTCTACGACAGCGCGGGCACAGCCGTCGGCGAGCTGTCCGACATCGGCCTGGCGCTGCGCGGCTCCAGCGGCGCGATCCTCCAACTCGACCCCGACGCCACGTACCCCGCCCTGAAGTTGAGCAACGCGGCGCGCACCGAGTTCGCGTTCATCAACGTCGTCGAGGACCCGTCGGGGTCCGTGAACCTGATGCTGAACACCAGCCCGTACACCGCGTCCGGGAACACAGACATGCGCTGGCGCCAGTACATGGGCAACGACTTCGCTGTCATCGAACGCTTCCGGGACTCCACCAGCGGCGTTATCGGTGGCCGCCTCGACCTCCGCGCCGCCGTCGCCGCGCTCGGCTACTACGACTACACCGGCGCCACGACCTTCGCCGACTTCGCCCTCACCCCGAACCTCGGCAAGGTGCGCGGCCGGCTGAACGTGAAGCCGAACGCGGGGGACGCCAACACCGTAGTGCTGGTGGAGTCCGCGGCCGGGCACACCGGCTACCTCATGCGGCTCTACAACACGGACGCCGGCACGTACCGGCTCACCGTCGACCTGGCGGGCAACACGACCGTCGGCGGGGTCCTGAAGGCCGGGAACATCGCGACCGGCTCGGTCAGCATCACCCCGTCCGCGGCGAACACCCCGACCAGCTTCACCTTGTCCGGCCTCAACGTCGCCGGCACCACCTTCCACGGCTTCGTCACGGCGAACACCACCGTGCCCGCCCCCTCGACCGGGTCCGGCGGCACCCCGAACGGCGTGAACAGCGTCTCCATCTCGTCCGTGAGCGGGAGCGGCGCCACGATCTGGGTCAACCGCCAGAACACCACCAACACCACAGTGAATTGGATGATCGTCGGCTCATGAGCAGCGCACCCGAACCCACCGAACCGACCAGCCCCGACAGCGACCCGACCGGGGTCGAGCCGCCCGTCGCCGGGACCGAGCCCGAACCCAGCTCCACCCCGGAGCCCACACCCGATCCGATCCCGCCGCCGTCCGAGCCGATCGTGTACGTGCCGAACACGTGGTACTCGGCGACCTGGACGTGCCGGACGAGCGGCTGCGTGAACGAGAACCAGGAGCTGTTCGCGCCGATGCTGTACTCCAACAACGGCATCACGCTGGGGATCTTCTGCGGCCGCTGCAACACGAAGGGCCTCATCCTCACCGTGACCCTGCTCGACCCGCAGCCCGAACCCGAGTAGCCGGGGCAACACCGCCCGGGCGCGACCGTACGCTGAGATCACCGGGTGACCCTCCACCCGCCGCTCCTTCCCGAGGGACAGACCAGCGGTCTGCAGCCACAGCCGTGGGCGCGGGGAGAAAAGCGAGCAGCACATGGCGTCGCCGTTGAGCGCGTCCGCCTTCGTCAAGGCACTCAAGGACGAGGGCCTGAAGGTCGTCGAAGTGGGCGACTGGCGCACCCACAACCGCAACCACAAGGGCCCGTGGGGCCCCCTGCACGGCGTGCTCATCCACCACACTGTCACCAAGGGCACCGCGAACACCGTCAAGATCTGCCGCGACGGTCACAGCACCCTGCCGGGCCCGCTGTGCCACGGCGTCATCGCCAAGGACGGCACCGTCCACCTCGTCGGCTACGGCCGCGCCAACCACGCCGGGCTCGGCGACGACGACGTCCTCGACGCGGTCGTCCACGAGAAGACCCTCCCGCCCGACAACGAGGCGAACACCGACGGCAACCGGTACTTCTACGGCTTCGAGTGCGAGAACCTCGGCGACGGCAAGGACCCGTGGCCCGCCGCCCAGCTGGAGGCCATCGAGAAGGCTGCCGCCGCGCTGTGCCGCGCGCACGGCTGGGACGCCAACTCGGTGATCGGACACCTGGAGTGGCAGCCCGGGAAGGTCGACCCCCGCGGCTTCACCATGCGGTCGATGCGCGCCCGGATCGCCGACCGCCTCGGCGGCAAGCCGAGCACCCCGTCGACGCCGCCCGCGAAGTCCGGCACGTACACGGTCGCCAAGGGCGACACCCTCTTCAGCATCGCCCGCGCCCACAAGACCCGCGTCGCCGTCCTCGTCGACCTCAACGACCTCGACGACCCTGACCAGATCAGCGTCGGCCAGAAGCTGAAGGTCCCCGCGGCCAGCAGCCCGTCGAGGCCCACCCCAGCCCCGGGCCCGGCGTACGAGCCGTTCCCCGGCGCCGGCTTCTTCCACGGCGGCCGCCACTCACCGGTCATCACCACCATGGGCCGCCGCCTCGTCGCTGAGGGCTGCGGCACCTACCGGTACGGGCCCGGGCCGAACTGGACGAACGCCGACCGCGAGTCCTACCGCCGCTGGCAGAAGAAGTGTGGCTTCACCGGCGCGGACGCCGACGGCATCCCCGGAAAGACCTCTTGGGACCGGCTCCGTGTCCCCAATTCCTGACCCCCCACCCCTGCTGGAGAACCCCGTGAAACCCACCGCCACCCTGTTCGGTCGTGAACCCGCGATCTGGGCCGGACTCGTCGCCGTCGTCGTGCAGTTCGCCGCGGCGTTCATCGTCGACGTCACCGCGGACGTACAGGCCGGAGTCAACGCGACCGCCGCCGCCCTGCTCGGCCTCCTCGTCGCCTTCAAGGTGAACGACGGCCAGGTCGCCGCCCTCACCGGCTTCGCACAGGCCGCGCTCGCCCTCGGCATGCACCTCGGCCTCGACTGGTCCGCCGACCGGCAGGCCGCCGCCATGGCACTGATCACCGTCGTCGCGCAGACCTTCGTCCGCACGCAGGTCACCGCACCCGCCCCGGCCACCCCGGCACGGCCGGCCGTGAGCGCCTGACCCCCGAACCCCTACCGGAGCGCACCGTGGCCGATGAGCCGTCCCTCGGCGAGCTGTGGCGGCTCATCGAGGCCATGCGGGGCGACGTCCGCGACGACATGAGCCAGATCAACGCCCGACTCGACAGGCTCGTGTCCGCCGACGTGTACGCCGTGGAGAAGGCCGCGATGGCGAAGGACATCAGCGATCTCGGAGAGACCGTGAAGGGCATCCAGCGACAGCGAGAGCAGGACGCGGAGCGGGTCACCCAGACCCGCCGCTGGGTCGTGGCCTCGGTCATCATCCCGCTCCTGGGCCTCGTCATGCCCGTGTTGTTGTTCCTGGCCGGAGGCAAGTGATGGGCACCCCGACCCGAACCCGCGCCGAGGCCCGCAAGCACCGGCGGCGCGGCAACGTCCTCGGCACGGCGGCCGCGCTCATCGTCGCGGGGGCGCTCGCCGCGCTGGTCACCGGGTTCATGTCCCTGTACCGGGACTTGGACCGCGCGAACGAAGCCCGCGACGCGCTCGCGAAGCAGGTGCAGGCGCTCGGCGGGAAGCCGGTGGCCGGCCCGCCCGGCAGCCGCGGCGAGCCGGGGCAGACCATCGTCGGTCAGCGCGGCCCCTCCGGTCCTCCCGGGCCCAGCGGCAAGGCGGCCCCGACCCTCACCCCGAAGCCCGGCCCCACCGGGCCACCCGGCCCGCCCGGGGCCGACTCGACCGTGCCCGGCCCGACCGGGCCCGCCGGGAGCGACGGCACCGGCGCCCCCGGAGCGCCCGGCGAGGACGGCGACGACGGTACGGACGGGGCCCCGCCCTCGGAGTGGACGTACGTCGACCAGGACGGCCGCGAGTACCGGTGCGTCCCCGCCGACGACTTTGACCCCGGCCAGCCCCGCTACCGGTGCACGCCGACCAGCACACCCAGCCCGTCACCCGGCGGCGACGAGGCCGACTCCACGCCGCCGTCGAGCACGCCGTCCGAGCCGGAGCCGAGCTCTGCGCCCACGCTCCCGTTCGGCCTCGACCGCCGACAACCCTGGAAGGCGTCCTGAGCGTCTACCGAGCGGACCGGGCCCGCTCCCACACGGCGTGCGACAGCTCCAGCATCGCAGCGCGGGACCGCTCGTAGTGCGCCTCGTCGAGGGCGGCCAGGGCCTGCGCGGCCAGGAGCCGGATGGGCTCGGGCAGCTCGTCCTGGGCCGCGACCTTGTAGGCGTAGGTGCGGCGGAGCGTCCGCTCCTCGGCGGTGACCCCGGAGTCGCTCAGCGGGAAGACCGCGGCCTCGTACTGAGCCATGCCGAGGATCAGGCCATGGGAGAGCCCCTCGGCGAAGCCGCGGTCGTGAGCAGCCTGGTGGGCGGCGCGGAGCCTCGCCATGATGCGGCGCCGGAACAGCAGGACGCCGAGCCCCGCAACGCACCCGCAGACCACCCCGGCGATACCTGCCGTGGTCCCATCGGCGATCACGCCCCCGACGAGCACACCCGCAGTGAGCCCCATGAGGGCGGCCGCGAGGGCATAGAGCAGGACGGTACGGGCGGGCGAGAACGAGCGCATACCGCAAGTCTGTCAAGACGCTCCGCAGCGAGCAGATCCCGAGGAACACGTGAATCGAACATACGATGGGCTCATGCCCACGCCGCCGCCCACGAAGGGTGATCCTCTGCTGTGCCCGTCTGACGAGGTCGGACGCTGCGCTAAGTGCTCCGCTCCGTGCCACCGGTACGGGAACGGCGGGAACCCACTGTGCCGCTCCTGCCTCGCCAAGGTCGAGGCCAAGCGGCCGAAGCGACCTTCCGCGACCTGACGTCGGAGACGGTAGAGGGGGACGAACCGTGAACGCAGCCCTTGCAGGGTTAGCAGGCACGACGATCGGCGCCATAGCGGGTGTCGCGGGAGCCTGGCTCGCTCAGCGTGGGCAGCTGCGACTCCAGCGTGAGCAGCGTGCCCACGACGAACGAGTGCGCTGGCTGGACGACAAACGCGTCCTCTACCGCGACCTCCTGATTGCCATGTACGCCTGGCACGACGGCTTGAACTCCATCTGGCGAGGGGAGGAGGACGAGCACCTCTCGGAAGCAGTCCTCGATGCCCACAAGCTGAGCGTCGAAGTGATGCTGATCGGCCCTGACCCCGTCAAGGCGGCTGTGAGCGAGGCGCGCCAGAAGTTCTTCGCAGCCAACCACAGCGTCACCAGGCGTTCTTCCGAGGACGAGCCCGATCCGTTGGCCGACGTCAAGGACGCGCTGAAGGAGCTTCAGACGCTGCTGCGTCGAGATCTCTCTGAGCCTGGTCAGCTGCAGCAAGACCTGGGCTGACCAGGCCCACACGCTGTCGCTACCGCTTCGGCTGCCCACCCATCGGCGTGCCGATCATCCGGACATTCCGGTCCCGGTAGCACCTGTTGACCCGGCGCTGCTCGGCGAGCAGCTTCTCGTGCAACGGCCACGAGGCAGCGAACGCCTCAGCCGGCGTCGGGAAGAAGCCGGTCTCGTACGAGATCCCGTTGAAGCACCCCAAGTCGACGTACCAGCCCTCGGTGGGGTCCTCCGGGTCCGGGGCCGCGTAGCGGAGTTCCCCGATCTTCCCGCTCTTGTCGTGTATCTCGACGCATTGCGCGTCGTCGGTGCACTTCAGTTCCATTCCCATGGCAACTCCTCTTGGTGTGCGCCTTTGTGGATAGACGAGCGAGTCGATTGCCCGTCCTCTGGCCTCCAGGTCGTCGGTGACTTCCACCGCGATGGAACTGGAGCGCAAGGGTTTCCAATGAGGACTGCGGAGTCGTCCACGATGGGGATGATGCCGAGTCAGGAGAATGCCGGAGGGCCCCGCCGAAACGAGGCCCTCCGGATGCGTCGTTCAATCAGAAGCGGCTCTGAACCCAGAGGAGGATGAGGCTGACGACGCCGCTGCCGAGGCTGTACGCCGCGCCGTGCAGCACGTTCTCGTACACCGCAGCCGCGTTCCGGCTACGCCACCGCTGCACACGACGGCGTAACCGAATCAAGAGGCTGTTGGTTGAGCAAGCTGGCTTGGTAGTCTCCAAAGGAACTTCCCTTCACGTAGTCGGTGGAACGGACAGTTCGGCAAGGGAGCCCTCCTCAACACCAGGCCTAGGAAACCGAGTTGAGGATGAGCTCCCTTTGCGTTGGACGAGTGTACGCCCGAGGCCTGACGGACCGCGGGCACTCAGGGGTAGCTTCGTGCATCGGTGAATCCCGACGCATACGCTCGCCGCTTCCTGGATATTCCCCTAGGAGTCCTTACGCCGGAAGGTCGCTTTCTCGCCCCGCCCGTCTTGAAATCGCCTAAGCGCCCCCTCGCGTTGCCCGGGGAAGCACACAGCGCGTGTTGGACTGCGTGTTCTTGGAAAGGCTCAGCCATCGCGAGCGAGCAGGGGGCGAGCTCGCCTGTCGGAAGGCAACCGCATGGCGAACCCGGACGCCATCCCGTTCACCTGCCCGAAGTGCGGGGCATCGACGAAGGCCAACCGCCGCACAGGGCTGCTGTATTCACACCAGCCGCCCGGTCGGCTGGTCGCCTGCAACGAGTCCGGCGCGGTCGTCGTGCGGGCCCAGGGAGGGATGTCGGCCAGCCTGCCCTCGCTCCGGCCGGAGCCGTCGGAGCCGAGCGAGCCGGCGCCGCGTTCGGTTGTGCTTGAGGAACGGTCGACGAGCGTGAGGGCCATTCCTGGCGGCCTGCCGTCGCTGGGGCGGCGCCGCCGCTGACCCTTAGGCCCTGAGCGCAGGATCGCTCTGAGGGAAGCGCATAATCTGTGTTAAGAGCGACTAGCATCGGATCATGGGACACCAGATCATCGAGCAACCAGACGGACGACTCGCGGTCTTCTCCAGCGTGGTCGACTCCTTCGTCCTCCTGGATGCCACACCCGAGGAACTCACCGACTGGTACGCCGCAGAAGCCGAGCGCGAGGCGCGTGCGCGCACCCAACGCCTCCTCGACCGTCTCCAGGAGCGAGGGCCCCAACAGGTCTACGGGCGACATGCATTGACGTGGTCCGACGCGGCTCGGCTCCACAAAGAGCACGCACCCGAGGTACCCCTGCCCGAGAAAGCCCCGCACCAGTGACCGAGTACACCGTCACCGCGAGACCCCGCGCCGAACTCACCACCCCCGGCGCCGCCGACGAAGCCATCTACTGGCTCCGCGATGTCCTCGGCACCGTCGCACCCCGCGACCCCCACACCCGACGCCTCGGCGAACGCCGCCACCGCCTCGAGCTCCTCGCCGAATGCCTCGACCGCGACACCTTCCTCATCGTCACCTCATGGCTCGGCTCCGAAGCTGTCCCGGCCCTCACCTCGAAGCGCGCCTACGCCGACGACCTCCGCCTGTGGGCCACCGTCGCGCGTGAACTCGGCGGCCACGAGCGGCTGTTCATCGGCGCGATCACCCCCGACGTCGTCGAGACCTGGACGAAAATCCAGAAGGCACAGGGCAAGGCACCGCGCAGCATCAACCGCCGCCTGTCCGTCCTCACCTCGCTCGCCGAGTACGCGAAGTGGAAGACGAAGGACCACACCGTCACCTCCCCGGTCACCAAGCACGACCGAGTCCGCATCGACCCCCACGACGAGACGACCGCCACCCCGATCCTCGAAGTACCCGAGCTGCAGGCCGTCGTGAACGCCGCCGACACCGCCCGCCAGGCCCTCGTCGTCACCCTCATCTACACGCTCGCCGGCCGCGTCACCGAGTGCTGCACCGCCGAGCTCAACGACCTCAAGTCCCATAACGGGCAACGCCTGTTGGACCTCCGCCGCAAGGGCAACAAGGGCCGCGTATGGACCCTCCCGGACCGTCTCGCCGCCCTCATCGACGTCACCGCCACCGACCACACCAACCGGCCCGTCCTCGTCGACGACAGCGACAAGCCCATGGACCGGCACGCCGTCGACCGGCTCCTCACCCGCCTCGGCAAGCAGGCTGGCGTCCTGCCCGGCCGGGACCTCACCCCGCACGTCCTGCGCGCCTCCAAGCTCACGCACATGCACGACGCCGGAGTCCCCGTCGAGGAGATCCAGGAGTACGCCGACCACTCCGTGATCGAGACGACCCTGGGCTATATCCGGCGCCGCGACGCCGGCGCGCGCAAGGCGACGCACGCGGAGGCCGCCGTCGCGGTCTACGACCACCTCGTCGAGCGGTTCGTCGGCCACACGGGGGCTCCGTGAACAACCACTCGCAGGCGCGACCTCCTACCACGCGTGGTGGGCCCGACGCGGATATGTCGCGGGCTGCCGCAACACGGCGCGGGGCAAGGGGAGTTCACAGGAGGAGACTGGATTTCCCGGAGCGTCGTGGTGGAACGTTGAGGGTGTCCTGAACGACTGATCGGGGGCGGCATGACGGAGGACCGGCGGCTGGTACGGACGGCAGTGATCGGCAATGAGCATTCCGATGTGCCGGTGCTGCTACCCCTGACAGCCATCGAGCATCTCGCCTTCCGGAAGGTGCACGACGGTGACACGTACTGGTGCGGGCTGTTGTTGGGCGGCTGCGGCGCGCAGCTGTACGACAAGCTCTACACCGATGGGCGGGTCTGCCACTTCCAGCACAAGCCGGCGCCCAGCGGTGAGCGGGAGCGGTGCGGGCGCCGGGGTATCGGGGAGAGAAGCGCGGACCACCTGTATCTGAAGGCGGCCATGGAGAAGTCTCTGGCCAGCCATGGCCGGGCAGCCCGCTTCCTTTACCCCGACCCGATCGGATCCCTGGTCGACATGGAATTCGAAGACGGGCGTCTACTGCGGGTGCACCTGGACGGGCAGGTCCGGCCGGTGTGGGACGGGACGTCCCCGATCCTGGGTGAGGACGTGGTGGTCGATCCAGGGACCTGGTCGCGGTGCCCGTATGTGTATCGGGTGCGCGTCGATTCGGACGGGGATGGCCGACGAGTATGGATCGGCACCGAGCGCCTTGCCCACCCCACCCAGTGGGTACCACTCGCCGACTGCGGCTGGGACGAGGACGGCCTGGTGACCGAGGCCGCCCAACAGGCCATGCAGTCCCCGGTGTTACCGCCCCCCGCGGCTGCCCCACGAGTGCCGGAGAAGATCAAGGTTCTGGTGGATGCCCTGGAGCGGGCACAGCGCTCCGGGTCCGTGGAGATGGTGCGCCGTCTCGTCGCCGGCGCTGACGACGTCCTCGCCGATGTGAACGAGGCGGCGCGCGCCGACGCGGAGGATGCCCTCTCCGAGGCCCGCACCTGGCTGGACGGACACACGGGCTACCAGCAGGAAATCTTCGGGAAGTTGGAGCAGGCGGTGCGCGAGCAGCGCGTGTGGGATGTGCGCTCCATACTCTCTCAGGCGGAGGCGCTGACCCGGCTGGGCGCCAGTGAGGCCGAACAGCGGATACTGCAGGCCGCGCGGGCGTTGCTGCGGCAGCGGGATCACCCGGTGGAAGCCAAAGCGCCGGTGCGGGTGCCTGTGATCGCCCCGCGGGCCCGCCCTAGTACGCGGACCCGTGCGGCCAAGACACCGGTGACGGCGCCGGCGCGGGACTCCAAGCGGCGGGCGCAGCAGGAGCAGGAGCTGGCAGCGGATCGGGCGCGCACGACTATGCAGGTCCTGCTCCACAAGAGCAGTCGCATGTCCGCGCGCGCACGCGCGGCGAAGGCCGAACGGCTGCGGGAGGCGCTGGTGCGTGCTCCAGGCTTGTTGACCAAGAGCGAGCGGCGGGTGGCGCGGTCGCTGGTCCGCGCCAACGAGCTTCCGGCGCAGCCCGGCTCGCCCGGGCGGCGGCCGATGAAGGAGCCCGCCCGCTCACCTCGTCGTGAGCCGGAGGCCCTGCCGGCGGAGAGGCTCAAGTCGGCGGCGAGCGCCGTACGCGGAGCGCTAAAACGGACCGCTCGGGAACAGCGCACCGTCACCTGGGACCAGCTCCGCGACCAGCTGGGCTCCGCCTTGCCCCGGATGTGCGCCGCGGACCGCCGCCAGATGCTGCTCCTCGTGGACGGCGCGGCCCAGGACGGAGAACCGCTGCTGTCCAGCGTGCTCGCCGCCGCCGATCCCCATCTGGCGGAGCCCTACAGGCTCAGTGTGGTCCACCACGGCGGGTACCTTCCGGAAGACGACCGGGAGATGCTGCGCGAGGTCATCGACGCGGACGTGCAGGCCACCCACCGGTACTGGCGCCACCGCTGACCCGCCGCGGGGCCTGAACCGGACGCCGTGTGGGCCGGTTCAGGCCCCGCGATGACCGTAAACGAGCAGACTGCCTGACCGTGCGGTCATTTCACGACGTCCCTATCTGCGCCGTGCTGGGTCCGGGAAGGTGGCTGTATGCCATGCGATGCGGCGAATGTAGGGGACCAGTCGGACTGCGACGGGCCTGCTGACGCGGTGAAGATCGGTGACGGCAGCGGCGGCTTCGCGCTCGGGTGCGTGCACCACGGCACTCGCATGTACGCCTCGCTTGCGACCCCCCACGCCATCGACCACACGGTGCACGGCTCGGCCGCCGCGGTGATCCGTGCAGCGGCCGGCAAGGAACCGTTCTTCTGGCGTGCACGCCCACCCGTACCGGAGCCCACCGACAAGGAACTGGCAGAGGGGCTCTGCCAGGCGCTGTGCGAGATCGCGACGAAGCAGACCTTCGGGCTGCTTCCGGAGACCCTGGTTCACCGGGCGCCAGGTGAGGTTGCCGAGGTGCTGATGCGGCTGCGCTCTGCACCGCACGGAGAGCGGAACGACGGCGTCCCCGCAGGGGTGACCAACGTGTTCGAGCTCAACGCCTGGCTCGCGCAGCACACCTGGGAGAGCTGGGTCGAGGCGTCGCAGTCCACGCAAGGACGTCGGCACCGGTAGGCGTCCTCGTATGAACCGGGGCAGGGCTAAGCACCGTCCGTCGCCCGGCGCAGGCTCAGGTGGTGCCGTACTGCTCGAGGGCGCCGCGGCGGACGGTGGCGAGCAGGGGCAGGACGTCGTCCTCGGTGGTGTCGCTGAGCGCGACGAGGAAGCTGATGACGGCGCGTCCGATGATCTCGGTCTGGGCGGGGGTGGCGCCGTCGGCGAACGCTTTGAGGGTGCCGAGGAGGACGCCGGAGACCCGGACGGTCGGGTCGGCGAAGAACTCCTCTTCGGCGGCGGCGAGTTCGCCGGCGCTCATGTCGTCGGTGATGCCGAACTGGCCGGGCAGGAGGACCTGGAGGATGTTCTCGCCGAGGTCGGTCAGCAGGGTCGCGGTGGGCGTCTCGCCGGGACGGTGCTGCAGGAGGGTGTCCATGGCGGCCTGGTCCTCGCGCCACATGGCCTCGAGGTAGCCGCAGGCGCGCAGGATGTCGTCGGGTGCCATGGGCTTGGCCACTGCTCGTACTCTCCTGCGCGGTTGAGGGGCGTTCAGCAGGGACGTTAGTCGACCGGACCGGGCACCGGGTCGGGGGTGTCCCAGAACCCGGTGTGGGCGATGGTGTCGGCGGTGACCGGGGGATGGCGGTCGGCGAGCAGGGGGTGGGTGGCGGTCATCTGGCCGACGAGGAGGTTCGGGAAGCGGGACTGCAGGGGTTGGCGGCGGTCGTTGAGGAGCAGCGCGGTCTCGCCGGGGTCGGCCGGCTCGGGCCGCACGTCGAGGTAGGCCTTCAGCGCGGCGCCGGTGAGGGGTTCGAGGGTGAACTTGCGGCCGACGTTCTCGTGTTGGTCGGGTGCGCGGACTTCCCAGGTGCCGTCGGGCTGGGGGTAGAGGTGCTCGCGGTTGACGCGGACGACTTCGGCGGGGCGCAGGCCCTCGAGGAGCAGGAAGACGATGAGCTGGTCGCGCTGCCAGTGGCGGGAGTGCGCGGCACCCCAGGAGCCGATGACGGAGAAGAGGACGGCGCGTTCCATCCGGTCGAGCTTGTTCTTCGCGCCGGCCGGGCGGCCTACGCCGGAGCGGAGCGCGGTGAGGTTCGGCGGGAGTGTGATGTGGCCGCGGGCGGCCTCGTAGAACTGGGTGAGGGCGCTGATGCGGCGGTCGTGGCTGCGGGCGGCTTCGGGGTGCTGCTGGGCGAGGGCGGCGAGTGCGTCGGGCCCGTCGAAGGTGCGCCCGTTGAGGTAGGGGGCGAGGTGCCATTCGGCGGCCCAGGCGGCGATGTCCTTGGGGCGTGCGGTGAGGGCGTCCAGCGGCGGGTTCTGGCGGGTGCACCAGGTGAGGAAGAAGCCGATCTCGCGGCGGTATTCGGCGCGGGTGGAGGGGCGCAGGGCCGAGGTGTTGAGCCAGTCGTCAAGCAGATCAGCGGGTTCCATGCCTCGTATTGTGCCCGCACTTCCACGATCTTGACTTTACAAAACTTCGGAGCGCCTCAGCCCCAGACTGCTCTGTGGTTCTGTGCGTGGGGCAGTGCGGGGCGTTGGCCGCGCGTGTGCGGGTTAGGAAGTGGTGGGCCGAAGTTTTGTAAAGCTGCTGGTGGTGGGTGATGCGGGGGCGGCCCGGGGATCCGTACGACGCTGACGTGCACGCTACGACGGGCGCCGCCGTACCGCTGGACCGCGTTCCCCGCGCGTGTCCCCAGCCGGTCAGTCGACGACGATGCCGGGATAGCAGGAGCTGTGGTCCCACTGCTCCTCGTCGTCCTCGAACGGATACCCGCAATGGCACGTGGCCGGCCGCGCGGGCAGTCCCTCGGAGCGGTGCTTGAGAGCGACGAGCAGGGGAGCCTGCGCCAGCCACGCCTTGGGGTCATCGCCCGCATCGAGGAAGTCGTCAAAGGCTCGGTCGAAGGCGATGGTTGCCGACTCGCTCATGTCGGTCGGTGCGGCGGCGGCCTGCCTGCCGATCAGGTCATAGACGTCCTCTGCCTGACGCATCACGAAGGCGTACACGCGGCCGCAGAGTCGGCGTCCATGTCGTCCAGGCGCAGGATCTCGCCCTGGGCGTTGCACCAGACCTCGTCATGCTGCAGGAGGTCGCTCCAGTGCCTGACCCAACTCCAGTCACGCACGCGGTCCATGCTGCTCCTCTCCTACAGTCCGGGTATCGGGTCTTGGTCGGCGTCGCGCCGGTCGTGGCCGGCGCGGGTCTGCGGGTCGCACTCGGCGCCGTAGCGGCGGGCCCGGGAGACGGGATCGTGCAGCGGGCGGCCGCAGCGGCGGCACCACACCCGGCCCGGCCGTACGGGCGCGGGCGCGGGGAGGGATTCCTGCTGGTCGTCGGTCATCTCGGCCCTGATCCTGAATCAACTCTGGCGTGGTGACGCTCGGTTCGGATACGCTGCGCTTGCGCAATCACTATGACCTTCAAGGCCACCACCCGTTGCGGGCGGTGGCCTTTCGCCGTGACGGGGCGCCTACAGGTCGGCGACGAGGACGGTGGCGTTGTCGACGTGCGGGCCCGCGTGGTCGATCGCGGACTGCACGAAGTGGCGGGCGGCGGTGCGCGGGTCGCCGCCGAGGTAGGCGGCCAGGTTCCGGCACGAGTCCTCGAGCGGTTCGTACGCGCCGTCGCTCGCGAGGAGAAGACGGCCGCTCGCGGGCAGGGTCGCGGCCTCGACGGCCGGGTGGCCGCAGTCCGCGAGCAGCACCTCGTCGGTGTACGTCGAGCCGAGGCACGACGTGATCTGGTTGCGGTTGCCACCGTTCACGCGGCGGAGGTTGTGGTCGTCGGTGAGACGGACCAGGCCGTCGTCGGTGAGGAGGTAGGCGCGGGAGTCGCCGCACCAGGCGACCGTGGCGAGCTGCTTGCCGGGGACGGTGACGACAACGACGGCGCACGCGTCGGGGCCGACCGCCCACGGCCGCTGGCGTTCGGGTTCGGCGGCGTAGCGGGCGTGCAGGGCCCGCAGGGCGGACTCGGCGTCGCCGCAGTGGGCGGCGGTGCGGGCGAGCCGCTTCGCTGCGGCGCGGGTCCAGGCGCGGACCGTGTCGTTGGAGCCGATGCCGTCGAGGAGGACGTACGCGCGGGCGCCGTCCGGGGCGGTGCAGACGGCGGTGGCGTCGCACTGATGGGTGCGGGTGCCGAGGAGTTGGGCGGTGGCGTAGGTGCGCATGGTGGGCTCCTCAGGCGGCGAGGTCGGTCTGGTCGCGGGTGATGCGGCGGGCGGGGAGGTAGTCGCGGCCGAGTTCGCGGGCGATGAGCTGCTGGGCGCTGCGGGCCACGATGACGTGCCCGGCGGCCGTGGTTGCCTCCGGCCGGTCGAGGACGAAGGCGGTGCGATGGAGGGTGTAGGCGGTGATGCGGTCGAGGTAGAAGTCGCGGGCCTCGGCGCGGAGTCGGCACATGGCGCGGACCTGGATGCGGCCGGAGCGGGTGGTGCGGATGTCGTACGGCTCGATCGAGCGGACGGTCTCGTCGCCGTGTTCGTCGCGGTAGGTGATGGTGACGACGGTGCGGCGGTCGATGGCGCGGTAGAGGTCGGCGAGGGTCCGGGTGGTCGGCTGCTGGTGGGTGCGCTTCATGTGGGGTCCCCCGCTTGGTTGTTGGTGTGGGGTCCACACTACCGTTTAACATGTTGCATCACAACACCTTAAGGCGTACGCTGGGAACCAGCGGGGAGGCCCCCGCCCCACACCGTCAAGGTGTGGCATCACCACACGATATGGAGGACACTGGCGTGGCCCACCCCCGCTCGCGCCCGCCCAACCTGAACCGGTCCCGGCGGCGCCCGCCGAAAGGACCCCGCACCGTGGCCAGCGACATCCGCGCCCGCCTGCAGAAGAACGCCGCGCAGCTCAAGGCCGGCGGCCACGACGCCTCCGCGATCGAAGCGATCCTCGAGCCGGGCGGCTGGACCCTGCTTCGGTCCGCTCAGGGCACGGAGGGCGGCAGCACCGATAACCTGGCCCTGAACATCCCCGAGCCGCTCCGCGACAAGCTGCGGAAGGCCGCTGAAGCCAAGGACACGACGCTCGGCACCGTGGCGTCCGACGGGCTCCGGAAAGTGGCCGCAGGAGAGTGGGCCCCGCCGGTTCCCGTCCGGGCCCCCCGCGGCTCCCTGAAGGCCGGTGGCGTCAAGCGCGTCACCCTCAACGTGTGGGTCGAGACCGAACCGCGCCAGCAGGTCGAGGCGATGCTCCCCGACCTGACGAAGGAAGCGGGCCGCCGGATCACCCTCTCGCACACCGTTCTTTCCTGGCTCCGCGAGGAGCTGGGCGTCACCGACGACTGACCGGGGTGCGGGACGCCGGCCCCTACTGCGCCGCCCCGCACTCCGCGTGACAACCCCATAGGAGACACCCATGCCTCAGGGCATTCAGGCTGCCGCGAACGCGGGCGGCCCGACCTCGCACACCCGTTTCCAGTTCGCCCCGGCCACGAAGGAGCAGTCCAAGGCGCGTGTCGCCCTGGACGGGCCGTCGGGTTCGGGCAAGACGTTCACCGCGCTGACGATCGCCTCCGCGCTCGGTACGCGGATCGCGGTCATCGACACCGAGCGCGGCTCGGCCCGGAAGTACGCCAACGAGTTCGCCTTCGACGTCCTGGAGTTGGCGTACTTCTCCCCGGACGACCTGGTGGAGGCGCTCGCCGCCGCCGGGGCCGCCGGGTACGAGGTCGTGGTCGTCGACTCGCTGTCGCACTTCTGGTCCGGCAGCGGCGGCATGCTCGAGCAGGTCGACCACGCCGCGAAGAAGGGCTTCGGCGGGAACTCCTTCGGCGGGTGGAAGGAGGCCCGGCCGATGGAGCGCCGCATGGTCGACGCGCTCGTGGCCTTCCCGGGGCACGTGGTCGTGACGATGCGTACGAAGACCGACTACGTCCTGGAAACCAACGACCGGGGCCGCCAGGTTCCGCGCAAGGTCGGATTGAAGCCGGAGCAGCGCGAGGGCTTGGAGTACGAGTTCGACATCGTCGGCTCGCTCGACTTTGAGAACACCCTGATCGTCACGAAGTCCCGTGCGCGGGTGCTGACCGGCGCGGTCGTGAAGCAGCCGGGCATCGAGTTCGGGCAGCAGATCCGCGAGTGGCTGGAGGACGGCACCGCCGTCGAGCCGGTCGAGGACCTGATCTCGGAGGCGAAGCGGGCGGACGCGACGTTCGACGACCTCGGCGCGCTGATGCGGAAGGTCCGCGCCCGCCGACTGGAGGGCGCGCCCCTGCTGGACGACGAGGGGAAGCCGACAACGCTCGGCGAGCACATCCAGGAGCGCGGCAAGCAGATGCGCCGCGCCGCCGCCAGCACCGAGGGGAGCGCCGCCTGATGGCCGCCCGCGAGCACGGCACCCGCGCCAAGTACGTGGCCGACCGCTGCCGCTGCGAGCCCTGCCGGACGGCGAACCGGCAGGCGGAGAACCACCGGTACCGGCAGCAGGCGTACGGGCGTTGGCAGCCCTACGTCGACGCCCGCCCGGCCCGCGCCCACGTCCGCATGCTCATGGAGTACGGACTCGGATGGAAGCGCATCGCCGACCTGGCCGGCGTCGGCCGCGGCACCGTGGAGAAGCTGCTCTACGGTGCCGCGCACCGGGGCATGGAGCCGTCCAAGCGGGTCCGCCCGGAGACGGCCACCAGGCTCCTCGCCGTCCGCCCCGTGGGCGAGCGGCTCGGCGGCGCGGTCCTGGTCGACGCGACCGGCACAAGCCGCCGCCTGCGGGCGCTCGTCGCCGCCGGGTGGCCGCAGGCCCAACTCGCCGCCCGTCTGGGCGTGCAGGCCGGGAACTTCGGCAAGAGCCTGCGCTCCGAGCAGGTCCTCGCGGCCACCGAGCGTGCGGTGCGGAAGCTGTACGACGAGCTGTGGCGGGCCGACCCGCGCGAGCACGGCGTTACCGAGCAGGCCTACCGGCGGGCCCGGAACCACGCCCGTAGCCACGGCTGGGCTCCGGTGGGTGCGTGGGACGACGACACGATCGACGACCCGGCATCCGAGCCCTGGACCGAGTCGCCCGGTACAGGGCGGCGGTCGAAGAACGAGCTGGGCGCGATACGCCGCGAGGAGATCGCGCACCTGATCCAGTTCGGCCTGTCCGAGCAGGCCATCGCGCAACGTCTCGACATGTCCCAGTCGAGCGTGCGGAACATCGTCGCCGAGCTGCGCGGCGAGACCCCGGCGGCGGTGGCGCGCACGCAGCGCACCCGCCGACCGAAGCAGATGCCGCACCCCACCGCCCCTGAGAGGAGCGCCGCCTGATGGCCCGTCCGTCGAAGAAGCTGCCTCGTACGGCCACGCACCGGCCAGCCCTGCGGCGGCGCCGGTTCCGGCACGACGACCCGACCGCCCTCGATCTGTTCTCCGGGTTCGGAGGGCTGACCAAGGGGATTGAGGACGCCGGGTTCACCACGATCATGGCCGCGAACCACAAGCCGTACAAGGTCGAGGTCCATGAGGCGAACCACCCGCACGCCGAGCACTGGATCGCGGACCTGGTGGACCCCGATTCGTCCGACTACCACTCGGTGCGGGAGCTTCCGGCAGCCGATCTCCTCGTGGCCGGCGTCAGTTGCGTGAACCACTCGCAGGCGAATACCACGAAGGCGTACGAGCACGGGCTGACCCTGTTCGGGATGCACGATCCGGACTACGAGGCGCGGGTCACCAAGTCGGAGCGGGACCGGGCCACAGCGAACTGCGTGCTGCACTACGCGCAGAAGCACCGGCCGAAGATGATCCTGGTGGAGTGCACCACGGGGTTGCAGTCGTGGGGCAAGGCGGTGCCGGGCAAGACGTACGGCGATGGGTCGACGTACCGGTGGTGGCTGCAACAGTTCGAGCTGCTGGACTACAACCACGTGGTGCTGTTCCTGAACTCGCAGTTCTTCGGGGTGCCGCAGTCACGGAACCGGGGCTACTGGGTGTTCGTGGACAAGTCGCTGCCGATGCCGGACCTGGAGCACCGGCCGGTCTCGCGCTGCCACGGCTGCGACACGGACGTCGAGGCGGTCTGGACGTGGCGTACTGGCATCCCGGCGTCCGGGATCGTGGAGTACGGCAAGCAGTACGACTACCGGTGCCCGTCGTGCCGACGTGAGGTCGTGCCGCCGATGACGCCGTCCCTGGCCGCGCTCGACCTGACCGATCTCGGGACCCGAATCGGTGACCGCCCAATCAAGACGTTCACGAACAAGAAGACCGGCGAGGTGTTCAAGGGCCCCTTCGCGGCGTCGACGATGGCCCGCGCGCAGCGGTGCCTTGAGCGGTTCGGGGACTTCCCGGCGGTTCTGATGCCGGCGAAGGGCGTGCACGGGTCGGAGCGACACCCGTGGCAGTTGATGTCGACGCAGACCAGCCAGCAGGAGACGGCGCTGCTGCTCGCGGTCGACAACTACCAGGGTGCGCCGCGCGGTGCGGGCGAGCCGCTGCCCACGCAGCTCGGTTCGGAGACGTTCGGTGTGGTGTCGGCCGGGGTGGTGCCGTACCGGAACAACACGGTGCCCACCCTGCTGCAGGAGGCGATGCCGACGTTCACCGCCGAGCAGATCCCGGGTGTCCTGTCCGTCACCGGCACTGCCACCGGCGGGAAGCTGGATGCGGTGCAGTGGCCGCACGGCGGCAAGCCGGGCCTGGCTGGTCTCGCGGCGTCCCAGCAGATGCTGTTCGCCTCCTGGTACAAGCAGAACGGCAGCACCGGTACGGAGACAGCGCCGCACCCGCTGACCGATCCGCTGGGCACGCTCACCACCCGTGACACCACCGCGCTCCTTGCTGCGCAGTGGCATGCCGCGCTCGGCGACCTGCGGCTGGAGGACTGCTACTACCGGATGATGAAGGAGCACGAGATCGGCGTCGGCTGCGGCTTCGACGTCGACTTCGGGCCCCGCAAGGGCACTTTCATCGTCTGGGGGTCGGCCCGCGACCAGGTCGACGGCTTCGGGAACGCTGTCTCCCCGCAGGTCGGTGAGTGGATCGGGCTGCGGCTGCGGGCCGTCATCCACTCGCCGCAGGACTGCAACGACCTGACCATCGCTGCCTAGTCCCTCTGGCGGGGCCAACAGCGCCCCGCCCCTCGTCCACCCCACCAGGCCCCACCCCTCTGAACCGCCAGCCCGGGATACCCCCTTGTCTGAATCGAGGTTCGCCATGGCCACACCCGAGGTGCTCACGGCCCTCGCCGCGCCGCTGCTGCTCTCCGGCGCGCTCGTCTACGCCGGGCTCGACCGGCTCCGCCAGCGCTTCCACGTACCGGAGCCGAACCCGTACGCGATCGCGCGACTCCAGCAGGCCGCCGCCGAGCTGCGGGCCCGGCAGGCCGTGGCGGCGGCCGAGGCGATCGTGCGGGCCGAACGCGACCGCCTGGCCCCGCTGTACGACACCCCCACCCGCCCCCACACCAGCTGACCCCGAACCCCGAAGGAGGTGAGGACCGTGCCCCGACCGTCTGTCCGTGCCGTGTGCGCGGTCCTCGCCGCCGTCGCGGTCGTCGAGGTGCTGCGCCGCCACCAGCGTCGCCTGGAGCGGGCGTTGACCGCGGAGCGCGCCGGCCACCGGCTCCTCGACCAGGTCGTGCACCGCGCCCACGTGGCCGAGCTGCACCGGCTGCGCCGTCCGCCCGCCGGTGCGCCGTGCGATCCGAATTGCCAGAACTCGCAGAAAGGGGGCCTGACATGAGCCCGAACACCACCACCATCTCGCCGCGCGAGGCGAACCGTCTGCTGGTCGAGCATCGGCACTACCGGTACCGGAGCTGCGCGCCGGACGCCGACGACCCGACCCGGGCGGCCGGGGACCTGTCGGTGCCGGTGACGGCGTGGGAGGAGCCGGACCTGGACGGCGGGGAGCCGCAGAAGGTGCGGGCCGCGCGGGAGGCGACAGCGAAGCGCGTGTGCGCCGCATGCCCGGTCCTCGAGGTGTGCCGGGCGTACGCGAACTCGGTGACCGCCGACGGGAAGTTGGCGGAGCCGTACTCGGTGCGCGGCGGGCAGACCGCGCTGGAGCGGCACAAGCAGCTCGTCGCGACGCGGCACCAGCTGGTCGGGCCGGCGCCGGACGAGCAGCTGCAGACCCGGCAGAAGCGGGCCGTGCTGCGGGCGCTCGCCGCGCACACCGACCCGGCCGAGGTGGCTGCGGCGGCGGGGATGGACGTGCGGACGGCGAACTGGCAGCGCGCCCGCCTCGTACGGCTGCTGAACCTGCCGAAGACGGCGACGCGCGGGGCGCTGCTGGCGGCGGCGGCCGAGCGCGGGCTCCTCGAGGGCCTGGACGTGGTCGCCGACGACGGTTCGGTGCCCGCGATCCCCCGACCCGCGGCGACCCCGCAGCAGCAGACCGTGCCCGCGACCGCTCGGAAGGTGCGTGTGCCGCGCCCGCGGGGCGGGGCCGCTGCCCAACTCGCCCTGTTCCCCGTCACCGACCGCGCCGAGCGCCTGGAGGCCGCAGCATGACCACCGCCCACTCCCCCTCCGCCGACACCGTCCCGGCCGCCGAGGACGCCGACGCGACCGTACGGACCGACCTGGTGCTCGGCGGGCGGGCCACGATGACTGCCGAGTATCTGCGCGGGCTGATCGTGGCCGGCCAGCTCGTCGCCGCGGGCACGCCCCGGAAACTGCCGAACGACCTGTTCCCCGACGCCGATCCGGTGCTGGTGCAGGAGATCTGGGATCGGGCGTTCGCCGTGGGTTGGCAGACCCGTGGACTCGCGGGCCGGCCGTACTTCCACCGCGACCAGCTCGCGCGTCTGCAGGGCGAGTTGGCGGAGGCCGGGCACGTCGCGATGGCGGGGATGGTCGGGCGAGCCCTGGCAACGGCGCTGCATACGCACCCTGCTGACGACGCGTCGGACGGGCGGGAGCACTGACGTGGGGCGGGTCAAGCAGACACGACGACACGTTCGGGGAGGGCTGGCCCCTTTGCCGGGGTCAACCGGTAGGCTGCGCTATGCGCCAGACGACCACTCAGATACGGGTGCGCCGAATGGGGCACGAGGGCAAGGCAATGCCCCCGCTGGATTCCCAGGCTCTTGCCGGATGACCTGGGAGCGGGGGCAGTGGCCGGGCCCTCTCTGCGAGAAGAAGACGCCGACCCTTGTCGGCACACCGACGTGAGGTACCGACATGCATGAGAGTACCCGGATCTCCGGGATGTCAGACAGTGGGACTGCAGTCTCCGCCGTGAGGATCACCACCTCGGCGTCGAGCACGGCCCCTGTCACCCCTACCCCGACCGTCGCATGAGCGCGCAGGGCGGCGCCGCCGCCTTGCCCGGTAGCGACGTGCCGATGACCCGCGAAGAGCTGCGGGAGACCCTCGGCGGGCTCATCCACGGACACAGTCGGTTCGACTCCACCGAGCGGGATGTCGACCAGGCCATGAAGGCCGTGGACGCCCACCTGAGCTACCTCGCCGAACAGGCGCAGGGACAGACCTCACCCGTTAAGGGAGATCAGCGATGACGTAACGACCTTCTGAGCGGGAGGTCACTGGGTGCCCCTTGGCCGGGAGCACACACCCTCAACCGCTGGCCGCTTGTTCGGTGTTGGCTCACCGTTCCACGGCCACTTGCAACGGCCCGAAGTTGGCGCTTCGAGCTAAGGCCCTCTCTTCCGGGTGGCACCGGCGAGCGGGCGATCTAACATGTTCTTCCGGAACCAGCACCGCCGAAGCGGGGCTTTTTTGTGCCCTCAAACAACTGGCGAAGGCAGGTACATAGTGCAGCACGCAACCCCTTGTTGTCAGCTTCCGCATGCCCGGACGGGCGATTCATCCCGAATCTCCCCCCTCGCGGACGACGTTGACGACACGCATTCCCCTCGTGACACGCACGCCCCCGATGTCGAAATCGAACAGGTAGGCGATTACAGTGCGGGACAGGCCGTCCTCGTGCGCGGCGTCTGCCAGGAGGTGCACGCCACCAAGTCGCGCCGCAGCGGCCCGCGTCGGTGGCGTCGCGCAGTGGTGTGGCTGATCGCAGCCGGCCTCCACCCCCGCGCGAACGCCACCACGCTCCGCGTCGCCGAGGACCTCGCCGCGCGCATGGACTACGACCTCGGACACGTCCGCTACTGCCTCGACGAGACCGCCGCCCGGCTCGGCGTGTCGACCGCGACCGTGAAGCGGCACGTGAAGGTGCTCCGAGAACTCGGCGCGCTCGCCTGGGTCGTGCACGGCACCCGCACCAACATCCGGCGCGCCCTCGGCCTCGGCGGCTACGCGGGCACCGCGACCGTCTACGCCGCGACCATCCCCGCCGCGTACGACCACGCCATGGGCCACACGATCGTGGGCTCCGGCTACGAGGCGCGGATCATCGTCGACCAGCGGAAGCCTGTGGATAACCCGGGTTCGGAGACCCGTGAGCCCCCTTCCCTAGCCTTGGTTGAGGGAGAGGGTCAGGTGCAGGTAGTGGGTGGTAGTAACTACACCTCGGGCCGGGGCCCGAGCCGTTCCGCCAACTCCCCCTCCCCCACGACCAACAAGCGCAGCAGCAAGAAGGGCTCCACCGGCCGCAGCCCCCTCCAGGTCGCCCGGGACATTCAGATCGCCCGGCAGGTGCGCCCGCTGGTGCCCTGGGTCCAGAAGGCCGGCCTGCGCCAGCTGGGGCACGCGCTGCGCCCGCTCATCGACCGCGGCCTCACCACCGACGTGATCGTCGCCGAGCTCACCTCGATGTGCATGTCCTGGCGCCCGGCCTCCCCTGCGGCGTACCTCCGTGCCGAGCTGGCCCGCCGCCAGGCCAACGACGAGCAAGCCGCCGCCGTAGCCGCCCAGTTCGAGCTCGAACACTGCGCCCAGGGCCCGTGGACCGCATCGGCCCCCTCGCTCGTCGCCGACGTCCTCGACGGACTCCGCCGGGGCATGGCCGCCTACTCCGCCAACCAGCGGGCGAACGGCCTCGACGACCTCATGCCCCACCAGACCGACGACGAGCAGGCCGCAGCCGCCGCCATGGCCGCGTTCCTGGGGAGCCCCGCATGACCGACCAGACCCTGGAGCCGTCCGGCGTCGACATGGCGCGCGCCGCCCTCGCCGCCGCGCGCGCCGCCGCGAAGTCCAAGCCCGCGCCCACCAAGAAGCGCACCACGAAGGCCAGCGCGCGCCGTAGCCAGAGCGGCCGCGACCCGATCGTCCTTGGCGGTGCCATCGAGCGGATGATGACCGAGCACGGCATGGACGTACCGACGGCCGGCGGCGGCCTCGTCGAGCAGTGGCCCACGATCGCGCCCGAACTCGCCCAGCACGTCGCCGCCGTGCGCTTCGACACCGAGACCGGCCTCCTGCACCTGCGCCCCACCTCGCCCGCGTACGCGACACAACTGCGGCTGCTGCAGGCCCAGGTTGTCAAGCGCATCCGCGAGAAGACCGGCCTGACTGCCGTGCGCGGCCTCCGAGTCCTCGCTCCTACCGCGGCGCCCACGCGGTCCGCCGCGACAGAGAAGGAGCACCCCGAGCCGACCGCGAACCGGGCGCCGGTCCGTACGCGGGAAACGGCCTGCGACGGCTACAAGGCCGCCCGCGACGCAATCTCGCCGCGCCCCAAGAGCAAGGTCGCGTCGGCCGTCGTCGAAGCGATCAGCCGGCAGACCGAACTGCTCCGCGAGAAGCGGGAGCCCGACGACGCGTTCCGGGACGCCCTGTGGGAAGCCGATCGACTCGCCTCGAAGCAGCAGCCCGCCGACCGAAGCGAGGAAGTACGCCGCGCCGCCCTGCAGCAGAAACGGCGAGAAGGCGCCGGCGCACTGCCCCGCCGCGCCTTCGACGTGGCCTGACCGACCGCCGCCGCCCGGGCCCGTTTTACGGCCGTGAAACGCGGAGCCCCCGTGCCCGGGGCAACAGAACGAGCGACATGTAGGACCGTGATCCTCGACCGCGACACCAAGCGGACGGAGCCGCCCGTGCATCCTGCCTACCAACTCGACGACGACCCGCGCGCCCTGTCCTCCGAGGAGCGCGCCGCCTGGCACCGCGCCCAGGAGGCCGACGAACGAGCCTGGCTCGACGACCACGCCCGCATGCACCTCGTCCGCGGCCGTACGTACGAGACCGCAGCTTGAAGGAGAACCCGATGCCCGTCACCCCGCCCATCAGCGCACCAGCCGAGCGTCCGACCGTCCCGCATCAGGGGCTGTTCCGAGAAGCCCAGTACGCGGACGGCCAGCCGTACGCCCGGGACACGGACGACGAGCCCGAAGACGACTGAAGGTGGTGACCATTGGTCACCACCTTGTCGTCAACCTGACCCGAAGGTGGTGACCAATGGTCACCACCTTCCGTGCGCCGCCTAGTCGCGAACCTCTGGGAGCTCGGCCTCCAGCTTCTCTATGGCCTTCTTCCACCGCTGCACCTCAAGCCGGGCACGCGCCGGCTCCTTCGCGGCGAGCACACGGATCCCCTCCACGACCCGGGCGGAATCGATGAGAGGAGCAGGTTCCTCTGGCTCCTCCGACTGCGACGGGCGCGGCTCGGGCTGAGCGTCGGCCTCCTTCGGCGGCGCGTACCCGAGGAAGTTCGCTGCCGCACGCAACGACGTCTCCGTCACGTTGCCGTGGCGGCTGGCCTCAATCCACGTCTCCCGAACAGCCTCTCGGCCGTGGTTCTTCAGGATGGGGACGAGGACGCGGAGCGGACGCTCCTGCAGCTCCTGCGTCGTGATGTCCTCCAAGGCGATGGCCACATCGAGCACACGCAGGATGTTGTTCGCCTGGTGCTTCTTGATGCCGAACCGCTTCTCGGTCAGATCACCGAAGGTGTCGAGCCCAGCGTGCTTGTGGAGCTCCTCCTTCTTGATGCCCTTCAGCCGGAGGCCCAGCCCGATGAGCTTCTGCTGCTTGATGCGCTCCTCGTTTGCCCGGGCCGCGTACTGAACCGCGAAGATCCCCTGCGTGTATGCCTCCAGGCGCTCCGCGGGGTCCGCGCTCTCTGGCTCGATGAAGGCTGGCATCTCGAGATAGCCAGTGACCTCCCGGACGCGGACGATCTCCCTGCCCTCCTCCTGAACGGGGGCAGGCAGTGGCGCGACCTCTGAGCCGCTAGATGCGCCCTGCTGAGTGGGAACCGGGCTCTCCGGGGCAGGGGCTGCCGGTGCCGCGGATTCGGCGTTGGCACGCTGCTGTTCCAGCATCCACTCAGGGGTGACTTCGAGGGGACCACTGCCGGTCGGCGGCAGCATGCCGCCGCCACGCTGTCCCTGCTCTGGCCCTTGCCCCTGGGCCCCGATGGCTTGACCCTTCCCCATCAGATGACCGCCCGCTTCTCCAAAGCCTCCACCTCACGCTTGGTCATGAGGCCGGCACCAAGGACCTCGTCCTTGGTCAGGATCTCCATCTCGAGGAGCATCGGCAGGAAGCCCACGAGGTCCTTCCACCGCGGGCAGTCGGGGTCCGTCGACATGCTCTTCAGCTGGGGAATGCGCCCGAAGGCCCGCTTGTACGCCACCAGCATCGGGATGTCAGTGTCGAGCAGCGGGTAGGCACCGTCGGGGCCGTTGTGCGTCTCGTTGAGGAGTTGAGCGCGAGCGTCGGTCTTGTCGTTGCTGTTCTCGCAGCGAGAGAGCACGTAGTACATGAGGCAGCCGCCGACAGTGTTGCGCGCGGCGGCCATGAACGCGGCCTCCCGCGTCTTCGGCGCCTGCTCAAGGTCGCCCTCGTCGGGGCACAGCGGTACCAGCAGCTTGTGGGCTCGCCGGACAGCTGCGAGGAACGCGGCCACGTTCCCACCACCGACGTCCACGATGACGTAATCGACGTCGCCGCGCGCCCGGACCTTGTCGATCTCCTCGTCGAGGGTCTCGAAGGGGTGCCGGATCACTTCGAAGGGCCAGGTGAACTTCCGCTGGGCGGCCTTAAGAGGCCAGTTCGAAGACGTCTGCGAAGCCGAGTCAGCGTCGAAGAACACCACGCGCCGGCCGAACACCACAGCCAAGATGAGCGCCATGAGCATGGCCAGGCGGGTCTTGCCGGTCCCGCCTTTCAATGCGCCGACGACGTATACCTTCGCTTCGTTGGGATGGGCGAGTGCTTCAGACCGAGGTGGGCCGCTAGGCTCGGGGATGGATGCCGTCATGGATCTTTCCTTCATCAGCGGATGGTTGGTGACGGTCCGCGTGGTGCCCCGCCCCACCACCAGGGCGGGGCACCGACATCTGCGGTCGACCCGCTGAGCCTACCGAGGCGCATTGGCCGAGAACCGCACCTGGTCCACACGCGATCGTGGTCGTCCGATGGAAGGGATCCCACGGACGAGTGAAGGGCACAGCTGCCCTCTCCCCAACTCGCCCTGGCCGTACGGACGCTGGAGAACCGCAGGGCTCCCCGCCAGCCCCTCGCGGAGGAGGGACGCCGGGTATCCGGACACCTCGCAGCCCCGACGCCCCTCCCTCGCCCGGAGCGCACCTCCCGGATGACGCCGCCGCGGCCTACAATCACCGTCATCAGACGGGCATGCCCACCCCGCCCGGCCGCGCCGAACACGCCCCTCCTGCGCCCCGTGCACGCCGTACGAGCTGCGACGAGCGCAGGACGTCGTTGGTACAAGATGTGGTCAGGAATCCTCGTCAGACCTACCCCGGCGCGCGGCAGGCTGCGACAGTGGCATCCCGCAGGGTGTACTGGCAGACACCCTGCAGCCCAACACCCCGGGCGAGAGCGACACCTGGGGCCCTTCCCGTGAACCATCTGCCGGAGGAGCGGAGACGCCCCATGTCCGCAGAACCCGTCCGACCCGCTGACCACGGGTCCCGGACATCAGGCGCGCAAGACGCCAAGATCATCCCTCTCACGCCGCGACCGTCGGCGGTGCAGCGGGACACCAGCAGCGGGGGACTCGCCACCATGCCCACACCACCGCCCGGCGCCGGCGACGAGCAGGCGCTCCACGACCTCGCCGAGCAACTCGAACTCGCCTACGCCGCCGAGCACCTGACCCTCGCCGACCCGCGGACCGCGACCGCGCACACCGTCGCCATGCACATCGCGATGACCGTGATGGACGGCGCGCACGCCCAGGGCCTGATCGACGCCGCCCAACGCCTCCAGCTGACCGGGCTACTTGAGGGGGCGCGGCGGGCCGGAGAGCTCGCCGAAAAATCATGAGGTGAATATGCCGGGGGTTCTTACCGTTTGGCCGGGATTCGGTCACCAAACGCGCCTGATCATTTACCACATTCTGTTCAACTAGGGTCACTTCGGTGCCATGATGGGGCGTCCGGGATCACCCGGAGTGACAGATTTCCGGCCCCGGTGCGCGTGCCGACCACAACCGTGCACCCTCGGCCGGCAGGCGATCGGGGAACGTCTATGGGCACCGAAGTGGAACCAGATCCGGCATCACAGGCAGCCTCTCAACTCCGGCTGCTCGCCCAGCACTTCACCCAGTACCCCGTCACCGGCCGCACCGGCACCCGCCGCGCCACCGCGGCGACACCGGGCACGCCGCTGAACCTCACCGTCGTCGACCACATCCGCGCGTCCGTCGCCGAGGTCGAGCAGCACACCCGGGCCGCGGCGCCCGAGGCCGGCCCGCTGCCCGCCGAGGCCGCCGCCGTCTACGAGTGGTGCCGCAGCCACACCGCGCACGCCGACGAGACCGTACGGCGCCGCCGCGACACCCTGATCTACCGGCAGCAGCTCGAGCACGCGATCCGCCTCGGCGACACCACCGTCGTACGGCGCCACCGCTGCCCCGGCTGCGGCACGGTCGGCCTGCACTGGCGGCAGGCCATGCAGCGCGCGGTGTGCCGCAACCAGCGGTGCCGCGCCGCCGACGGGGGAGTGAGCGCCTGGACGCTCGCCCACCTCGCGCACGAGCACATCGAGGCCCAGGAAGTACGAGTCCGGCGTGCAACCTGAGGCCCGCGTGGCGTGTCTATCTGGCAAGACCCACAACTGAACACCATTCCCCCTCAACCGGACCGCTAGGGTCCGGACCCGTTATCGGCTGCGGTCAGCTGCGAACTGCTTGCCGTCGATCATGGGAGGCCGCTCCATGGCCATAGCCGCACTCACCCCGAGCGTCGCCGTCGGCCCGATCTCCGACCCGGTGACGATCAAGGAGTCGGTGGCGCTGTTCGCCGAGACCGGGCACCCGGTCAGCGAGTCCACGCTGCGCCGCTGGATCAAGCGCGCCGGCCTCCTCGGCGTACGCAGCGCGGGGGAGACCTGGTACTCGGACAGCGAGATCCTCGAGCTGCACCGCGATCGCGTTTTCGGCGAGTAGACGCCACCCCCGGGAAGCCCCGAGCCCCGAGCCCCCAGCGGCGGGCTCGGGGCTTTCTCATGCCCAACCCTGCAAAGGTGTTGCATTGCCACACCTTGAGGCGTACGGTGGTCACATCGACACCGCACCAAGCCCAACAGGCAGCGGTGAACCCCCAGTTGTGATCGGAGCCACGCCATGGCCGTGATGACGCACGCCCAAATCCACAGCGGCACCGCCGACTACAACGCCATGGACGAAGCCGCCCAGGACCGGTTCGACGACGTCATGGAGCGCGCCGACACCGCCGGGCCCGGAGACGGATTCCCCGCCCTCATGCTCGCCGCCGCCGCGATCGCCGGACTCCACATCCCGTACGGCGCCGAGATCCGCCGCTGCGCCTGCTCCTGCTACTGCGGCGTCATCTTCAACCCGGCCGACCCCGACGCCCACGTCATCGAGCAGAGCGACGGCTACAACCTCGGCCGCATCCAGTGCCCCACCTGCGCCGACCACCACCGCGAAACCGCCTGACACCCAAGGCCCGCCCGGCCGCGCATGACGCCCGCACTGCGCGGCCGGGCGAACAACCCGCAGGGGAGACCCACATGAGCATCAGCAGCACCGGCACGATCCTCCAGCTCGCCGCCGAGATCTACAGCGCCCGCGGCGGCCACGACGGCCCCCACTTCGCCAGCCCCGACGGACACCTCGACCCCGTCGCCGCGATCTACCGCGCCACCACCGGCCGCACCCCCTGGTCCCTCCAGCACGACGACGAGGCCGCCCTGCTCCTCCTCGCCTACAACGAGCCGGCCATGGACGCGATCCGCTGGCTCTCCGCCGTCCTCCCCACCCTGCCCCCGGACACTGACGGCACCCCGGACCACATCGAGCACGTCACGCACCTCGCCTCGTACGCCGCGCTCGGCCAGCCCCCGGCCCGCCACAACGACGTCGTCGGGAACCTCCTGCGCGCCGCCGCGACCGCCGACGCCCTCGACTACGTCCCCGCCCAGCGCGCCGCCGCCTAACCCACGAACGGACACCGCCATGACCACCATGACCCCGCCCCCGGCCCGCAACGCCTCCGAGAACCCCGACTACTTCCTCGGCCGCGCTGACGCCTACGACGACACGCGCACCCGCACCCTCGACGAGCTCAAGGCCCTCGGCGCCGCCGCCGTCGACCACGCCACCCTCCCGTACGCCGAGGGCTACATGGACGTCGTCATCGAGGCCCAGCTCACCCACGACGTGGTGACTCCGCTGGAGATCGAACTCGCCTACACCGCAACGGAGATGGCCCGATGAACACCGAGACCTGTACCCCGCTCACCGACGAGCGCCTCACGGAGATCCGCAACCGACGCTACGACGAGGTCACGCCCGGCCCGTGGCTCGTGAGCGAAGACCAGGACGGCCGCGCCCTCGTGTACGTCGAGCGCGAGACCGAGCAGGGACAGACCTACGCGCAGGTCCTGCTGGTTGCCGACTGGGCCACAGAAGCCGACGTCCAGTTCGTGTGCAGCGCCCGTCGCTCCGTACCCGAACTCCTCGCCGAGGTGAAGCGTCTCCGCGCCGAGCTGGCCGCTCGCCCCACCCGCGCCGAGGCGCTGCGGGAGGCAGCATCTGCCGAGCAGGACTCTCTCCGCACCGATCGGTCCCGCTGGCAGACGCTCGCCGACGCCCTCAACTCCGCTGGCGCCATCGGCATCGACCTCGACGGCACCATCACCGACCACGAGACGGCGTCCGTCGTCTGGGACCGCGACGCGAAGCGCTGGGCCGTCGCCGACTACGACACCGAGGCGGGTGAGTCCCGATGACGACCGAGCCCCGCGTGATCGCCGACCTCGACGTCCCCCTCACCGACGTCGAGACGCACATCGAGCGCCTGAATGCCCAGAAGCGCCTCGCCGAAGGCACCGCCGCCGAAGCCCGCCACCTCGGCGACCCCACCGACCATGCCTGGGAGCGCCTCGCCGTCGACCACCCCGAGGCCTGCTCCCACGACGCGGACTACCCCGGCTGGACCGAGCACATCGCCGCCCTCACCAAGCTCAACCGGACGAAGACCACCCGGTGAGCGCCGACCGTCGGCCGCCGATGAGCGCCCGCGACCGCCTCACGGCAATGGTCCGCACCGACCGCGGAAGCATGACCGTCTGGTCCCCGGGCGAAGTGCAGGACGCGCTCGACGCCTACCGCACCGAAGTCCTCCAGAAGGCAATCGACCGGCTCCGCGCCATGCCTGTCACCTGCACTGCCCTGACCGGACCCGTCTGGTACGGCACCGGCTGGAACGACGCCATCGGCCAGCTCGAAGAGATCGCCGACTACCAGAAGCCCGACAACGAGATGTACCCCGGCGAACTCGAACACCTCCGAGCCCTCGGCTTCAACCTCCGCGCCGCACTCCGCCGCGACGACCTCACCCGGGCCCAGCAGCTCATGGACACCCACGTCGCCGAGGCGAAGACCCGCCGATGACGAACTCCGACTACGTC